>KL569484.1:18128-25164 GCA_000715685.1 Streptomyces lilacinus
CGCGATCCGCGAGGCGCTGGCCGGCGCGAGCGCCGAGGACCGGCCGGGCCTCGAGCGCGCCGCCGGCCTCGTCGCCCTGCACGCCGCGCGCCCCGAGCGCGAGGTCCGGGCCGAGTGGGTGCGCGGCATCCTCGCGGCGACCGGCGTCGACCCCCGTACCCACGAGATCCACGCGGTGCGCGAGCTGCGCCGGGCCGAGCCCGGGCTCAGCCTGAAGGCGGCGGTGCTGCTGGTACGGGAGGCCGCGGGCTCGGACGAGCGGTAGCGACGACCCCGACCCCGACCCCGATCCCGATATCCGAGATGGCTCCGGTCGGCATGTGGCCGACGGGTACGCTCGAGGACGTGCCGAAGCCGCTCAGCCTCCCCTTCGACCCCATCGCCCGCGCCGACGAGCTCTGGAAGCAACGCTGGGGGTCCGTGCCCTCCATGGCCGCGATCACCTCGATCATGCGCGCGCACCAGATCCTGCTCGGCCAGGTCGACGCGGTCGTGAAGCCGTACGGGCTGACCTTCGCGCGGTACGAGGCGCTGGTGCTGCTCACCTTCTCCAAGGCGGGCGAGCTGCCGATGTCGAAGATCGGCGAGCGGCTGATGGTCCACCCCACGTCGGTCACCAACACCGTGGACCGTCTGGTCACCGCCGGCCTCGTGGCCAAGCGCCCCAACCCCAACGACGGCCGCGGCACGCTCGCGTCGATCACCGACAAGGGGCGCGAGGTCGTGGAGTCCGCCACGCGGGACCTGATGGCGATGGACTTCGGGCTCGGTTCGTACGACGCGGAGGAGTGCGGGGACATCTTCCGCATCCTGCGACCGCTGCGGGTGGCGTCCGGGGACTTCCAGGACGAGGAGTGACGGGCGGGGCGGCGAAGATCGCCCCGGAAGATGCCGTTACGCTCGTTGCCATGAAATCCAGCGTGCTGACCCGTTACCGCGTCATGGCCTATGTGACCGGCGTCCTGCTCGTCCTGCTCTGCCTCGGCGTCGTCGCCAAGTACGGGCTGGACATGGACGGTGCCGCGTCCTTCACCAAGGTCGTGGGCATCGCGCACGGGTGGCTGTTCGTGATCTACCTCGCCTTCGCCTTCGACCTGGGCTCCAAGGCGAAGTGGCCGATGGGCAAGCAGGTGTGGGTGCTGATCGCCGGCACGATCCCGGCCGCCGCGTTCATCGTCGAGCGCAAGATCACCCGCGAGATCGAGCCGCTGGTCGCCGACGCCGCCGCGGACCCCGCGCGCGCCTGACGCCGCGGACCCCGCGGACCCCGCGCGCCTGACGCCGCGGCCCCGCGCGCCCGACGTTTCCGCCCCGGACACGCCGCCCCTTGTGTCCGGGGCGTTCTTGCGCGAAAATTTAGTAGGACGTCCTAGTAAATTTGGTTCGAAGCGCGGAGAGGCAGACGACACCACCATGGACGCAGCAGCCATCGAGGCGGGCCGCAGCCGCTGGCAGGCCCGGTTCGACGCGGCGCGCAAGCGCGACGCCGACTTCACCACCCTCTCCGGCGACGAGGTCGCCCCCGTCTACGGCCCCCGCCCCGGCGACGCCTACGAGGGCTTCGAGCGCATCGGCTGGCCCGGTGAGTACCCCTTCACCCGCGGCCTGTACGCCACGGGCTACCGCGGCCGCACCTGGACCATCCGCCAGTTCGCCGGCTTCGGCAACGCCGAGCAGACCAACGAGCGCTACAAGATGATCCTGGGCAACGGCGGCGGCGGGCTCTCCGTCGCCTTCGACATGCCCACCCTCATGGGGCGCGACTCCGACGACCCCCGCTCCCTCGGCGAGGTCGGCCACTGCGGCGTCGCCATCGACTCGGCCGCCGACATGGAGGTCCTCTTCAAGGACATCCCCCTCGGCGACGTCACCACCTCGATGACGATCAGCGGCCCCGCCGTCCCCGTCTTCTGCATGTACCTGGTCGCCGCCGAGCGGCAGGGCGTGGACCCCGGCATCCTCAACGGCACGCTGCAGACCGACATCTTCAAGGAGTACATCGCGCAGAAGGAGTGGCTCTTCCACCCCGAGCCCCACCTGCGCCTGATCGGCGACCTCATGGAGCACTGCGCCCGCTCCATCCCCGCCTACAAGCCCCTGTCCGTCTCCGGCTACCACATCCGCGAGGCCGGGGCCACGGCCGCGCAGGAGCTCGCGTACACCCTCGCCGACGGCTTCGGCTACGTCGAGCTGGGACTCAGCCGCGGGCTCGACGTCGACACCTTCGCCCCGGGCCTGTCCTTCTTCTTCGACGCCCACGTCGACTTCTTCGAGGAGATCGCCAAGTTCCGCGCGGCACGCCGGATCTGGGCGCGCTGGATGAAGGAGGTCTACGGCGCGAAGACGGACAAGGCCCAGTGGCTGCGCTTCCACACGCAGACCGCTGTGTATAAGAGACAGGTACAACAACGTGGTCCGTACGGCGGTGGAGGCCCTGGCGGCCGTCCTGGGCGGCACCAACTCCCTCCACACCAACGCCCTCGACGAGACCCTCGCCCTCCCCAGCGAGCAGGCCGCCGAGATCGCCCTGCGCACGCAGCAGGTGCTGATGGAGGAGACCGGCGTGGCCAACGTCGCCGACCCGCTGGGCGGCTCCTGGTACGTCGAGCAGCTCACCGACCGCATCGAGGCCGACGCCGAGAAGATCTTCGAGCAGATCAAGGAACGAGGACTCCGGGCGCACCCCGACGGGCAGCACCCCATCGGCCCGATCACCTCCGGCATCCTGCGCGGCATCGAGGACGGCTGGTTCACCGGCGAGATCGCCGAGAGCGCCTTCCGCTACCAGCAGGCCCTGGAGAAGGGCGCCAAGCGCGTTGTGGGCGTCAACTGCCACGAGGGCTCGGTGACCGGCGACCTGGAGATCCTGCGGGTCAGCCACGAGGTGGAGCGCGAGCAGGTCCGCGTCCTCGCGGACCGCAAGGCCGCCCGCGACGACGCCCGCGTCCGCGCCTCCCTCGACGCGATGCTGACCGCCGCGCGCGACGGCTCCAACATGATCGGCCCCATGCTGGAGGCGGTGCGCGCCGAGGCGACACTGGGCGAGATCTGCGACGCCCTGCGCGACGAATGGGGCACGTACACGGAGCCGGCGGGCTTCTGAGCGCGCCACCGGGCCGTTCCGTCCGCCGCGCCCTGCGGCGGACGGATGGCGGGGCGTTACGGCAGGGGTACGGACTTCACCACGGTCACGGTGACCACGGACGGACTGACAACGTAGGTGATGAACGCGATGCCGCCGATGGTCGCGTCGCGACGGTCGCGGTCGCCGCGCACGGGGCTGGATCCACAGCCGTACGGGTCCTGCGCCAGGGCGGTCATCCCGTTCTCGAACAACTTGCGCCGTTCGGCGGTCAGACTCCGGCGCTCGGTCGCAGCGTCATCGGTATAGGCGATGCGGTAGTTCAACCAGCGCTCCTGTACTCGTCTTCCGATTCATCGTCGAAGCGGACGCCGGAGAAGTCCCCCGCCTTCAGACGTGCGACAAGTGCTTCCTCGTCCGGGTCGTAGGCCTGAGGCGTTCGCAGGGCCCACCGGGCCAGTACGCCGGAGATCTCATCTGCACCGGCCTGCTCCGCTTCACGCTCGAACTCGGCGCGCTGCTCCTCCGGCAGCGCTTCACGGATGGCGTGGATGGTGCCCGGCAGCTCTACTGTCCGGCCGCCGACCGTTGTGGTGAAGGTCTTGGCCATGCCTCGTTCCCTTCCTCAGTGCTCGTGGGGCCATGGTCGCTTGCCGCTCCGAACTATGCCCGTCGTCTGCCCTGCGCGGTGCACGAAACTCACTCAGGAGTGCGAAGTAGCAGTGAACTCGGCCCGTGCACGGCGTGCCCGCCCTAGCCTCCGGCGTCAGCCGCGAGCCGCCGTGGCCCATCGGCTCAGGCCGTCGCCCCCAGCCCCCCGATCAGCAGCGTGGCGAAGCCGCGGGCCCATTCCTCGTCCACCGGCTCCGCGCTGACCAGCGTGCGGTGGACGACGGCGCCGGCGATGACGTCGAAGATGAGGTCGGCCGTGCGGGACGCCGTCGTGGCGTCGTCCTCGCGGGGGAGTTCGCCGCGGCGCTGGGCGCGTTCGCGGCCGAGGAGGACGAGGGACTTCTGGCGGTCGACGATGGCGGAGCGGATGCGGTCGCGGAGGGCGCCGTCGCGGGTGGACTCGGCGACGACGGCCATCAGGGCCGTCTTGGTCTCCGGGCGCTCGAGCAGGGCCGCGAACTGCAGGACGACGCCCTCGATGTCGGCGTGGAGGCTGCCGCGGTCGGGGAGCTCGAGGTGTTCGTCGAAGAGGTCGGCCACCGCGTCGACGACGAGCTCGCTCTTGCCGGCCCAGCGGCGGTAGAGGGTGGTCTTGGCGACGCCCGCGCGGGCGGCGACGTCGCCCAGGGTGAGCTTGCCCCAGCCCAGCTCGACGAGCGCGGCGCGCGTGGCGTCGAGGATCGCCCGGTCGGCCTCGGCACTGCGCGGGCGCCCGGTGCGGCGCGCGGGGGAGGAGGCGGCGGAACTCATGGCACGGACCCTACCGCCGAGTAGGGCTCTCGGCGGGAGGGGCTTGCGGGGAGGGTGGGGGGTGCAGTTACGCTACGGCTCGTAGCGTAAGAGCGACAACCACGGACGCCGGGTGGGGACCCGGTGTCGTCAGCCACCGCTATTTTTCCGGTTCACCGCGCCGAGGGGGGAGGATGGCCCCATGCAGCCACGGAACATGTCCATGAGTGGAGTGGTCGACCTCGCCGCGGTGAAGGCGGCCGGGGAAGCGAAGAAGAAGGCCGAGCAGGCGCGCGCCGAGGCGGAGCGCCAGGGCGGCGGCATGCCGGCGGCCGGCGGCGGCCGTCTCGTCTTCGACGTCGACGAGGCGGGTTTCGAGCTCGAGGTCCTGCAGCGCTCCGCCGAGGTGCCCGTCGTCATCGACTTCTGGGCCGACTGGTGCGAGCCGTGCAAGCAGCTCGGCCCGCTGCTGGAGCGGCTGGCCGCGGAGTACGCGGGCCGGTTCGTCCTGGCCAAGGTCGACGTCGAGGCCAATCAGCTGCTGTTCCAGCAGTTCGGCGTCCAGTCCATCCCGGCGGTCTTCGCGGTGGTGGCCGGCCAGGCCCTGCCGCTCTTCCAGGGCGCGGCCCCCGAGGTGCAGATCCGGCAGGTGCTGGACCAGCTGATCGCGGTGGCCGAGCAGCGCTTCGGCATCGTCGGCGCGCCCCTCGAGGCGGGTGCGGCGGGCGAGGCCGCCGAGGCGCCGAAGGCGCCCGCGAGCCCGTACGACGGCGTGCTGAGCGCGGCGCACGAGGCGCTGGACGCGGGCGACCTGGGCGGCGCCGTGCGCGCGTACGAGAACGTGCTCTCCGACGACCCGGCCAACGCCGAGGCCAAGCTGGGCCTGGCCCAGGCGCAGCTGCTGCGGCGCGTCCAGGGCATGGACGCCCGGCAGGTGCGCAAGGCCGCGGCCGACGCCCCGGGCGACGTCGCGGCGCAGATCGACGCCGCGGACCTCGACCTGGTCGGCGGGCACGTCGAGGACGCCTTCGGGCGGCTGGTCGACACGGTGCGGCGGACGGCCGGCGAGGACCGCGACGCGGCCCGCGTCCGCCTGCTGGAGCTGTTCGACGTGATCGGCCCCGACGACCCCCGCGTGGTCGCCGCGCGGACCGCGCTCTCGCGGGCGCTGTTCTGACGGGGAGCTCACGAGCGGACCGCGCGCCTCACGCGTAGCCAGGCGGCACAACCGCCGCGCTTTACCAAAACTTGGTAAACGCCGAGGCTGTTACCGACAGTAAGAAGAACCCGGGCATTCGCCCGGGTTCTTCTGTTTTCCTCCGCCTCTCGCCGGCCACGCTGCGAAACCCTCGGGCGGGTGGTCGATGCCGACCGGACTCACTTCGGTTATCCGCCCGTTACTCGCGAGTAATCAACCTCTTGTGCCCCGGCCGTGAATGGACCACGATCGGCCCAGCCCGGTCCGTCCCCTCGCGGGGGCGGGTCCCCACCGGGTCGAGGAACAAGAAGAACAAAGGGACAGGGGGGTTCCTGCCGCCAACGGCAGGGCCTGTTCCGGCGGTTGCGCGAAGGCGTGGCCAGTGGTTGTCGCTCGGGGGTGAACGCCGGTGGGTATCGGGCGCGGTTGGCGCCGCCTCGTGCGACGGCGCTCTTCTTCCCGAGGACGTAGCACTTCTCCCATTCCGGGCCCGGGCGCGAGCCCAAGCCCCGGGGTGTACGTCCGAGAAGGAGGAAAGTCGTGAAGTCCCAGACTCGTGGTGGGACCAGATGGCGGCGCTTCGCCGTCGTCATGGTGCCCAGCGTCGCGGCGACGGCCGCGATCGGCGTGGCAATAGCGCAGGGCGCGCTGGCGGCGTCGTTCAGTGTGTCGGGCCAGCAGTTCCAGGTGACGGCGGAAAGCCTGCACGGCAAGGGGTTCGTCCAGTACGGCGCGAACGACGTGACCAAGGCGGGCAACAAGCCCGTCGCGGTGGTCGGCATCGAGACGGCCGAGATCAACAAGCTCTGTCAGGCGGTGACCATCCCGACGCCGTTCGGCGACGTGGGGATGACGCTCACCGCCGGCCAGGGCAAGGACCAGGTCCAGGCGACGAAGCTGTTCATCGACGCGGACCAGCTCTCGGCCGACGCCAAGTTCACGAACGTGGACATCGGTGTCGCGGTCGACGCCACCACCAAGGGCCCCGGCCCGGCGACGCCGGGCAAGGACGGCCGCGGGGCCTACGTGCCGGGCTCGTTCGCCCAGCAGGCGGACGAGGTGGAGTTCGCCCACGTCGACCAGCGCGCCTGGGCGACCTCGGCCGGCACGTTCACCCTCCCCGGCCTGAAGATGGGCGTCAGCATGGGCGCCGCCAAGTGCGACAAGCCCTGACGCGCTGAACGGAGGCGCTGAACGGACGGGTACGGGGCGGTGTTTCGCGCACCCGTGCCCGTACCGCCACCGCCCGCTCCACCCCGCACGACCGATTCGCCAGCCCCGAGGAGCTGTACACCATGAGCGCCGATACGCGACCACAGCTGATCGACACTCTCGCTGTCTCTTATACACATCTC
>KL569484.1:25423-27244 GCA_000715685.1 Streptomyces lilacinus
ATGTGTATAAGAGACAGGGCCATACGTTCTGGGACTGGCGGGGCCGGCGCCCGTTCTGGGGCGGGCTGCTGTGCGTCCTGGCCGGGGTGCCGATCATGTACATCCCGTACCAGACCATGACCCTGGGCGATCTGCACATCCGGATGGCCACGACGGCCGGTGCCGGTTCGCTGATCATCGGGGTGTTGTTGATCGTGCTCGGCCTGACCATGTGGTACCAGCCGCAGTCGCGGGTCTTCGCGGGGGTCGCCGCGATCCTGCTGGCGCTGGTCTCCCTGGTCGTCTCGAACTTCGGCGCCTTCCTCATCGGGTTTCTGCTGGCTCTGATCGGCGGCGCCCTCGGGGTGTCCTGGGCGCCGGGGAAACCGCTGCCGAAGGTGGCGGAGGGTGCCGCGGTGACCGGTGAGGCCGGCGTTTCCGGCGAGCCCGGTGGAGGCAGCCGTGCCGACTGACGACGAGCGCAACGAGCGGGTCGAGGGGGCCGAGGAGCACCCGGCCCGCCCCGCGAGAACCGGGCCGCGCCACGCCGCGCCCAGGAAGCCCCTGCTGACCCGGCTGCACATGCCGGCCGGCAAGGCCATCGCGCTCGCCGCGATGCCGAGCGCGGTGCTCATGGGCATGGGCCTGACGCCGACCCTGGCGCAGGCCAAGCCCAGCCTCCCGCCGAATCCTTTCGGTGAGGCCGGGTGCGTGACCGCGCCGGACGCCTCGCCGGCACCGGAGGAGACGCCGCAGGAGTCGCCGGAGGCGACGCCCGCGCCGACGCCGACCGCGAGCGGGAGCGCCACGGCGAAGCCCGCGCCCGGCGAGGAGAAGGCACCCGCACCCAGCGCGAGCCGGAGCCGCGAGCCCTCCGCCTCGCCGTCCGCGAAGCCCGGCACGGCGCCGGTGCCGCTCCCGGCACCGCTGCCCAAGCAGTCGCCGTCGGCGTCCCCGTCGCCCTCCAAGGCGGCGAACCCCCTCGACCCGCTGGGCCTGGGCGACAAGCTGACCGACCTTCTCACCGGCCGCAAGGGCGAGGCGAAGCCGCAGGCGTCCCCGACGCCGCAGCCGACACCCAGCACGGCCGCGCCGAAGGCGAAGCCCGCCCCCGAAGCCACGCCCGAGGCCGCTCCCAAGGCCGAGCCGAAGGCGACTCCCGGCCCGGGGAAGACCGCGGAACCGACGGCCAAGCCGTCGGCTTCCGCGTCCGCGTCCGGCTCCCCGTCCGCGACCCCGTCTCCCTCCCCGTCCGGCTCCGCCTCCGCCTCGCCGAGCGGGGAGCCGCGCCCCTGCCCCCGTACCAACGTCATCGACGAGAACGAGCGCCGGGCCTTCCCCAACCAGCCCTGGTACCTCGAGGCGAGCAAGCTCACCCTCGGCGGCCTCACCTACGAGGGCGTCAAGCGGATCACCATGGTGAACGGGCAGCAGAAGTCGGTCCTGAAGTTCACCGCGGACTCGCTGGAGATCAGGGACCTGCACCAGATCGTCAACAGCCAGGGCAAGCAGTACCACGTGGCCGGCATGGGGACGACCTCCACCGTGGGCGGCGCGAAGATCACCATGTACACGGAGGAGTTGAAGGGGAACCTGCTGGGGCTGATCCCCTCGACGCAGTCGCCCTCCAGCCCGCCGCCGCTGATCCCGGGCGTGAAGCTGCCGATCCCGATCTTCTTCACCAACGTGAAGATCCGTCAGTCGGGCCAGTACGGCGGGACGCTCCACATCCCGAACCTGCGCCAGTACCTGACCGAGGGCACGTACCCGTAGGCGGTGGGTCCTGCGGGGCTTTCCCCGAGCCCGCCCCTTCCCGTTTCCCGGGGCTTCGCCCCGGACCCC
>KL569484.1:27471-30349 GCA_000715685.1 Streptomyces lilacinus
CCCCGGACCCCAGGGGGTCGAGGGGGCGGAGCCCCTTCGGAAACGGTGAAAGGGCGGGGCCGGGGAACAACACGACGGCCGCCACCCCCTCGGGGGTGGCGGCCGTCGTCGTCCGTGCCTAGCGGCTCTCGCCGCCCAGGTGGTGCACCCGGACCATGTTGGTGGTGCCGGGCACGCCGGGCGGGGAGCCGGCGGTGATGATCATGATGTCGCCCTCGTTGTAGCGCTTGAGCTTCAGCAGCTCGGCGTCGACGAGGTCGACCATCGCGTCGGTGTTCTCCACGTGCGGGACGACGAAGGTCTCGACGCCCCAGCTCAGCGTGAGCTGGTTGCGGGTCGAGGCGTCCGTGGTGAAGGCCAGGATCGGCTGGGCCGCGCGGTAGCGGGACAGGCGGCGGGCGGTGTCGCCGGACTTGGTGAAGGCGACCAGGGACTTGGCGCCCAGGAAGTCCGCGATCTCGCACGCGGCGCGGGCGACGGAACCGCCCTGCGTGCGCGGCTTCTTGCCCGGGACCAGCGGCTGGAGGCCCTTGGAGAGCAGCTCCTGCTCGGCGGCCTCGACGATGCGGGACATCGTCTTGACGGTCTCGATCGGGTAGGCGCCGACCGAGGACTCCGCGGAGAGCATGACCGCGTCCGCGCCGTCGAGGATCGCGTTGGCGACGTCGGACGCCTCCGCGCGCGTCGGGCGCGAGTTGGTGATCATCGACTCCATCATCTGGGTGGCGACGATCACCGGCTTGGCGTTGCGGCGGCACAGCTCGATGAGGCGCTTCTGCACCATCGGGACGCGCTCGAGGGGGTACTCCACCGCCAGGTCGCCACGGGCCACCATGACACCGTCGAAGGCCATGACGACCTCCTGCATGTTGTCCACGGCCTGCGGCTTCTCGACCTTGGCGATGACCGGCACGCGGCGGCCGACCTCGTCCATGACGCGGTGGACGTCGCGGACGTCGGCGGCGTCGCGGACGAAGGACAGCGCGACCATGTCGCAGCCCATCGCGAGCGCGAACTTCAGGTCCTCGACGTCCTTCTCGGACAGCGCCGGGACGTTCACCGCCGCGCCGGGCAGGTTGATGCCCTTGTGGTCGGAGATGACGCCGCCCTCGATGACGATCGTCTTCACCCGCGGGCCGTCGACCTCGGTGACGCGCAGCTCGACGTTGCCGTCGTTGATCAGGACCTGGTCGCCCTTGACGACGTCGCCGGGCAGACCCTTGTAGGTCGTGCCGCAGATCGTCCGGTCGCCGGGGACGTCCTCGGTGGTGATGGTGAACTCGTCGCCGCGCACGAGCTCCACCGGGCCGTCCGCGAAGGTCTCCAGGCGGATCTTGGGGCCCTGGAGGTCGGCCAGCACGCCGACGGCGCGCCCGGTCTCCTCCGAGGCCTTGCGGAGGCGGTGGTACCGCTCCTCGTGCTCCGAGTGGGTCCCGTGGCTCATGTTGAAGCGGGCCACGTTCATGCCGGCCTCGATCAGCGTCTTCAGCTGGTCGAAGGAGTCGACGGCGGGGCCCAGGGTGCAGACGATTTTGGAACGGCGCATGGGGCGGATCCTATCGGTTTGTTTCGGAGCGGAATATTCGAGCTGTGGGAAAGACCAAGATCAGCTGGTCGCTCGACCGCTGACCAGCGCGTACGTCTGGGTGGCGATCTCCAGCTCCTCGTCGGTGGGCACGACCGCGACCGCGACCCGCGCGTACTCGGGCGAGATCAGTCGCGGCTCGCCGGAGCGGATCCCGTTCAGCCCCGCGTCCACGGCCAGGCCCAGCTCCTCCAGGCCGGTCACGGCGGCCTCGCGCACGGGCGCGGCGTTCTCGCCCACGCCCGCCGTGAAGGCCACGGCGTCGACCCGGCCCAGCACCGCGTAGTACGCGCCGATGTACTTCTTCAGCCGGTGCACGTAGATGTCGAAGGCGAGCGCCGCCCGCTCGTCGCCCTCGTCGACGCGCCGGCGGATCTCGCGCATGTCGTTGTCGCCGCACAGTCCGATCAGACCGCTCTTCTTGTTCAGGAGCGAGTCGATCTCGTCGACGGACATCCCGGCGTTGCGCGCCAGGTGGAAGATCACCGCGGGGTCGAGGTCACCGGAACGGGTGCCCATGACCAGGCCCTCCAGCGGCGTCAGGCCCATCGAGGTGTCCACGCAGCGGCCGCCGCGCACCGCGGAGGCGGAGGCACCGTTGCCCAGGTGCAGGACGATGACGTTGACCTCGGACGGGTCCTTGCCCAGCAGCTCGGCCGTCTTGCGGGAGACGTAGGCGTGGGACGTGCCGTGGAGGCCGTAGCGGCGGACCATGTGCGCGTCGGCGGTCTCGGTGTCGATCGCGTAGCGGGCGGCCGACTCCGGCATCGTCGTGTGGAAGGCGGTGTCGAAGACCGCGACCTGCGGCAGGTCGGGGCGCAGCGCCTGCGCGGTGCGGATGCCGGTGACGTTGGCGGGGTTGTGCAGCGGCGCGACCGGGATCAGGCGCTCGATGTGCCCCACCACCTCGTCGGTGATCAGGGTCGGCTCGGTGAACTCGCTGCCGCCGTGCACCACGCGGTGGCCGATCGCGGCCAGCTCCGGGGAGTCCAGCCCCAGCCCGTCGGCGGCCAGCTCCTCGGCCACGGCGTTCAGCGCGGCCGCGTGGTCGGCGAACCGCTCCTCGCGCTCGCGCTTCCCGCCGCCCGTCGCGAGCGGGGTGTGCGCCAGCCGCGAGGTCTCCTCGCCGATGCGCTCGACCAGCCCGACGGCCAGCCGGGCGCCGTCGGCCATGTCGAGCAGCTGGTACTTGACCGAGGAGGAACCGGAGTTGAGGACGAGGACGCGGGTCGCGTTGGCAGACATGAGGGCTTTCCGGGTTGTGGAGCGTGGGGCTGTCTCTTATACACATCT
>KL569485.1:0-558 GCA_000715685.1 Streptomyces lilacinus
TGTGTATAAGAGACAGGGTGAGGACCGTGGTGGTCAGGTCGGGTACGGCGAGGCGGAGGACGACGGCGTTCTGCAGGCCCATGGCGACGGCGAGGAGCGCGATCAGTGCCGCGCGGGCGCCGGTCGCCCCGAGGCCCGCCACCGCGGCGAGGGCCAGGGCGGCGGCGACGAGGACCGCGTGGGCCGCGATGACGAGGGCGAAGAGCCGTTCCGTGCGCGGAACGCGGCGGGCGAGACGGCCGACCGCCCAGGCGCCGGTCATGAAGGCGCCGAGGGCCAGCAGCGAGGACCAGGCCGACAGGTTGCGGGCACCGGCCAGCGCGAAGCCGAGGAAGACGACGTTGCCGGTCATGTTGGCGACGAAGACGTGGTTCAGGCCGAGATAGCTGACGGCGTCGACGACGCCGGTCATGATGGTCAGCACGACGAGCATGGCCGGCAGGGCACCGTGCGCGTTCTCCTCGCCGGGGAAGAGGGCGTCGGCCGCCCGGTGCATCAGCCCGCGCCCGCGATCGCTCACCGGCCGGGGCCGGCCTGCGGGTCGGTGACGCCTCCGGG
>KL569485.1:779-1940 GCA_000715685.1 Streptomyces lilacinus
GTATAAGAGACAGCCTCCGGGGCAGGCGAGGGCGGCCGTGTCCCAGCCGGCGAGGCGGGCCGCGGACTCGTAGACGGACTCGTAGAAGTCCAGCACGGTGCCGGGGGCGTCGTCGGTGGCGCGTACGGCGTCGTAGTCGAGCACGGCCAGGTGGCTGCCGCGGAATTCGACCCAGCGGGCCGCCGCCGGGCGCAGCGGCCGCTCGGACAGGCCGTCGGGCTCGGGCGCGGCGTACGAGTAGAATGTCGGCCGGGGGAAGGCGTCGTCGCCGAACCAGAAGCCCGCGCTGATGACCTCCCGGGAGTACGCCTCACGGGTCACCGGGTCGACGTCCGCCGGCTGGTCGATCCGCCGGTCGGAGAAGCGGGTCACCGCGATGTCGAACGTGTGCCAGAAGTGGTGCACGGGGCTGACCTTCCCCGCGTAGCCGGCGGAGAACCGTTCCAGCACCAGGGAGACCTGGCTCAGTACCCGCCAGTAGCGGTTGACCCAGAAGGGGTCGTACGCCGCGTGTTCCGTGTCGTCGGTGAAAGGTCTCCCGCTGTCCGGGAGATCGAAGGGGTGGGGGTGCTCGACGGTCACCTCCACGCCGATCGCGCGCAGCGCCTCCAGGGTCTTGTGGTGGAAGGCGGACACGGAGAGCCCGGGCAGGGAGAACGAGGCCTCGGTGCCGTCCAGGTCGCGGACGACGAGGCGGTGACCGACGAAGTCGAAGTCGACGGTGAAGACCGGGTTGCCGTCCCACAGGCCCATCGGGCGCGTCGTGATGCCGGTTGCGGTGACGTGGTACGGGACGTTCCACCAGTGGTTGCGCCGTACGCTGGCGGCCAGCCGGATCTTGCCGACGAACTGGGCGAACCGGTGCAGGGTCTCCTTGGACGCCCGCCACTCCTCCAGCGGAATCGAGGGGAAGATCTCCACAGCCGCTTCACCTCCACCTTCCAGGGGATCAGACGCGGCGGCATCGCGCCAGTGCTGCCGCCGCGTCCGGGCGTCGGGCGGCGGGTCGGTCCTACCGCCGCGGGCGGGTGCCCGGCTCCTGGCGCGGCGGCTTCTGGCCGGCGCCCGGGAAGGCGGGCCGGGGCAGGTGAGTGGACTCCCATTCGGCCTGGCGCAGCTGCTCCTCGGTGTCCGTGGGCAGGGCCTGTCTCTTATACACAT
>KL569485.1:2143-3332 GCA_000715685.1 Streptomyces lilacinus
GAGATGTGTATAAGAGACAGGCGCTGATGTTGGGCTCCCGCACGCCCGTCCAGCGCTCCAGGAAGCGCAGCACCGACGTGTGGTCGAAGGCCTCGCCGGCCGCCCAGCCGCCGACCGTCCACGGCGAGACGATCAGGCACGGCACCCGGAAGCCGCCGCCGATGGGCAGGCCCTTCACGAACTCGTCCTTGGTCCCCGCCGGCGGCACCGGCGGCGGCACGTGGTCGAAGAGGCCGTCGTTCTCGTCGAAGTTGAGGATGAAGACGGTCTTCCGCCACACCTCGGGGTTGTCGGCGATCGCCTCGAGCTTCTTCGCGACGAAGTCCGCGCCCGCCGCCGGCAGCGAGTCCGGGTGCTCGCAGCCC
Organism: Streptomyces lilacinus; assembly: GCA_000715685.1. GTDB lineage: Bacteria > Actinomycetota > Actinomycetes > Streptomycetales > Streptomycetaceae > Streptomyces > Streptomyces lilacinus. Next base: position 2,509 of record KL569485.1, read on the forward strand.
CGCGTGGTCGGCAGGATCCACGAGACGGCGGGCAGCCGGTCGTTGCGGGCGTCGTCCTCGAAGGTGCCCTCGGGCGTGCGGCGCATCCCGCGCTCGTACAGCGCGCTGCCCGGTCTCGCCTCCCTGAACTGCTGGAACTGCTCCAGCATGTTCGTGCCGTAGTTGTCCTCCTCCTGGTAGACGTGCCAGCTGATGCCCACCGCCTGCAGCCGCTCCGGATAGGTGGTCCACCGGTACGGCCGGGGCGCGGAGTTGCTGATGACCGGACCGCCCCGGGTGCCGGCGGGGTCGACGGTGCCGGTCATCCAGTAGAGGCGGTTGGGCCACGTCGGCCCGAAGACCGAACAGAAGTAGTTGTCGCAGATGGTGAACGCCTCGGCGAGCGCGAACTGGAACGGGATGTCCTCGCGCGTGTGGTACCCCATCACGTACGGCGCGTTCGCGCCGTCCGCGTCGGGTCTGCGGTGCGCGGGCATCCAGCGGTCCATCTTCCCGCCGTTCCAGGCCTCGTGCTGCACGTCCCAGGCGTGGCTGGTGGACGGGATCGCCTGGGCGTTGGTCTTGTGCGTGTCGAGGTGGAAGGGCAGCAGATAGCCCTGGGGGTTCTTCGCGTCGGGCTGGTGGAAGACGCTGCGCCCGTTCGGCAGCTTGACGGCGTCGGGGTCGGCGAAGCCGCGGACTCCCTTGAGGGTGCCGTAGTAGTGGTCGAAGGATCTGTTCTCCTGCATCAGCAGCACCACGTGCTTGACGTCTCCCAGCGAACCGTTCCCCGCCGGGCCGGCGGCCACCGCCCGCTGCACACTCGTCGGCAGCACGGACAGCGC
>KL569485.1:3586-5179 GCA_000715685.1 Streptomyces lilacinus
CTCGTCGGCAGCACGGACAGCGCCGCCGCACCGGCCGCCGCGCCGACCGCCGTACCGAGGAGCCTGCGCCGGGTCATGTCGGGCATGGGGATCCCTCCCTCGCGTCGTGTGGGGCTCGCGTCGTGTGGAGCCACGCGAAAGCCGCTCCGACTGTCCCGGCGGGGACGCGTCACGGGCAGGGGGGAGGAAGTGAACGATGCGGCAATTGGCCGTAAAGAGAGTCAAGTTGGCGTGGAGCGTCACCCTTGCGGACGCGCTCGCGCTGCGGGGGCGCACGGGCGGGGGAACGATGGATCCGGACCGAGCACTTCCGTCGAGTCCGTCGAGCTTCCCTTGCCCGGAGATCCCCTTGGACCCGCAGGAACTGGCCGCAGCCGCCCGACCCGACGTCTTCGGCCGCTACCTCGCCGAGCTGCCGCGCCCGCCGCACCATCCGCCCCACGGGGGCCACAGCGAGAGCGTGCGCGAGGTCGAGTACGAGGGCCGGCACATCGTGATCAGGACCACCTACGAGATCACCGTGGACGGCAGGCCGCTGGCGGCGCACCTCGGGGTCGGGGACGACGGCGAGGTGCACTGCCATGCCCTGCCCGCCTACCAGTTCCTCTCGGCCGTGGACACGGTGAAGGCGCTCATCGCGTACTTCCCCGATGACTTTCCACCGGGCCCGGGGTACGGGGAGCACGGTGAGCACGGGCATGGCGAGCACGGCGGCCACGGCGCCGGCCACGCGGGAGGCGGCTGACATGGTTGCTGTCATACGGAAGAACATCGTCACGGACACGGCGGCCCGGGACTCCTACATCCGCGGGATCACCCTGCTCAAGCAGGAGAACTCGTCCTTCGACACGTCCGACTTCGGCATCCCGGGGCCGCCGACCCCCGTGCGCACGTACGACCTGTTCGTGATCTGGCACTTCAAGGCGATGACCACCCCCGTGCCGCCGGGCGGCGACTGGATGGTGCGCAACGGCGCCCACCGGGGACCGGTGTTCCTGCCCTGGCACCGGCTCATGCTCGAGTTCCTGGAGGCGAACCTCCAACGGGTCCTGGACGAGCCCGGCTTCGGCCTCCCGTACTGGGACTGGTCGGCCGACGGCTCGCTCTCCGCGCCCGAGTCGGCGCTGATCTGGAAGCAGGAGTGGATGGGCGGCCAGGGCAGCCCCGTCACGGACGGCCCGTTCGCCTTCGACGCCGGCGACCCGAACAGCTTCCGGGTACGGGTCGAGATGACCCCTGAGGTCACCCTGCGTCAGGTGAACCGGGGACTCAAACGGAAATTCGGACAGGCGGAGCCGCTCGGCTCCCCGACCCTCCCGACCGCGGCCCACGTCAAGGCCGCGTACGATACCTCGCCCCCTCCCGCCGGCGACCCGGACCTCGCGACGTACGACTTCTTTCCCTGGAACGGGATGTCCCGGGGATTCCGCAACCGCCTCGAGGGGTTCCGCGGGCCCGGGCTGCACAATCAGGTCCACCGCTGGGTGGCCGGCGACATGGGGCCGGCCACCTCGCCCAACGACCCGATCTTCTACCTCCACCACTGCAACGTCGACCGCCTCTGGGAGGGCTGGATGAAGCGCAACGGCCGGG
>KL569485.1:5440-9331 GCA_000715685.1 Streptomyces lilacinus
AGCCTACCGGCCCGACATGACGGCACCCGCCACCCTCCTCGGCCACCGCGTCGACGATCCGATCGTCTCCCCGCTCGGCGCCGCGGCGACGCCGGGCAGCCTGCTGGACGCGACCGGCGTGTACACGTACGACGTCGTCCCCTGAGAAGGGCGAGAATCGCGCGGGTCGCGCCGCGGGCACACGGGAATGACTCCCCGACGGGCGGCCGGGCAGGCGCCCCGTGGACGCGTACCGACGCCGACCAAGGAGCGACCATGCCGGACCTCCCCGACCGTCCCCGCGCCGACCGGCACGGCGGGACCCCCACCGACGAGGAACTCGCCGCCCTGGACGCGCACTGGCGCGCGGCGAACTACCTCTCCGCCGGCCAGATCTACCTGCTCGCCAACCCCCTGCTCACCGAGCCGCTGCGCCCCGAGCACATCAAGCCGCGCCTGCTCGGCCACTGGGGTACGTCACCGGGGCTCAACCTCGTCCACACCCACCTCAACCGGGTGATCAAGAAGCGTGACCTCGACGCCCTGTGCGTGTGGGGTCCCGGTCACGGCGGGCCGGCGGTGCTGGCGAATTCCTGGCTCGAGGGGTCGTACTCCGAGACGTACCCCGACGTCGGTCGGGACGCGGCCGGCATGGCGCGGCTCTTCCGGCAGTTCTCCTTCCCCGGCGGCGTGCCCAGCCACGTGGCCCCCGAGACGCCCGGCTCGATCCACGAGGGCGGCGAACTGGGCTATGCGCTCTCCCATGCCTACGGTGCCGCGTTGGACAACCCCGGCCTGGTGGTCGCCTGCGTGATCGGCGACGGCGAGGCGGAGACGGGCCCGCTGGCCGCGTCCTGGCACTCCAACAAATTCCTCGACCCCGTCCACGACGGGGCCGTCCTGCCGATCCTCCACCTCAATGGCTACAAGATCGCCAACCCGACCGTGCTCGCCCGCCTCCCGGAGCCCGAACTCGACGAACTGCTGCGCGGCTACGGCCACCTGCCCATCCACGTCACCGGCGACGACCCGCTGCGGGTGCACCGCGACCTGGCGGTCGCCATGGACGCCGCCCTCGACCACATCGCCGCCGTTCAGGGCGCGGCCCGGGCGGAGGGGAACGCCGAGCGCCCCCGCTGGCCCATGATCGTGCTGCGCACCCCCAAGGGCTGGACCGGGCCGAGGGAGGTCGACGGGCTGCCGGTGGAGGGCACCTGGCGGGCCCACCAGGTGCCCCTCGCGGAGGTCCGCACCAACGCCGATCACCTGCGCCGGCTCGAGGAGTGGCTGCGCTCCTACCGGCCCGAGGAGCTCTTCGACGCCGACGGTCGGCCCCGCCCCGCCGTACTGGACTGCGTGCCGTCCGGGAGCCGGCGCCTGGGCGCCGTGCCCCACGCCAACGGCGGTCTGCTGCTGCGCGAGCTGCCGATCCGCCCGCTCGAGCGGTACGCGGTCGGCGTCGACAAGCCCGGCACCGCCCGGCACGAACCCACGCGCGTCCTCGGCGACCTGCTCCGCGACGTCATGGCCGACACCGCCGAGCGCCGCGACTTCCGTCTCGTCGGGCCCGACGAGACCGCCTCCAACCGCCTCCAGGCCGTCTTCGACAGCACCGACAAGGCGTGGCAGGAGGCGATCCTTCCGACGGACGAACACCTCGGCCGGCACGGGCGGGTGATGGAGATCCTCTCCGAGCACACCTGCCAGGGCTGGCTCGAGGGCTACCTCCTCACCGGCCGGCACGGGATGTTCTCCTCCTACGAGGCGTTCGTGCACATCGTCGACTCCATGGTCAACCAACACATCAAGTGGTTGAAGGTCTCCCGCACCCTGCCCTGGCGCCGACCCATCGCCTCCCTCAACTACCTGCTCACGTCCCATGTGTGGCGCCAGGACCACAACGGCTTCTCCCACCAGGACCCCGGCTTCGTCGACCACGTCCTCAACAAGAGCCCCGAAGTCGTCCGCGTCTACCTCCCCCCGGACACCAACACCCTGCTGTCGGTCGCCGACCACGTCCTGCGCAGCCGCGACTACGTCAACGTCGTCGTCGCCGGCAAGCAGCCCTGCTTCGACTGGCCCGACCTGGACGCCGCCCGCGCCCACTGCGCCCGCGGCGCCGGCATCTGGGACTGGGCCGGCACCGAGGACGGCGGTCGCGACCCGGACGTCGTGCTGGCCGCCGCCGGCGACGTCCCCACCCAGGAGGTCCTGGCTGCGGCGAGCCTCCTGCGACGCCACCTCCCGGACCTGGCCGTACGCGTCGTCAACGTCGTCGACATCGCCCGGCTGATGCCCCAGGAGGAGCACCCGCACGGCATGCCCGACCGCGAGTTCGACGCCCTGTTCACCCGCGACAAGCCGGTGATCTTCGCGTACCACGGCTACCCGTGGCTCATCCACCGCCTCGCCTACCGCCGCGCGGGCCACGCCAACCTGCACGTGCGCGGCTACAAGGAATCCGGGACCACGACCACGCCCTTCGACATGGTCGTCCGCAACGACCTCGACCGCTACCGCCTCGTCATGGACGTCATCGACCGCGTCCCCGGCCTCGACGTACGCGCCGCCACCATCCGCCAGACGATGGTCGACGTCCGCACCCGCCACCACGCCTGGATCCGCGCCCACGGCACCGACCTCCCCGAGGTCGCCGAGTGGACGTGGGACGGGAACTGAGCGGGCGGGCCGGGAGCCTCACATCGGCCAGGCGTACGGCGTCGACGTCCTCGGTTCGGGCGCGGCGCCGCGGGCCTCCACGTCGTGCTCGGCGGTCTCCAGAAGGCGGTTGCCGAGGTCGCGCAGGGCGCGGCCGGCGGCGAACTCGTCACCGATCTCCGGGACGTCCTGGTCGCCGGGGGAGCACCGGGCGGTGCCCCGGCCGGTGAGGGAGGCGGTTCCGGTGTCCAGCTCCGCTCGCGCCGTCGTCTTCCCTCCCTCGTCCTCGACGAGCTTGAGGTTGACCTTCCACTCCGCTGTGTGGGGCATCGTTCGCTCCTCGGTGTCGGCGGCCCGCTCGGTCACCGCGTGAGTCGGTCACCGGGTGAGGTGGACGTCCTCGTGCATGACCTCCCGGATGTCGTCGCCGGCCTTGTCGAGCAGCTGCTCGGCCAGGCCGTTGAGGGCACGAGCGGCCGCGATCTCCTCGCCGACCCGCGGCTGGCTGCGGTCGTCGGGGTTGCGGTTGGCGACGCCCTGGGCGGAGAGCCGGGCGCCGTCGTGCATGCGCAGGCGCACGTCGGCCTGCGTCGTGGCGTCGATCTCGCGGAACTCCATCTCGATGTTGCAGTCGACGATCTTTTCCATCGTGCTCACCCACTTCTCGGTGTCACCCACTTCTCGGTGTCACCCACTTCTCGGTGTCAGGCACTCCTCGGTGTCAGGTGCCCGGTGAACCACGCGCAGGCGAGGTCCGCCACGGCCTCCAGCGTTCCGGGCTCCTCGAAGAGGTGCGTGGCGCCCGGGACGACGGCGAGCCGGTTCTCGCAGGCGAGCCGCTCCGCGGCCTGCCGGTTGAGGTCGAGCACCGTCTCGTCCAGGCCGCCGACGATCAGCAGGGTCGGCGCGGTGACCTCGGGCAGTCGCGGGCCCGCGAGGTCGGGGCGGCCGCCCCGGGAGACCACGGCGGGGATGTCGCCCTCGCCCGCCCGCGCCAGGTCGGCGGCGGCCCACAGGGCGGCGGCCGCGCCCGTGCTCGCGCCGAAGTAGCAGACCGGCACGTCAGTGTGGCGCCACAGCCAGCGCGTCACCTCGGCGAGCCTGCGGGCGAGGGGCTCGACGGCGAAGACGTTCGCCCGGTCGACCTCCTCCTCCGCGGTGAGGAGGTCGAACAACAGCGTGCCGAGCCCCGCGTCCCCGAGGGCCTGCGCCACCGCGCGGTTGCGGGGGCTGAGCCGGCTGCTGCCGCTGCCG
>KL569485.1:9609-10485 GCA_000715685.1 Streptomyces lilacinus
ACGTCACGCGGGCGTCGTCGACCGGCAGCCGTACGGGTCCGGTGCGGGCCGGGCAGCCCTCGCCGGTGCCGCCCCCGTTCCCCTCGTCGTCCTCGGCGGTGCCGCTCGTCTCCCGGGCGTTGCGCCGGAGCAGCTCGACGACCTCCTCGTCCGCCGTCTGGGAGAAGTCGTGGTACCACTCGCCGACGGCGGAGAAGGCGGCCGGGGTGCTCAGGCAGACCAGCTCGTCGACCTCCTGGCGGAAGGCGGCCGCCGCGTCCGGCGGGGCGACCGGCACGGCCAGGACGATCCGGGCCGCTCCGTGCGCCCGCGCCACCCGGCAGGCGGCCGACGCCGAGGCGCCGGTGGCGATGCCGTCGTCGACCACGATCGCCGTGCGACCCTCCAGCGGGATCGGCGGGCGCCCCTCCCGGAAGCGGTGGGCCTGCCGGACGAGCTCGGCCTGCTCGGTCCGCTCCACCTCGGCGAGGTCGTCCTCGTCGACCCGGCTCATCCGGACGATGTCGTCGCTCAGGACCCGGACACCGCCCTCGCCGATCGCGCCCATGCCCAGCTCGCGGTGGTAGGGCACGCCCAGCTTGCGGACGAGGATCACGTCCAGCGGGGCGCCCAGCACGTGGGCGACCTCGAAGGCCACGGGCACGCCGCCGCGCGGCAGGCCCAGGACGACCGGGTTCTCGGCGCGCAGGTGTCCCAGCCGGTCGGCCAGTCGCCGGCCGGCGTCCACTCGGTCGATGAATCGCACGATCCACCTCCGGCCCCGGGGCCCGGCTCCGGAAGGCTCCGGAAGACGAGAAAAGCCGTAATGCCTAGTGCCGTACTACCAATATGACCTCACGGGCGGCTGGCGTCCACGCGAGGCCGGACGGGCTGAAA
>KL569485.1:10802-11517 GCA_000715685.1 Streptomyces lilacinus
AGCGCGGTCCCGGGGGGCTGGGGGCGGAGCCCCCAGTTGCGGGAAAGGGCGGGATGGGGAAAGGACCACCGGAGACGTCCTAGCCCGGCGCGCCGCTCGACCCGGCGGCCTCCTCCGCCAGTGCCGCCCGTACGCGCTCCGCCACCGACGCCGCCTCCTCCGGCGAGGCGTAGCGCGTGCGCGGCCAGAAGAAACCGCGCAGCCCGTCCTTGCGGTTGCGCGGCACGACGTGCACGTGGAAGTGCGGTACGGACTGGCTGACCCGGTTGTTCGCGGCGACGAACGACCCGGCGGCCCCCATGGCCCGCTCCACGGCCCCCGTGATGCGCCGGACCCGGTCGAAGAACGGCCCCACCTCCGTCGCCCGCAGGTCGGTGAGCGTCTCGGCGTGCCGCTTCGGGACGACCAGCACATGGCCGGGGAAGAGCGGCCGGGCGTCCAGGAACGCCACCACCACCTCGTCCTCGAACACCCGGTGGCCGTCGGTCTCGCCCGCCACGATCGCACAGAAGACGCAGTTCACGGCACCAGTGAACTACCCGCGCCGCCCCCGGCTCCACCCGGCCCGGCATCCGGCTGGAATCGCGCGGGCGCCGGTGAGCCCGCGCGGACGCCCGGGCAGTGATCCCGCATGCCCCTCCTCGTCGGAACCTCGGGATGGCAGTACAAGGACTGGCGCGGCGACCTCTACCCGGCCGACCTGCCGCAGCGGCTG
>KL569485.1:11808-14976 GCA_000715685.1 Streptomyces lilacinus
GAGTACGCCGCCCACTTCACCACCGTCGAGAACAACAACGCCTTCTACCGGCTCCCCAAACCCGAGACCTTCGCCGACTGGCGCGGCCGCACCCCCGAGGGCTTCCTGATGGCGGGCAAGGCCAGCCGCTACCTCACCCACATCAAGCGGCTGCGCGACCCCGAGGAGCCCGTGGGGCGGCTCATGCGGCACGCCGCCGGGCTGGGGGACCGGCTGGGGCCCGTCCTGCTCCAGCTCCCGCCCACCCTGCGCGGCGACCCGGCGGCGCTGGACGCCGCCCTCGCCTGCTTCCCCGCCGGGACGCGCGTCGCCGTCGAGCCCCGGCACGCGAGCTGGTGGACCGACGACGTCCGGGCCGTCCTCGAGGACCGGGGCGCGGCGCTGTGCTGGGCGGACCACGACTCCCGGCCGGTGACGCCGCTGTGGCGCACGACGGACTGGGGGTACGTGCGCTTCCACTGCGGACGGGCCGCGCCCTGGCCGCGGTACGGGCGGCAGGCGCTGGACAGCTGGGCCGGCCGGATCGCCGACGCCTGGCCCGACCGGGCGGACGTGTACGCCTACTTCAACAACGACCCCGGCGGCGCCGCCGTCCACGACGCGGCCGTCTTCGCCCGCGCCGCCGCCCGGCGCGGCCGCACGGTCAGCCGCACGGCCGACGTGCGCGGCTGACCCCCGGCTGCCGCCCCGGCCTCGATCGGCGGCCTCCGCCCTGCGGCCCGCCGGGGTGCGTGCGAGGGTGGGACGGGAAGGGCCCGGCACGGGACGACAGCGAATGAAGGAGCGTCAGATGCCCAGGGGTTCCAGCCCGAAGCGCGAGCGTCAGTACGGGCACATCAAGGACAGCGCCCGCGACCGCGGCGCGAGCGAGAAGCGCGCCAAGGAGATCGCCAGCCGCACGGTCAACAAGGAGCGGGCCCGCGCCGGCGAGTCGAAGACCGCGAGCCGCTCCTCGCTGCGCGACATGTCCTCCGGCGAGCGCGGCGGCAAGCGCTCCCACTCCGGCGCGCAGGGCCCGACGAAGGAGCAGCTCTACAACGAGGCCAGGAAGAAGAACGTCCACGGCCGCTCGGACATGACGAAGGACGAGCTGAAGAAGGCGCTCGGCCGCTGACCGACCCCTCGGGGCGGCGGTCGTTCGGAGCGGCGGTCACGCCTGACCGGTCTCGAAGCGCGTGACCCGTCCGTTCTCCACGAGGAACCGCCAGCGGGTGCGCATCGTGCCCCACGTGATGTTGGTGAAGTCGGCGACCAGCGCCTGCCCGCCGTCCGACTCCGACTGGACGTCCATGCGGCCGCCGGCGTCGAAGATCTCCTTGTCGATCCATGCCTCGAGGTCGCGGTCGGTGCCGTCGTCCGACATCGTCGCGCCCGGCGCCAGCACGGCGACGAAGGCCCCTCGGTCGCCCGCGTTGATCGCGTCCACGAACGAGCGCACGGTGGGGTCGGACAGCTGGTTCGGGGAGAGAGCCATCGCGGTACTCCTTGCCGATCGGCGGATACGTCCATGAGAGCGGGTACGTCCGTGAGAGCGGGTACGTCCACGGGGGCGGATACGTCCATGAGAGCGCGCCCCCGCCACCCGGCGCGTCCGCTGCGGGCCGGACGGGTGACGCGCCACGTGCCGGCGGTCTTGTAGGAACCGCACAGCGCCGCCCCGCCAGCGCTGACACGCACCCCCCAGCCGCGCCCGCCGGGCGATCGGTCAGGATGAGCACGTGCTCGATACCCTCAACCCGGCCGACCCCGGCTTCGCCCGCGACCCGTACCCGTACTACGCGCGGTTGCGCGCCCAGGGGCCCGCGGCCAGGGTGGCGCTGGCCAACGGCACGCACGCCTGGCTCGTCACCGGATACGAGCAGGCCCGGGCCGTCCTCGCCGACCCGCGCTTCTCCAACGTCCCCCCGGCGCGGGCGGGCCGCCCCAAGCCGGACTCCCCGGCCCAGCGCGCCCGCGGGTGTCTCGCCCGGCACATGCTCAACTCCGACGCGCCCGACCACGTCCGGCTGCGCCGGCTGACCACCGCCGCGTTCACCCCGCGCCGGGTGGACGCGCTGCGCCCGCGGATCGAGCGGTTGACGGACGGCCTGGTGGCCGAGCTGTCCGACCGGCTGGCCCGGGAGGGCACCGTCGACCTGGTCGACGCCTTCGCCTTCCCGCTGCCGGTCCTGGTGATCGGCGAGGTGCTGGGCGTCCCCGAGGCCGACCGCGCCGACCTGCGCGAATGGACCTACCGCGTGGGCTCGCCCGCCGACGCCCTCGCGCCCGGCGCCGTCGACGAGGCGTGGGGCGCGCTGCACGGCTACTTCACCGCGCTGATCGAGCGCAAGCGCCGCGCCCCCGGCGACGACCTCTTCAGCGCGCTCGTCCACGACGCGAGCGAGGGCGGCCTCGACGACGGCGAGCTCCTCGCCATGGCCTTCCTGCTGCTCTTCGCGGGCTACGAGACGACCATGAACCTGCTGTCCTCCGCGTCGCTGCTGCTGCTCACCCACCCCGACGAGCTCGCCGCGGCGCGCGCCGGCGGGGAGGCCCGCTGGGCCGCCGTCGTCGAGGAGGCGCTGCGCCACGCGAGCCCGCTGGAGGGGACGACGTGGCGGCGTACGACGGAACCCGTCCGGCTGGGCGACCGGACGCTCATACCCGCCGAGGAGTCCGTCCTCGTCGTCCTCGCCGCCGCCAACCGTGACCCCGCCCGCTTCCCCGCGCCGGACGCCTTCCGGCCCGCCCGCTATCTCACCGGCACCGGCACCGGCCCCGGCGGCGAGCGCGCCGCCCCGCACCTGGGCTTCGGCCACGGCCCGCACTTCTGCCTCGGCTCCCGGCTGGCCCGGCTCGAGGCCGCCGTCGCCCTGCCCCGCCTCTTCGACGCCCTTCCCGCACTGCGCGCCGCCGCCGACCCCGACACCCTCCCGTACCGCCCCGGCCTGCTGGTCCGCGGCCCCCGCCGGCTGCCGGTGCGCACGGACGCGGCGGCCCCTCCGAACGGGTGAGGTGAATCGCGCGCGGGCTGCGGCTGCCCGAAGGTGGGGGTGTGAAGGCCACCCAGAACCCGGAGGAGCCCGCGCCGGGCCGACGGCCCGACGACCACGTCGTCGTGCTGTTCGGCGCCACCGGCGACCTCGCCCGCCGCAAGCTGCTCCCCGGACTCTGTCTCTTATACACATC
>KL569485.1:15263-22295 GCA_000715685.1 Streptomyces lilacinus
GCTCGGCGCCCGCGGCGGCCGCGCTGAGCGACGAGGAGTTCCGGGCCCACGCGCGGGAGGCCGTCACGACCTTCGGGGAGGGCGCGCCGACCGGCGCGGCCTGGGAGGAGTTCGAGGCCGCCCTGAGCTTCGGCGCCGCCGACCCCGAGGACCCCGAGCCGCTGATCGCCGCCGTGCGGGCGGCCGAGCGCGCCACGGGCGGCAGCCCGCGCCGGCTGTACCACCTCGCGGTGCCCCCGCAGGCCTTCGCCTCCGTCGTCGAGACCCTCGGCCGGACCGGGCTCGCGCAGGGCGCCCGCGTCATCGTCGAGAAGCCCTTCGGCACCGACCTCGCCTCCGCCCGGGCCCTCAACGACACGATCCACGCCGTCTTCGACGAGGACCGCGTCTTCCGCATCGACCACTTCCTGGGCAAGGAATCCGTCGACAACATCCTCGCCCTGCGCTTCGCCAACGGCCTCTTCGAACCCGTCTGGAACCGCGACCACATCAGCCATGTGCAGATCGACGTGCCCGAGACCATCGGCATCGAGGGCCGGGCCGGTTTCTTCGAGGAGACCGGCACCTTCCGCGACATGATCGTCACCCATCTCTTCCAGGTCCTCGGCTTCGTGGCCATGGAACCGCCCGCCGACCTCGGGGCGAAGGCCCTGCGGGACGAGAAGACCAAGGTCTTCCGGGCGATGCGGCCCGTCGACCCCGCGCACGTCGTGCGCGGCCAGTACGACGGCTACCGCGCCGAGCCCGGCGTCGACCCCGGCTCGGACACCGAGACCTTCGTCGCCCTGCGCGTCGACGTCGACAACTGGCGCTGGGCCGGCGTGCCCTTCTTCCTGCGCTCCGGCAAGTCCCTGGGACAGCGCCGCCAGGTCGTCACGCTCCACTTCAAGGAGCCGCCCCGACGGATGTTCCCCGACACCGCCGGGGCCGGCGGGTGCAACACCTACGTCGTCGACTTCGACGACCCAGGCTGGATCGCCGCCGACTTCCTCGTCAAACAACCCGGCCCCGCCATGCGCCTGGGCGAGGCCCGCATGAGCTTCCACTACGGCGACTCGACGCGGCGCCGGCACGGACTCGAGGGATACGAACGGCTGATCCTCGACGCGATGCTGGGCGACCAGGCCCTCTTCACCCGCTCCGACGGCATCGAGCGCCTGTGGGAGGTGGCCGCCCCGCTCCTCGACGCCCCGCCCGCCGTCCGGCCGTACGCCCCCGGCTCCTGGGGCCCCGCCGAGGCCGACGCACTCATCGCCCCCCACCGCTGGTACCTGCCGGACGACTACGTCCCCGGCGGGCCGGGAAGCGGAGCACCATGACCACACTCGGACTGCCCGACACCGTCCGCGCCTGTCTCTTCGACATGGACGGCGTCCTGACCCGCACCGCCACCGTCCACGCCGCGGCCTGGAAGGAGACCTTCGACGCGTTCCTGCGCCGCCGCGACGGCGCCGACTTCCGGCCCTTCGACGCCCACGACGACTACGACGAGTACGTCGACGGCCGGCCGCGGGCCGACGGAGTCCGCACCTTCCTCGCCTCCCGCGGCATCCACCTCCCCGAGGGCGCCGACGACGACCCGCCCGACCGGGACACCGTGCAGGGCCTGGGCAACCGCAAGAACGCCCTCGTCCTCGAGAAGATCAAGGAACTGGGCGTGGAGGCCTTCCCCGGCTCCGTCCGCTACGTCGAGGCCGCCCGCGCGGCCGGCCTGCGGCGCGCCGTGGTCTCCTCCAGCGCCAACTGCCACGAGGTCCTCGTCGCCGCCGGCATCGACCACCTCTTCGACGTACGCATCGACGGGGTCGTCGCCGCCGAGCGGCACCTTCCGGGCAAGCCCCACCCCGACACCTTCCTCGCCGCGGCCGAGGCCCTGGGCATCGCCCCCGACCGCGCCGCCGTCTTCGAGGACGCCCTGGCGGGCATGGAGGCCGGCCGGGCCGGCGCCTTCGGCTGCGTCGTCGGCGTCAACCGGGCCGACCAGGCCGACGCGCTGCGCCGGCACGGGGCCGACATCGTCGTCGACGACCTCGCCGAACTGCTGGGAGAAGCCGCATGATCACTCATCCGGCCTACATGGTCGAGCCCTGGTGCCTCCGCGAGACCGAGCTCAACGTCGACCTGCTCTCCCAGAGCGAGTCGGTCTTCGCCCTCTCCAACGGACACGTCGGCTGGCGCGGCAACCTCGACGAGGGCGAGCCGCACGGCCTCCCCGGCACCTACCTCAACGGCGTCTACGAATACCGGCCGCTGCCCTACGCCGAAGCCGGCTACGGCTACCCGGAGTCCGGCCAGACCATCATCAACGTCACCAACGGCAAACTGATCCGCCTCCTCGTCGACGACGAGCCCTTCGACCTGCGCTACGGCAAGCTCCACGACCACCAGCGCCACCTCGACTTCCGCACCGGGCTGCTGCACCGCGTCGCCGAGTGGACCTCCCCGAGCGGCCGCAGCGTCCGCGTCCGCTCCACCCGCCTGGTGTCCTTCACCCAGCGCGCGGTCGCGGCCATCGCCTACGAGGTCGAGCCGCTCGACGACGAGATGCGCATCGTCATCCAGTCCGAGCTCGTCGCCAACGAACAGCTGCCCCGGGCGGAGGGCGACCCGCGCGCCGCCGCCGTGCTCGAGTCCGCCCTGGTGCCCGATGTGTATAAGAGACAGAGACCGAGTCGAGCTCCGAGAGCAGCGAGGACCTCGCCCGGGTCACCGTCACCTCGCTGCTGCGCCCGGGGGAGTGCCTGCGCGTGGAGAAGATCGTCGCGCACGGCTGGTCCGCCGTGCGCTCCGCGCCCGCCGTGCACGACCAGGTCGACGCCGCGCTCGCCGCCGCCACCAGCACCGGCTGGGAGGGCCTGGTCGCCGACCAGCGCCAGTACCTCGACGACTTCTGGTCCCGCTCCGACGTCGAGGTCGACGGCGACGCGGAGATCCAGCAGGCCGTCCGCTTCGCCCTCTTCCACGTCCTGCAGGCCGGCGCCCGCGGCGAGGCCCGCGCCCTGCCCGCCAAGGGCCTGACCGGGCCCGGCTACGACGGGCACTGCTTCTGGGACACCGAGACCTTCGTCCTGCCCGTGCTGACCTACACCGCGCCGCAGGCCGTCGAGCAGGCCCTGCGCTGGCGCAACAGCACGCTGCCCGCGGCCCAGGAACGCGCCCGTCAGCTCGGCCTCCAGGGCTCCGCCTTCCCCTGGCGGACCATCAACGGCAGCGAGTGCTCGGGCTACTGGCCGGCCGGCACCGCCGCCTTCCACATCAACGCCGACATCGCCGACGCCGTCGTCCGCTACATCCGCGCCACCTGCGACGAGGCCTTCGAGAAGGACGTCGGGCTGCCGCTGCTCGTCGAGACGGCCCGGCTGTGGCGCTCCCTGGGCCACCACGACCACCACGGCGACTTCCACATCGACGGGGTCACCGGCCCGGACGAGTACAGCGCCATTTCGGACGACAACGTCTATACAAACCTGATGGCCCAGCACAATCTGCGGGCCGCGGCCACCTTGGTCGAGCGCCATCCCGACCTCGCCGCCACGCTCGGCGTGGACGACGAGGAGACCGCCGCCTGGCGGGACGCGGCGACCCGCATGACCCTGCCCTACAACGAGGAACTGGGTGTCCACGAGCAGTCGGCGGGCTTCACCGGCCACCAGCTGTGGGACTTCGCGCACACCCAGGAGGACCAGTACCCGCTGATGCTCCACTTCCCCTACTTCGACCTCTACCGCAAACAGGTCGTCAAGCAGGCCGACCTCGTCCTCGCCATGTGCCTGCGCGGCAACGCCTTCACCCCCGAGGAGAAGGCCCGCAACTTCGCCTACTACGAGCAGCTGACGGTGCGCGACTCCTCCCTCTCCGCCTGCGGCCAGGCCGTCATGGCGGCCGAGGTGGGCCACATGCGGCTCGCCTACGACTACCTCGGCGAAGCGGCGATGATGGACCTCTCCGACCTCGAGGGCAACACCCGCAACGGCCTGCACATCGCCTCCCTCGCGGGCACGTGGTTCGCGCTCGTCATCGGCTTCGGCGGCATGCGCGAGGTCGACGGCCTGGTCGCCTTCAGCCCGAGGCTGCCCGAGCAGATGGGGCGCCTCGCCTTCACGGTGCAGTTCCGCGGACACCGGCTGCGGGTGGACATCACGCGCACGACGGCCACCTACACGCTGCTGGACGGCGAGTCCCAGGACATCCTGCACTGCGACGAGCGCCTGACGCTCACTTCGGAGCGCCCCGAGTCCCGCCCGATCCCACCCATCCCCACCGGCCCCGCCCCCGAGCAGCCGGCCGGCCGCTCACCGGCCCGGCGGGGACGGGCGACGGGGCACCCGGAGGCGTAGGGACGCGGCCGGGGCCCCGGCCACGGGGCGGGGGAAGGGGTGCGACAGGATCCCTTCCCATGACCACCCTGAACTTCGTCGCCCTCTGCGGCAGTCTGCGCGCGGGCTCGCTCAACTCCGCGGTCGCGCACGCGGCCGCGGCCCTGTGCCCGCCCGGCGTCGTGCTGACCGTCGACAACGGCCTGGACGCGCTGCCGTTCTTCAACCCCGACGTGGAACAGGCCTGCCCGCCCCCGGTCGTCGCTGCGCACCGCGCCCGCCTCGCCGCCGCCGACGCCGTGCTCCTCGCGAGCCCGGAGTACGCGCGCGGCACCTCCGGGATGCTGAAGAACGCGCTGGAGTGGGTCGTCGGCAGCGGCGACCTCGTGGACAAGCCCGTCGCCGTGGTGACCGCGTCCCCCTCGACGACCGGCGGCGACCGGGCCCAGGCGTGGCTCGCGGAGACCCTCGGGATGATGGGCGCCCGGGTGCTGCCGGAGTCGCTGCGCATCCCCCTCGCGACCAACAAGATCACCGATGGGCGGGTCACCGACGAGGAGACCCTCGCGAGCCTGCGGGACCTCCTCGAGGCGATGGCCCGCGCCTGCCGGACCGTCTCCTGACGTGCCACGTCAGTCGCGGTTGTTGAACCAGCCCCGTCGCCAGCCGTAACCGCTGCTGCGCAGCCGCCGCTGGGCCTTGTGCAGCAGGGGGTGCCGGTCCCGCTGCTCGCGGGCGCTGCGGTCGAGCTCCTCGGCGAGGCGCTCGGTGCGCTTCTCCACGTCCAGCTCGTCGAGGATCCGGTCGACCTCGGCCAGCAGCGCGCCGTGCAGCTGCCACTGGCGCGGGTGGCGCCGTACGCCCTCCAGCAGCAGGTCGGCCGCCCGGTCGCGGCTGGCCCGGGCGGCGGCGAGCTCCTCGACGAGCCGGTCCTCCGCCTGCTCGGCGTTGGCGCTGACCTGGGTGGTGATGAGGACGGCGAAGCTCTCGACGGCGCGGGCGAGGTGGTGGAAGACCTCCCGCAGGGACGCGGCGACCTCGCTGGCGAACAGCGGCTCCTCCGTGCGCTCCTTGGCGAGGTCGGTCAGCGTGCGGCACAGGACCCGCAGCACCACCGCGGCGATCTCCAAGGCGTCGAGGCCGGTGCGCAGCACGACCCGGAACAGCAGGCCCTCCTTGACCCGGGGGTTGAGGCGCAGGCTGTCCTCGGCCTGCCGCAGCGAGGCGTCCACCTGGACGATGTCGTGGTCCAGCTTGCGCGCCTCGTGGAGCCGGGCCGCCGCCTCCGCCACCGGCGTGTGGCCGCAGACCTCCTCGCCGACGCGCCGCAGCAGCTGTCCCATGCGGCGCGAGAGGTGCTCGATGGCCTGGCTCGCCGGCTGCACCCACACCGGGGGCACGAACAGCACGTCGAACAGCAGGCCCACGATCGCGCCGATCAGCGTCTCCAGCACCCGGTCCCACGCGGTCTCCGCCACCCGGGTCACGCCGAGGACGAGCATGGCGCTGATCGCCACCTCGGGGACGAATTCACCCGCGCGGACGAACCGTCCGATGATGAGCGACGCGAGGATGATCAGGCCCAGGCTCCACCAGGTCAGGCCCACCAGGACGCTGAAACCGATGGCGATGAGCACGCCCGCCACCACCGAGTTCACCCTGCGGATGCCGGTGGTGAGGGTGGAGTAGAGGGTGACCTGCACGACGAGCAGGGCGGTCAGCGGCGCCGTGAGCGGCGCCGGCTCGTTGCTCAGCTGCAGCGCCACCACATAGGAGATCACCGCCGCCAGCGTGGAACGGACCGCCTGCACGACGGCGGGCTCCCGGTGGCGTCGCACCAGGGTGGTCAGGGGGTCGGTGATGATGTCGGGCACCTTGTGCCTCTTCCCGCTCACGCGCATCACAGACACTGTCCCGTCACCGGGGTGGAGCAGCCGAGCGGAGCAGCCGAGCGGAGCCGTCGGTGCCGGTCAGGCCTCCAGCGAGCGCACGACCCGGGCCGGATTGCCCACCGCGAGCACCCCGGCCGGCAGGTCCCGGGTGACCACGGACCCGGCGCCCACGACGGTGTTCTCGCCGATGCTCACGCCGGGGCAGACGATCACCCCGCCGCCCAGCCAGACGTTGTCCCCGATCGTCACCGGGGCCGCCCGCTCCCAGCCCGCGCGCCGGCGCTCGGCGTCCAGCTCGTGGGTCGGGGTCAGCAGCTGGACGTACGGGCCGATCTGCACGTCCCGACCGACGGTGATCGGCGCGGCGTCCAGGAAGACCGCGCCGAAGCTGACGAACGTCCCGGCCCCGATGGTGATGTGGTGGCCGAAGTCGCAGTGGAACGGGGGCCGGACGCGCACGCCGTCCCCCACCGAGCCGAGCAGGCGCTCCAGCAGCCGGTGCCGCTCGGCCGGCTCGGCACCCGCCGCCGCGTTGTACGCCTCGCACAGCTCCACCCGGCGCCGCGTGTCGGCGGCGAGCTCGGGATCGTCGGGCAGGAACCAATCGCCCGCGAGCATGCGCTTCTTGTTCTCCCCCATGGCCGTCCTCCCGTCGGGCACGTCACCCTCCCCGAGGCGGCCCGCGGCCGTCAAGGGCCGGACCGCCTGGTTCAATCACCGCATGATCGATCATGTGGTGGTACGGGTGTTCACCGGCCCGGACGGCAGCGGCGGCAACCCGCTCGGCATCGTGGCGGACGGCGGATCCCTCCCCGGCCGGGAGG
>KL569485.1:22539-26022 GCA_000715685.1 Streptomyces lilacinus
ATGTGTATAAGAGACAGGGGCTACAGCGAAACGATATTCGTCGACGACGTCCCCTCGGGGCACGTCGACATCTACACCCCCAGCGCCCGGCTGCCCTTCGCCGGCCACCCGCTGGTCGGCATCGCCTGGTCGCTGCGCGCCCGGGGCCACGAGCCGAGCGTGCTGCGCCCGCCGGCGGGCGAGGTGCCCACCTGGGTGGAGGACGGCATCACGTGGATCCGCGGACGGGCCGCGTGGGCGACGGGCCGGCGCACCCAGCGGTTCGCCGACGTCGCCGAGGTCGACGCGCTGCCGACGCCGCCGCCGGGGGAGGGCTGGCTGTACGCCTGGGCCTGGGAGGACGAGGCGGCGGGCCGGGTACGGACCCGGGGGTTCCCGCGCCGCGGCGACGGGATCGCCGAGGACGAGGCCACCGGAGCGGCGGCCGTCGCGCTCACCGCCGAGCTCGGGCGGTCCCTCGACATCCGCCAGGGCACCGGCTCCCGCATCCTGACGCGCTTCCACGCCGACGGCACGGTCGACCTGGGCGGCCGGGTGGCGGCGGACGCGGGGGCCCTCGGCCTCTGATCGGTCGTCAGAGGCGGCAGTGCCGGACCGTGCCGGTGCGGTGGGTCGCCAGGGCACGGTCGAGGTTGGTCGCGGCACTGATCAGCGCGAGGTGGGTGAAGGCCTGCGGGAAGTTGCCGAGGGCCTCGCCCGCCGGGCCGATCTCCTCCGCGTACAGGCCCAGGTGGTTGGCGTGGGTGGTCATCTTCTCGAAGACGTACCGCGCCTCCCCGATCCGCCCGGCGCGGGCGAGGGCCTCCACGTACCAGAAGGAGCAGAGGTTGAACGTGCCCTCCCGGTCGGTGAAGCCGTCGGCGCCGTCGGCCTGGTAGCGGTGCACGAGGCTGTCGCTGATCAGCTGGTCCTCCAACCGCCGCACCGTGGACAGGAACCGCGGGTCGGCCGGCCCGCTGAACTTCACCAGCGGCATGACCAGCAGGGACGCGTCCAGCGTGGTGCTGTCGGCGTGCTGCACGTACGCGCCCAGCTCCGGTGACCAGCACCGGTCCTGGACGTAGTGGTAGGCGGCGGCAGCGGTGTCGCGCCAGCGCTCGACCGGCGCGGGCATGCCGCGGTGGCGGGCGATGCGTATGGCCCGCTCGAAGGCGACCCAGGTCATGAGCGCCGAGTAGGTGAAGCGGCGGCGGCCGCCGCGGGTCTCCCAGATGCCGTCGTCCGGTTCCTCCCAGTGCTTCTCCAGCCACTCCAGCTGCCGGCCGAGCGCCTCCCACAGCTCGTAGGAGATGGGCTCGCCGTGCTTGTTGTAGAGGTAGACCGAGTCCATCAGCTCGCCGTGGATGTCGAGCTGCAGCTGCTTCGCCGCGGCGTTGCCGATGCGCACGGGCCGGGCGCCGCGGTAGCCGGCCAGGTGGTCCAGTTCCGTCTCCGGCAGGTCGGCGCGGCCGTCGATGCCGTAGAGGACCTGCAGCCCGGTGCCCGGCGGGGCCTCGACGCAGCGGCGATGGAGCCAGTCGATGAACGCCGCGGCCTCCTCCGTGAAGCCCAGCCGCATCAGCGCGTAGAGCGTGAAGGCGGCGTCCCGGACCCAGGTGTAGCGGTAGTCCCAGTTGCGCGTGCCGCCCATCGACTCGGGCAGGGAGGTGGTCGGCGCGGCGATGAGGGCGCCGGTGGGCTGGTGGACGAGCAGCTTCAGGACGAGGGCCGAGCGCTCGACCGTCTCCCGGTAGCGGCCCTGGTAGCGGGACTGGCGCAGCCAGCCGTCCCAGTAGCGCAGCGTGTCGTCCAGCAGTCGGGACACCTCCGCGCGGTCGACCGGCCGCGGCTCGCCGCCCCACTGGGCGACGAGCTCCAGCGTCCGGCCCGCCTCGAGCTCGACGGTCGCCCGCACGCCGGCGCCGTCCTGCCGCAGCGGCACGGACGAGCGCAGCACCAGGCGGCCCGCCGGGCCGGCGAAGACGGCGCCGACGCCCTCGACGACCGTCACCTCGTGCGGGGCGCGGGCGTAGTCGAACGCCGGGAGGCACTCCACCTCCACCACGGCCCGCCCGCGCACCATCCGCACCTGACGGACGATCTGCCGGGTGCCCCCGGTCGGGCAGGCCGGGTGGTCGGGCACCATGAAGTCGTACAGCTCGGCGACGGCGCGCTCGGCGAGGAAGCGGGTCAGCAGCACGTTGGAGTCCGGCAGGTACATCTGCTTCGTCCGCTCCACGTCGCGCACCCGCACCGCGAACCGGCCCCCGCGCCCGGCGTCCAGCAGCGAGCCGAAGACCGAGGGCGCGTCGAAGCGGGGCAGACAGCACCAGTCGATCGTGCCGTCGACGCCCACCAGGGCCACGGTGTGCAGGTCCCCGACGACCCCGTGGTCCTCGATCTGCGGGTAGGGGGCGGGCCCCGTCCCGACGTCGTGCTTCATGGCTCTCCGGGTGGCGGCCGCCTAGGTGTCGGCGCGCGGCAGCAGTCGGAGCCTGGCCTCGAGCTCGTGCTCGCCGGGAACCGTGCCCAGGTGCTCGACGGCGAACGCCGCGCCCAGCTCCTCGGTGACCTGGCGCACGGGATCGGCGGCGCCGAACAGGTCGACGGTGACCGCTCCGGTCAGCGCTCCGGCGGCGACGGTCTCCTTGGTCTCCTTGACGAGGTGGGCGCGGGCGTCGACGACCATGCACCACACCGTCGCGGTCGCCGCACCCGGGGTCGTGGGCGGCCGCTTCCCGCCCACCTCCGGTTCGCTGACCTCGGGGAAGGCGACCTCCAGGGCGCCGAACACGGCGTTCGCGTCCGACTCGCCGCATCCGGTCAGATGCACGCTGACATGGTCCGCAGTCTCGAGGCCGCTCATCACCAGTGCTCCTCCGCGCGTGGGGTCCACCTCCGAGCGTACGGGTCCCGGCCCCGCCGGGCGCGACGGCGACGGCCATCCGAGCCCCTCAAAGTCAACCTTTGATCCAATGTCGGAATCCTTTATTCGACTTATAGCTCGAATCTCGGTAGCTTCGGCGGAGTCCGAAGAGGCCTCGGCCTTTTCTTGCCACTCCGACCTGATGGGCGGTGTTTCCGTTGGTGGGCGAGCGCCGAGCGGCGACCCCTTGGAAGTTCATGGCCGCGACCGCGATCCTGTGGGGATCGGCCTTTCCGGCGATCCGGATCGCGCTCGACGGGTACACGCCGACGTCCATGGCCGTCCTGCGCCTGGTCTTCGCCGTCCTCTTCCTGCTGCCGTTCCTCCTCACCGGACGCATCAGCCGACTGCGCCGCGGCGACGTCGTGCGCATGGCCGGATTCGGCCTGACGGGCATGACCGCCTATCAGCTGCTGCTGTACGCGGGCGAACGCCACGTCGAGGGCGGCACCGCCGCCATGCTCGTCGCCACCTCGCCCGTCTTCGCCACCGCCCTCGGCATGCTCGTGCTGCGGGAGCGGCCCGGGGCCTGGGGAATCGCCGGCCTCCTGGTCGCCCTCGGCCTGTCTCTTATACAC
>KL569485.1:26405-27162 GCA_000715685.1 Streptomyces lilacinus
GCCGGTTGGCAGCAGAGCGCGGCCGTGGTGTGGCTGGGCCTCGGCTGCACGGTGCTGGCCTTCTGCACCTGGTCGCGCGTGCTCGACGCCGCGACGGCGTCCACGAGTTCTCTCGTCCTCTACGCGGTGCCGGTCGCCGCGCTGGCCCTGGACGCGACGCTTCTGGGTGCGCTGCCGAGCCCCGTGGCCGGGCTGGGCGGCCTGATCGTCCTGGCCGGCGTGGGCCTGGCAGCCCTCCGCCGCCCGGCCTCCCCCGGCGCCTCCCGCACGGTGGCGAGCTCCCGCCCGGCGGAGGAACGAGCCCTGGCGGACTCGCGCAGCTGACGCCGTCTGTCGTGGGCTGCGGTTCCGGGTAGTCGGGTGGGTGGGCGTGATCCCGCGCCGAAGGCGCGGGCAAACCCCCACCGGCGGGCAGCCGGACACCGGCAATGTCAGACCCCGGTGCGACACTCGCGTCATGAGATGGGCACTGGTGACCACAGGCGACGGCGGCGCACGCCTCCGCCCGCTCGACGCCGCCGGCCGCCCCGCCGGCCCCACGGTCCACGAGCCGAGCCCGGCCGCCGCCGTGGGATCGCGCCCCGAGGTCCAGCGATGGGTGTGGCGCTCCACCCCCGAGACCTACGCCCCCCTCCTCGCCGCCGGCGTCCGCGTCGCGCGCTGCTACGACGTCGAGGCCGCCGAGGCCCTGCTCATCGGCCACGAGGAGGGCCAGTCGGGCCAGCCGCGCTCCCTCGCAGCTGTCTCTTATACACAT
>KL569485.1:27441-30066 GCA_000715685.1 Streptomyces lilacinus
CCAGCCCGCTCAGAGATGTGTATAAGAGACAGGCCCGGTGCCGCTCCCGCCCGGCACGGACGAGCTGGACGCCCTGATCGAGGTCTACGCGGGTCAACTGGCCCGCATCGAGCGGTCGACGTACCCCGACGGGATGCGGCTGCTGACCGCCGCCGAGTCCGCCGGCACGCTGGTCGCCGCCGAGATGCGGCACGCCGGCGTGCCGTGGCGGGCCGACGTGCACCGCGAGTTGCTGACCGGGCTGCTGGGCGAGCGCTATCCCGGCGGGCAGGAGACGCGGCGGCTGGCCGAGCTCGCCGACGAAGTCTCCCGGGCGTTCGGGGACGGCGTGCGCGTGCGGCCCGACCGCCCCGCCGACATCGTCAAGGCCTTCGCGCGCGAGGGCATCGCCCTGTCGTCCACGCGCAAGTGGGAGCTGCAGGAGATCGATCACCCCGCCGTGCCCGCCCTGCTGGAGTACAAGCGGCTCTACCGCCTGCACACCGCCCACGGCTGGGCCTGGCTGCAGGCCTGGGTGCGCGACGGCCGCTTCCGGCCCGAGTTCCTGCCGGGCGGCACGGTCACCGGTCGCTGGACCACGCACGGCGGAGGGGCGCTGCAGATCCCCAAGGTCGTCCGGCGCGCGGTCGTCGCCGACCCGGGCTGGCGGCTGGTCGTCGCCGACGCCGACCAGATCGAGCCGCGCGTCCTGGCCGCCGTCTCCCGCGACCCCGGCCTGATGGACGTGGCCGGCAGCGGCCGCGATCTGTACGGGGACCTGGCCGCGCGGCTCTTCGCCGGCGACCGCGGCCGGGCCAAGCTGGCCATGCTGGGCGCGATCTACGGCCAGACCTCCGGCGACGGCCTCAAGCACATGGCGGATCTGCGCCGCCGCTTCCCCCGGGCGGTGGCCTACGTGGACGACGCGGCCCGAGCGGGGGAGGAGGGCCGGCTGGTGCGCACGTGGCTCGGCCGGACGTGCCCGCCGTCGTCCACCGCGCTCGCCGACGAGGCGGGCATCCCGCAGGAGGAGGAGCCGGCCGCGTACGGCAGCACGGCGAGCGCGCGGGCGCGCGGCAGGTTCACGCGGAACTTCGTCATCCAGGGCAGTGCCGCCGAGTGGGCGCTGATCGTGCTCGCGCTGGTGCGGCAGGCGACCGCCGGGCTCAAGGCGGAGCTGGTCTTCTTCCAGCACGACGAGGTGATGGTCCACTGCCCCGAGGAGGAGGCGGCCGAGGTCGCCGAGGCCGTCCGGGAGGCGGGGGACCGCGCCGGGCGCATCGCCTTCGGCGACACGCCCGTGCGCTTCCCCCTCACCACGGCGGTGGTGGATTGCTACGCCGAGGCGAAGGACTGAAGGATTCGCCTCAGCCCACCAGGGCCCGCTCGGCCTCCTTGCGGAGGAGGTTCTTGTCGGGCTTGCCGGCCTCGGTCAGCGGCAGCGCCTCGGCGAAGGTGATGCGTGCCGGCTCGTACATCGCGCCGCGCGCCTCGCGGACCATGGCGCGCAGCCGCTGCTCGTCCGCCTCCCCGCCCGGTCGCGGGACGACGACGGCGTGGACCTGCTCCATGTGGTCGGCGTCGCGCACGCCGAAGACGGCGCTGTGCAGGACGTCCGGGTGGGTGTCGAGGAGGTCCTCGAGCTCGGACGTGTAGACGTGCCCGCCCACCACGATGATCATGTCCTTGAGCCGGTCGGCGACCGTCAGGAAGCCCTCCTCGTCGAGGAAGCCCACGTCACCGGTGTGCAGCCAGCCGTCGCGCAGCACCTGGGCGGTGAGCTCGGGCTGCTTCCAGTACCCCTGCATGACGTGCGGGGAGCGCACGCAGATCTCGCCGCGCTGCCCCGGCGGCAGGTCCCGGCCCTCCTCGTCGCGGATGGCGACCTCGACGCCGGGCAGCACCTGGCCCGCGGTGCGCAGCAGTTCGGGCCGTGCCGGGTCGTGCTGGTCGGGCATCAGCATGCTGATGCCGCCGACCTCGCTCTGGCCGTAGAACTGCAGGAGGACGGGGCCGAGACGCCGCACGGCGTCGGCGATCCGGGTGGGCGAGGCGGCGCAGCCGCCGTACACCAGGGCCCGCAGCCCGGAGGTGTCGGTGCGGTCCAGGTCCGGGTGGTCCAGCAGTCGGTACAGCAGCGGCGGCAGGAGGAAGAGGTCCGTGATGCGCTCGCGCTCGACGGCGGCGAGCACCTCCGCGGGGTCGAAGTCCTCCAGGAGCACGACGGTGCCGCCGGTGCGCAGGGTCACGTCCGCGAACATGCCGCCGACGTGCGCGAGCGTGGTGCACACCAGCTGCCGGCGCTCGTAGGGGGACGGCTCCGTCTGGAAGCCGGCCACCTGCGCGAAGGTGCTGCAGATGCCCTTGGGGTGCCCGGTGGTGCCGCCGGTGTGGCGGATGGTGCAGATGTCGTCCGGCTCGGCCTCGCCCGGCACGGGCTCGTCGGACTCGGCGGCCGCCAGCTCCAGCAGGTCGGTCCCGGTCGCCGCCGGACCGAGCGTCAGCACGGCCCGGACGGGGGCGAGCGCGGTCACCTCGGCCGCCCGGTCGGCCAGCCGCGGGTCGACGATCAGGGTGTGCGTCTCGACGTCGCGGACGATGGCCGCCTGTGCGTCGGCCGCGAGCCGGTTGTAGAGGTGGTTGAGG
>KL569485.1:30339-31754 GCA_000715685.1 Streptomyces lilacinus
TGTGTATAAGAGACAGTGTTTGAGGCGGCAGCCGAGGAGGTTGGCGGCGTAGCGCGCGGCGATCGTCTCCGGAAGGTTCCCGCTCAGCAGCGTGACGGTGTGGCCGCGGCCTATGCCCTGGCGGCGCAGGGCCCGGGCCATGCGGTGGACCAGTGCGCCGAACTCGCCGGCGGTCACGCGCCGGTCCTGATGGATTAACACCTCCCGCTCGGGTACGGCCTTCAGGGCATCGAGGTTGTCCTCCACGTAGCTGCGGAAGCGGGCAGGGGTGGCGGTCATGCGGTGCTCTTCCTTCCGGCGCGGAGCGCGCGGACGCGCTCCATTTAGTTTCCTGGGGCAATTATATGGAGCGGCTCGCCTCGCGGACAAACGCGATGGCGCATTCCGGACGCGCCGCGCCGGAACGTCACTTCACGTTCACCGCGGCCCAGGCGGCCCCCACCGCCGCGTACTGCGCGCTGCCCGCCCCGTACAGATCGGCCGCCGCCCGCAGCGTGAGGTCGCGCGCCGCACGGTAGTTGGTGGTGGAGGTCATCGTGGTGGTGAGCGCCCGGTACCAGATCTTCGCGGCGGCCTCCCGCCCGATGCCGGTGACGCGGGAGCCGTCGTACGTGGGGCTGTCGTAGGAGACGCCGTTGATCATCTTCGCGCCGCTGCCCTCGGCGAGCAGGTAGAAGAAGTGGTTGGCGGGCCCGCTGGAGAGGTGCACGTCGATCGCGCCGATGCCCGGGTACCAGTAGTCCTTGGACCGTCCGTCGCACGAGGGACGGTCCATGTACCGCAGGGCGGTGCCGCGGCCGTCGATGTCGAGGGTCTCCCCGATGAGGTAGTCGCCGGGGTCGTTCGCGTTGTGGGCCGCGAACTCCGCCGCGACGGCGAAGATGTCGCTGGTCGCCTCGTTCAGGCCGCCGGGCTCGCCGCTGTAGACCAGGCCCGCGGTGGCGGACGTGACGCCGTGGGTCATCTCGTGCGCGGCGACGTCGATGCGCAGGAGCGCTCGCGCGTCGCCCTGGGCGCCGCTGCCGTAGGTCATGCAGCCCGTCATGTCGGACCAGAAGGCGTTCGCGTAGGCCACGCCGTAGTGCAGCTGGCTGCAGGCGCCGCGGCCGTCGCCGCGTATGCCCCTGCGGCCGTGGGCGGTGAGGTAGTAGTCCCACACCACGCCCTGGAGGTAGTGGGCCGCCACGGCGTCGCCCTGCCCGTCGGCGCACCAGTTGTTGTCGTCGTCCGTGACGAGGACGCCCGGGCCGGAGGTCCCGCCGCGCAGGTCGTACGTCCTGGCGTGGCCGCGCACGGGATCGTCCAGCTCGTAACGGCCGGTGGTGGGGTTGTGGGTGGTGTCCAGGGGGACTCTGCCGACCGAGGTGCCGCAGCCGCTGCCCGGCGTACGGCCGCCACCGGCCGCGGGCCGGGCG
>KL569485.1:32054-34164 GCA_000715685.1 Streptomyces lilacinus
GGGCCGGGCGTCGGCCGGGCCGCCCAGGGCGCCCACGAGCAGGGCGGCGGCGCCGAGCAGGGCGGCGGTACGTGGCGCCGCGCGGCGGCCTGGGCGGGGGATGGGGCGAAGGCGGGACGGGAGCAGGGGCACGACGGCTCCTCCTTCGGCGGTGGTGGCGGGGCACGGTGTGCACGAGCGTGCCACCCCGACCGTCGGATTGTCATGAGTCCAACAGCGGTCAGGAGTTCAGGGCCCTGGCCGCCACCTTGAGGTCCGCCACCAGACCCGCGTACGCCTCCGCCCGCGCCGCGTCGTCGGCGCGCAGCACCGCCGACGGATGGATCGTCGCCACCAGCACCCCGCCGCCCGCCTCCTCCCCGTCGACGGCCGGCATCGGCAGCACCAGCCCGCGCTGCTCCGTCACCCGGAACGACGAGCCGAGCAGCGACTTTCCGGCCGTCGCGCCGAGCGCCACCACCACCTCCGGGTCGATCAGCCGCAGCTCCGCCGCCAACCACGGCTTGCACGCGCTGATCTCCCGCAGGGTGGGCGCCTTGTGGATGCGGCGCTTCCCGGCGGCCGCCCGCTGGAACTTGAAGTGCTTGACGGCGTTGGTGACGTACGCCTCCGCCGGATCGATCCCCGCCTCCTCGACCGCCCGCGTCAGCACGCCACCGGCCGGGCCGACGAACGGCCGCCCCTGCCGGTCCTCCTGGTCACCCGGCTGTTCCCCCACGAACACCAGCCGCGCGGACGCCTCGCCCGCGCCGAACACCGTCCCCGTGGTCTCGCGGTGCAGCGGACATCCGCGGCAGCCGCCCGCCGCCTCCCGCAACGCCCCCAGATCGGCGCCCTCGGGGACGAACGGCGTCGCGTCGTACCGCTCCTCCGCCTCCCGCTCCTTCTCCCCACCGGTCTCTCGTGCCATGGCTGCTCCTCCGGCCCCAGTGTCCCCCCGGGAGGGGCCGACGGCACGGGCAGTACGCCCGTACGGCCCGCCCCCGGGAGGAAGCACCGGCCCGCGTCAGCTCGCGCGGGACCCCATGACGCTGACGAACGTCGCCGGATCCGCGTCGAAACCGCGCACGCCCCCGCGGAACACCCAGGCGCCGGAGCCGTCCCGGACGAACTCCCCGACGACCGCGGCCGTGGCGGCCGCGACGCTCGCGAAGTCGTCCGCCGCCAGCTCCGTGCGGCCCTCCCGTATCCGCACGGCGGTGGCCGCCACGTCACCGAACTCCAGCCGCCCGTCGCGCTGCTGGATCAGCACGCCGATGATCACCCGGCCGTACCCCTCCGACAGCCGGTCCAGCTCCAGCGTCATCACCTCGTCGTCGCCGAAGCCCTGGCCAGTGCGGCTGTCACGGTTGAGCGTGATCGTGCCGTCCGGCGAGTACCGGCTGTCGAAGTGCACCAGATAGGCCGGCGCGCCGTACGGGTCACCGGTGGTGTAGGTGGCGGCCACGAGGTCGAGGTCGTGCGGCGGCGCGCCCATCGGGCTCGGATCCCACTGGAGCGCCACCTCGACCCGGCCTATGCCCTTGCTCAGACTGCTCATGCGCAAGTCCCCTCTTCCCACAATGCGGGCCCCATCGTGCCACGCATCCCTGAGCGCTCATCAGCTCATCGTCAAGAGAAGAAATTTCGAACAGTTTCGATGCTGAACGAAGCCTGGTGACCGCACGGCGACAGGGCCCCACCATCCGTAGGAATCCCCCGGTCGTCGCGGTGCGCCGCGCGGCCGGACCCGCCTTCGAGCATCCGTTCTGGAGGAGAGCGCTTTGCGATCCCGCCTCGTATCCGCCCTCGGGCCGGTGGTGGTCCTCGCCACCCTGGCCCTGATGACCCTCTGCACGGCCCCCGCCGTCACGGCCGCCACGCCCGCGCGATCGGTCGCCCTCGGCGTGCCGGCCGGGGTCAGCGCGGGCATCGCGGTCTTCGACCGGAAGACCGGCACGTTCACCGAACAGCTCCGCACCCGGGCCCGCTTCCGGTCCGCCTCGGTGGTCAAACTGCTGATCGCCCTGGACTACCTGTGGCTGCGCGGCCCCTCGTACGACATACCCGACGCGGACCGCGCACGGCTCGACGTCATGCTGCGCAGCAGCTGTCTCTTATACACATCTCT
>KL569485.1:34484-39089 GCA_000715685.1 Streptomyces lilacinus
CACCGCCCTGTCGGCCGCCGACACCGTCGCGATCTACCGCTACCTCCTCGACGAGGCCCCCGCGCCCGTCCGCTCCTTCGTCATGGACAGGCTGCACCGGTCCACGCGCTGCGGCACGGACGGCTTCGACCAGAGCTTCGGCGTCGCGGGCGTCTTCGACGGGCCGTGGGCGGTCAAGCAGGGCTGGTCCGGCTTCACCTCCGGCGGCTGCGCCGGCGGCACCCCGGCGGCGGTGGCCCCGAGGGCCGACGGCGTCGACCTCACGCGCCGCGCCCTGCACACCACCGGCACCGTCGGGGAGGGCGACCGCACGATCGTCGCCGTTCTCACCCTGCACCCGACGGACACGCCGTACGGCAAGGCCTGGTCCGACCTGACCCGGATCACCCGCGAGCTGCGCGTCCCCGGCGGCGTCCGGACCCCCGGCCACTGGTTCGGCACCCGGGGCACGGGCGTACGGGTACGGGCCGCGGCGACCACGGCGTCCCCGGTGCTCACGACGCTGCCGGCGGGGGTGGAGGTGCTGGTCGGCTGCCAGAAGCGGGGACAGAAGGTCGCCCCCACCGGCGGCGACTGGTGGGCCTACCTGCCCAAGTACGGGGGCTGGACGAGCAACGCCCACGTCTCCTCGCCCGGCGACCGGCTGCCGGACGTGCCCGTCTGCTGACGGCGGACGGTCGCGCCGGGGACACCGCCGCCGCCCCTCGCGGCCGGGGCGCGGCGGTCCCTCGGCTAGCCTGAGGGCACAATGAACCGTTTGACGACGTCACGCGGTGAGTACGAGCTCACCCGCTTCCCCGAGGACCCCCGCGACCCCCTGCGCGCCTGGGACGCCGCCGATGAGTACCTGCTGAACCACCTCGAGGGCGCCGACGGCGGTGAGCCGGTGGACCTGTCGGGCACCGTCGTCGTGCTGGGCGACCGGTGGGGCGCCCTGGTCACCGCGCTGGCCGCGCACCGGCCCGCGCAGATCTCCGATTCGTACCTCGGCCAGGAGGCCACGCGCGCCAACCTGGCCCGCAACGGCGTCGCGGCGGACGCGGTGCGGCTGCTGTCCACCCGGGACACCCCGCCCGAGCGCGTCGACGTCCTCCTGATCCGGGTGCCCAAGAGCCTCGCGCTGCTCGAGGACCAGCTCCACCGCCTCGCGCCCGCGCTCCACGCGGGCACCGTCGTCGTCGGAACCGGCCGGGTCACCGAGATCCACACCTCCACGCTCCAGCTCTTCGAGCGGATCGTCGGCCCGACCCGGACCTCGCTGGCCGTGAAGAAGTCCCGGCTCATCTTCTGCACGCCCGACCCCGCCCTCACCCGGCCCGCCAACCCCTGGCCGCACCGCTACGCGCTGCCGACCGGCATCGGCACGGCCTCGGGCCTGACCGTCACCAACCACGCGGGCATCTTCTGCGCCGACCGCCTCGACATCGGCACCCGCTTCCTCCTGGAGCACCTCCCCGCGCGCCGCCGCCCCGAGCGGGTCGTGGACCTCGGCTGCGGCAACGGCATCGTCGGCACGGCCGCCGCGCTGGCCAACCCCGAGGCCGAGCTCCTCTTCGTCGACGAGTCCCACCAGGCCGTGGCCTCGGCGGAGGCCACCTTCCGGGCCAACACCCCGCCCACCGCCGCCGCCGAGTTCCGGGTCGGTGACGGACTGTCGGGCGTGCCCGCCGAGTCCGTGGACCTCGTCCTGAACAACCCGCCGTTCCACACCCACCACGCGACGACCGACACGACGGCCTGGCGCATGTTCACCGGCTCCCGCAGGGCGCTGCGCACCGGCGGCGAACTGTGGGTCATCGGCAACCGGCACCTCGGCTACCACGCGAAGCTGCGCCGCCTCTTCGGCAACTGCGAGGTCGTCGCGAGCAACCCGAAGTTCGTCATCCTGCGGGCCGTCAAGCGCTGAGAAGACGCACGAGTGGGCGCCCCCGGAACTCGTCGAGGCCGGGGGCGCCCCCGCGTGGCTCAGCCGCGCTGCGTCTGGTCGTACAGGCTCTTCACCTCGTCGCCGAAGTAGGGGCCGAACATCCTGTTCGGCAGGAACGTGTAGCCGAAGCTGTTGACCGACGCCTGCAGGCCGGTGCCGGTGGCCTCGTCGAACGACGCGAACCACGGTCCGCCGCTGGAGCCGCCGGTCATGTTGCAGCCGAGGCTGTGGTCCTTGGTGAGGAGGAAGTCCTTGGCGGAGGTCCCGCTGCAGTGGATCAGCTTGCTCCCGTCGTACGGGGCCGCCGCGGGGAACCCGAAGGCGTACATCGCCTTGTTGTAGGCGCCGTTGAACTGAATGCCCTGCGCGCCGACCGCGTCGGTGAGCTTCTGCCCGTTCACGGGCCCGACGACGGCGAGGCCGACGTCGTAGTTCATCTCCTCGCTGGCGACCCACTGCGGCGTGGACGCGGTCTTCGTCGCCGCCCAGGTGCCGAGCGGGGACTGCCCGTCGTGGTAGCCGGGGACGAACACCCAGTTGGTGTGCCAGCTGCCCTGGTACTTCACGCAGTGCCCGGCGGTGACCACCGTGCTGCCGTTCTGGCTGGTGACGGCGTTGCCGGAGCAGGAGGCGGTGCGGTTCTGGAAGGTGAAGAACACTCGCCCCGACGTCCGGACGACGGCGCCGCCGCCGGTCCACGGCCCGCCGGCCTGGGGGAAGGAGCGGACGTGGGCGGACGGCGCGGTGGCCCCGACGGTGACCGTCTTCCCGCCGGGCTTCGGTGCCGGAAGGGCCGCGGGGGCGGTGGGCAGCAGGTCGAGCGGGGTGGCCGAACGCATGCGGTCCGGGGTCCAGAAGTCGCTGACCTTCTGCCGCTCGGCGGCGGTCGTCGCCGCGGTGTGCACGGTCGACGCGGTGCGGGCGGTCGTCGGGGAGCCGTCCGTCGCGGCGCCGGCGGCGGTGGCCTGGAGGCCCGCGGTGACCAGGGCGCCGACGGCCAGCAGAACGCCGACGGTGGTGCGGCGGGCGGAACGGGGACGTCTCACGCGTACTCCTTCTGCCGAGGCCCGCGCGAGGCACGGGCCGGTGGGGGCCGGACCGGGGTGTGGGCGGTCCGGGCAGACGAGTGGTGCGGATTCGACGGTTCGTCAGGAAGGGTGCCACGGCCCGGCAGGGATTGACAGGGGCGCGTCAATGCCTCGTGGTGCGGATTCCTCCGTTCGGTCCCGGTGTGATCAACCGATGGGTCGCTTGTCGGAGCGCGCCCCCGTGGCGGCCGCGACGCGTCGCCTACGGTTTCCGGTCATGGAGATCTCCGTGCTCGTCGCTGACGGAACGTTCGATTCCGGGCTTGCCGCGGTCCTCGACGTCCTGCGGACCGCCGACGAACTGCGGGACGAGCTGCGCCGGCCCCCGCCCCCGTGGCGCGTCACCTGCGTGAGCCCGCACGGCCCCGTGCGCACGGCCGCCGGCCACCTCGTCGAGGCCGTCGCCCCCGAGGTCGCGCCGGCCCCGGACCTCCTGGTCGTACCGGGCGTCGGGCACAAGCGGCCCGAGCCCCTTCTCGCCTGGGTGGACTCGCCCGAGCGAAAACCGACGCTCGACCTCCTCCGGGAGGCCCGCGCGGGCGGGGTCCCCCTGGCCGCCGCCTGCACGGGCACCTTCCTTCTGGCCGAGAGCGGCGTCCTCGACGGCCTGCCCGCCACCACCAGTTGGTGGCTCTCGCCCCACTTCCGCCGCCGCTACCCCGAGGTCGCCCTGGACGAGACCCGCATGCTCGCCCGCGCCCCCGGCATCACCACCGCCGGCGCCGCCACGGCCCACCTCGACCTCGCCCTCTCCCTCGTCCGCGACGCCGGCCCCGCCCTCGCCGACCTCACCGCCCGCTACCTCCTCATCGACGCCCGCACCACCCAGGCCGGCTACGCCGTCCCCACCCACCTCGCCCGCACCGACCCCACCGTCGGCGCCTTCGAACGCTGGATCCGCGACCACCTCGACCAACCCCTGCGCATCGCCGACGCCGCCCACGCCCTCGGCACCAGCGAACGCACCCTGCAGCGCGCCGTCGACCGCGTCCTCGGCGTCTCCCCGCTCCGCTTCACCCAG
Source organism: Streptomyces lilacinus (assembly GCA_000715685.1). Lineage (GTDB taxonomy): Bacteria > Actinomycetota > Actinomycetes > Streptomycetales > Streptomycetaceae > Streptomyces > Streptomyces lilacinus. The sequence continues at coordinate 38,521 of KL569485.1, forward strand.
CGCATCCGCCTCGACCAGGCCGCCCACCTCCTGCGCACCACGACCCTCCCCACGGACGCGGTGGCCCGCCGCGTCGGCTACGAGAACGCCACCACCCTCTCCACCCTCCTGCGCGAACGCCTCGGCACCACCCCGGGCCGCCTCCGCCGCCAGGCCCTCCCGTCCGACTGAGCCGCCGCCCCACCCGGCCGCCCGACGGCGGACGGCGAAGGAGACAATCGCAGTTCGATCATCCGAACGAGGGACCCCGTCATGCCCCGAACCGGCCCCGGCCGCCCGCGCGCCACCGCCCAGACCCTGGTCGTCGGGGCGGGGATGGCCGGGCTGTGCGCCGCCCGGGAGTTGCGGCGGGCCGGGCAGGACGTGGTGGTGCTCGAGGCCCGTGAGCGCGTCGGCGGGCGGCTGTGGACCGACGAGTGGGACGGGCTGCGGATCGATCTCGGCGCGTCCTGGATCCACGGCGTCGAGGGCAATCCGGTCACGGCGCTGGCCGAGGAGGCCGGGGCCGCCACCGCCGTCTACGACGTCGGAACCCTCGACTACGGCAGCCAGGACGGCACGGTCTCCTA
>KL569485.1:39364-40725 GCA_000715685.1 Streptomyces lilacinus
CCCTCGACTACGGCAGCCAGGACGGCACGGTCTCCTACGCGGCCGACGGCCGGCGTCTCACCCGCGCCGAGACGGACCGCCTGGCGGAGGACCTGAGGGTCGTCGGCCTCGCCGTGGAGGAGCTCGCCCTGCGGGCGGTACCGGGGGAGTGCCTCGCGGACGGGCTGCGCGCCGCGCTGAACGTCGCGGGTCTGGGGCTGTCCCGCGCCCGGCGGGTCGTCGAGGCCTGCAGCCGCATGGCGGAGGACGACTGGGGCGCGGGCATCGCGGAGCTGGCCCTGGCGGCCGTGGCCTGGGGCAAGGACTACGAGGGCCAGGAGGTCGTCCTCCCCGGCGGGTACGGGCAATTGACCGATCATCTGGCCCGGGGAACGGACGTGCGACTGGGCCACCGGGTCACCGCGGTCGAGCACAGCGGCGACCGGGTGAATGTGCGCACTGACGGCCACGGCACCTTCACCGCCGACCAGGTCCTGCTCACCCTGCCCCTCGGCGTCCTGCAGGCCGATACCGTCACCTTCGCCCCGGCCCTCCCCGCGGCCAAGCGGCGCGTGGTCGACAGCATGGGCATGGGCGTCTACGACAAGCTCTACCTGCGCTTCGCGGAGGCCTTCTGGGACGACAGCGAGGTGATCCGCGTGGAGGACACCCCGCACGGCGCCTTCGCCAACTGGTTCGACCTCCGGCACGTCACCGGGGCCCCGGTGCTGGCCGCCCTCCACGGCGGCCCCGTCGCCCGTCGCCTCGAAGGGCTCGACGACGCCGCCGTGGTGGGTGAGGCGCTGGCCGTCCTGCGCGGCGTCTACGGCGAAAAGGCGACCGACCCGCTCTCGTACCGGCGCACCCGGTGGGCCGCCGACCCCTGGGCCCGCGGCTCCTACTCCTTCCCCGCCGTCGGTTTCGAGCCCGGCGACCACGACATCCTGGCCGAACCCGTCGGGGACCGCCTGTACTTCGCCGGCGAGGCGACGAGCGCCGACCACAGCAGCACCGTCCACGGCGCCCTGCTCTCCGGGCTGCGCGAGGCGCGTCGCATCCTCGGCCGGGCCTGAGCCGCCCGCGCACGCCCGTCGTCAGTCGGATCTGTCGCTCCACGCCAGCTGGATCGACTCGAGGATCCGCGCGTTGCACCGCGTCGGATCGTCGCTGAAACCGCTCAGCTCGGCGGTCAGATCACGGATGTCGGCCAGATTGACCTTCAGCGGCCGGGTGGCGGGGTGCTTCTCGGCGAGGCCCGCCGCGATCTGTTCGATGTCAGTCCATCGCATGGGCCGAGTGTGTCCGAGCCTTCACCGGAGGTCCAGTGCACGTTTACGCCGAGCGGGCGGCCCCGGCCCCGTCGCCGGCGGGGCATTGAAGCG
>KL569485.1:40974-42982 GCA_000715685.1 Streptomyces lilacinus
GTTTACGCCGAGCGGGCGGCCCCGGCCCCGTCGCCGGCGGGGCATTGAAGCGGACGGTAATCGTCCGGTCATCGCGGACACCCTGGGTCACGATCGCTCAATTACCCGACAGTGGGCATCTGTTGGGTGACCTCGCGTTACGGTCGCCGAGGATGCCGCTTCCCCGCATGCGGCACGCACACTCCGTCCCTGAAAGAGAGCATGAGCACCATCACCGAGGACGCCGGGACGGGCGTCTGTCCGCCGCCCCTACTGGTACGTACGAATCAGCCGGGCCAGATGCCGGCCCGCCGCCAGCAGGGGCTCCTCGCTTCTGAGCACCTGGGCCGTCAGCTCGGCGCCCTCCAGGGTGCTGATCGTGGCACCGGCCAGCTCCTTGGCCGTGTCCTCGGCCAGTCCGCCGTCGCACAGCTTGTCCGAGACCAGGTCGGTCCAGTGGCCGATGGCCTCGGCGCAGGCCCGCTGGATGTCGGGCGCGCGCCCGACGGTCTCCAGGGCCGTGGCCGCCACCGGGCAGCCGTCGGTCCAGTCGGACTCGCGGAGCGTGGTGGCGAGCAGCAGGGTGCAGGCGACGACCGCCTGGGCGGGGTCGTCGTCGGCGGCCAGCCCGGCGCGCAGCATGTCGGCGAACTCCTGCTCGCCGTGGCGGATGGCGGCGACGGCCAGCTCCTGCTTTCCGCCGGGGAAGAAGTGGTAGACGGAGCCGAGGGTCGCTTCGGCGTCGCGGGCGATCTGCTTGATGCCCGTGCCCTCGTACCCCTGTCGCTGCAGCAGCCGGGCCGCCGCCCGGACGATCCGGTCGCGGGTGCCGACGGCGGCGTCCCCGCCTTCCGTGCCCTCGGTCGTGTCGTGTCGCGGCTTGGTCGTGTGCATTCCATGAGTCTACCGGATAGAGCGTTCGCTCTAGTTGTGCTACGTTGATCTAGGTAGAGCGTTCGTTCTAGCCCGCCGCACAAGCCGTGCCACCGTCCTGTACCCCCGTCAGGACGGCGGACCGGATTCAGCTGGATCTATCAAGGAGAACTAGTGAGCAAGCAGGCGTTGACCGTCATCGGGCTCGGCCCGATGGGCCAGGCGATGGTGACCGCGTTCCTGGAGAACGGCCACCCTGTGACCGTCTGGAACCGCACCGCGAGCAAGGCCGACGAGCTGGTCGCCAAGGGCGCCGTGCTGGCCCCCTCGATCAAGGACGCGCTGGCCGCCAACGAGCTCGTGGTGCTGAGCCTCACGGACTACGACGCGATGTACGCCATCCTCGAGCCGGCCACCGACGCCCTCGCCGGCCGGATCCTGGTCAACCTCAGCTCGGACACCCCGGAGAAGGCCCGCGCCGCGGCCAAGTGGGCGGCCGGCCACGGTGCCCAGCACCTGACCGGTGGCGTGCAGGTCCCGCCGCCCATGATCGGCAAGGAGGGCTCCTCCACCTACTACAGCGGTCCCCGTGAGGTCTTCGAGGCCCACCAGGAGACCCTGAAGGTCATCACCGCCACCGACTTCCGCGGTGAGGACCCGGGCCTCGCGGCCATGTACTACCAGGCCCAGATGATCATCTTCTGGACCAGCATGATGAGCTACTACCAGGCTCTCGCGCTGGGCAAGGCCAACGGCGTCGACGCCAAGGACCTGCTGCCCTACGCGTCCAACATGATGTCGATGATGCCGCACTTCCTGGAGCTCTACGCCCAGCACGTCGACGCCGCCGACTACCCCGGCGACGTGGACCGCCTGGCCATGGGCGCGGCCAGCGTCGACCACATCCTGCACACCAGCGAGGACGCCGGTGTCGACACCGTCCTCCTCAAGGCCGTGCAGGACATCTTCCAGCGCGGCATGGCCAAGGGCTTCGAGGGCAACAGCTTCTCCAGCCTCATCGAGGTCCTGAAGAAGGCCTGATCCCGCTGCCGGCACCGTCCGGGTCTCACACGCGTACGCCCCACCGAAGCCTTCGGTGGGGCGTACGCGTGTGAGTGTCGGTGGGTTCTTCCCCAGTCCCGCCCCTTCCCGTAAC
>KL569485.1:43328-47446 GCA_000715685.1 Streptomyces lilacinus
GGACGGGCTGCATTTGCAGCCCGTCCGGCGGCGAAACGCCCCGGGGGCCGGCGGAGAATTCCGCCGGCCCCCGGTGAGATCGGAACGCGTCGATCAGATGTAGTCCGTGCCCGGCTCGAGGCCGAGGAGGACCCGGCCGTGCGCCTCCAGCGAGCTGGTGGGCGTCAGCAGACCGTGCAGCGACAGGGCGGCGATGTCGCGGTAGTACCGCTGGAGCGGCGCGCTGCGCAGGATGGCCGAGGCGGAGCTGATGTTGTACAGCGTCTCGACCGCTTCCTTGGTCGACTGCACGACGTAGCCGACCTGGCCACGGATGGCGGCCTTCTGCTCGACGGTCATCTTCTCGCCCGCGTCGGTGGGCTTCTGGATGGCCTCGAGCCAGGTGCTCTGGAGCGCCTCGCACGCGGCGATCTTGTTGGCGGCGTGGGCCACCTGGATCTGCGTGTAGGGGTGCTCCGCCTGGTCGGCCCAGTTGGTGTACGTGATGGCCTTGCCCGGCGTGCGCTGGAGGAAGAGCTCCAGCGCGGCCTTCGCCAGACCGATGTACACCGGGGCGCAGGTCGCCAGGATGTAGCTGGTGAGGTTGTAGTTGCGGCCGAGGAGGTCGGCGTTCCAGCGGTCGCGCGTGGAGGCGTCGTACACGTCGACACCGACCACCCGGTGCGCGGGGACGAAGACGTCCTTGACGGTGGAGGTGGCGCTGCCGGTGCCGGCGGCACCGAAGACGTCCCAGTCGTCGGCGATCTGGACGTCCGAGGCGGGCACGAGGGCGAAGAGCTCCTCGTGCTCGCCGTCCTCGCGCTCGACCATGGCCGCGTGGACGTTCCACTGGGCACCGGGGACACCGGTGTTGAAGCGCCAGGTGCCGTTGAGGATGTAGCCGCCCTCGGTGGGCTTCAGCGTCCCGGACGGCGTGAAGCCGCCGGAGATGCGCACCGAACCGTCGGCGAAGACCTCCTCCTGCGCCTTGTCCGGGTACAGGCTGGCGATCCACGCGGTGGAAATCCAGACCATCGAGACCCAGCCGGTCGAACCGCAACCGCGGGCGATCTCGCTGATGATCTCGGCCTGCTCGGCCACCGGAAGGTCCAGCCCACCGAATTTCTGCGGAACGGCGGTGCGGAACACCCCCGCCTTTTCCAGCAATTCGATGTTCTCAGCCAGTATCCAGCGCTTCTCCTCGGTCTCCTTGGCATTGTTCCGGAGCGTCGGAACGAGGTTTCGGACCGCGTCCAGCACCTCGGCGGCACCGTTGGCTGACGTGCTCATACTGCCTCCCGGCATGGGTAATTGTGCAGTGCCGCCGATGACAGCGGCTGTGCCATTTCTGCGGGGACTGTACCCGCGGCGCACACACGCTTCGCTCACGCGCGGTAATGCCGTGGTCATCGCGGGAACGGGTAATGGACACGCGATGACCGACCGGTGGGCCGGCCCCGCTTCCGCCGTCAGTCGTCGGTGTCGATCAGCTGAATGGCGTTCAGCGCGGCCGAGAGCGCGCGGGTGTCGCCGTCCGGCGACGCGGCGGCCACGTCGAGGGCGGTGTCGGCGAATTTGATGGCGTGTTCGTTGCCGTTCACCACCGCGCGTTCGAACACCTCCTGGGGCGCGTACGACGCCGCGTCCGGCGCGGGGCGCGGCGCGTCAGCCGCGTAGATGGAGGTGATGGCCGCGGTCACCGCCCAGGCCACCGACAGCGACGGCCTCCACAGCGCGTGGGGGAGCGCCGGCAGCGTGCGCAGGATCGCGTTGGGCGCGGTCGCCGCGTGGACCAGCATGATCGGGTTGCCGTGCCCGTAGCGGCCGTAGGCGAGGGTCGCGGCTCGCACCAGCTCGGTCAGCCGCGCTCGGATCGCCTCGGGCTCCTCCGGGACGCCGAGCGACTCGACGGTGGTCAGCCACCCGGCCGTCTCCGGCAGCTGGGCGTACCCCTGGAGCGGGACGACCCGCTGGTCGGCGATGCGGGGGAGGGCGGCCAGCGCCTCGGTCGGGCCGGCGTCACCGGTGGGTCGGACCTCGGTCGGCAGCGGGGTGTGCCGGGCGGCCCAGTAGCCGAGCGCGTGGGCGAGTTCCGCGACGCGCGGCGCGTCCTCGCCCTCCTCGGCGAGGGCGCGCACGACGTGGCCGACGCGGATGACGGGGTGGGCCGCGGCGCCCGCCACGCCCGGCAGCAGGCGCGGCCACCATTCGGCGAGCACCTCGCGCCAGGGGCGTTCGGCGACCTGGCGGCGGAAATGGCCGGTCCAGTCGGTGACCCGGCGCGGGTCGCCGAGGGCCTCCCGCCAATTCTCGTCGGTGATGCGGGCCAGGGGGCGGGGAACGTCCTCCAACTTGGTTTCGTACGTGTCCAGCCAGCGGTGGACCGTGTGCGCCTGACCGCGGCGGACGAGCGCCTCGACGGCCATCGGGCCGTGATTGCTCAGGAATCCGCGGAATTCCGGTCCCGAGTGGTGCAGACGTCGCAGTGCCTCATCCAGTGTTCCGCTCGTGGTGTCCATGCGTGCGAGGCTAGGCGGCCGTTCCGGCCGGGGTAACGGTCCACGGCCCTACGGCGGAGGTCCTAAGAAGGCCCTCAGGACGTCCTCGGGGCGGGGGCCGGGGCGTCCCCGGGCGGCTCACACATGCGGGTGTATTCGGCTATGTGGTGAATGCGGCGGTACCGACGGGGAATAGCCCACTGTGCAGGCGCTCTCCCGCCGTGCGGCCCGGCCGGTTCCGGCACGAGAGCACGAGACAGGGAGCGACGGCAATGACCACTTCGTTCGGCGACCCGGTGCGCGACGATTCCCCCGACGGTGACGGCGACGGCCGCGTCCACGACTGGCCCGTGGACCATCTGCCCGCCCTGGAGTTCGACCCCCTCCTGCACCGCATGCTGCGCGAGGAGCCCGTCGCCCGCATCCGCATGCGGTTCGGTGAGGGGGACGCCTGGCTGGTCACCCGCTACGAGGACGTCAAGACCGTCGCCTCGGCCCCCTCCCTCAGCCGCGCCCTCACCGTCGACCGGCCGGTCACCAGCATGACCCCGCACGTGGTGGCCCCCGCCGGCGGCATCGGGCGCACCGACCCGCCCGACCACACCCGGCTGCGGCGCCTGGTCGCCCAGACGTTCGGGCGCAAGCGGGTGGCCGCGCTGCGGCCCCGCGCCGAGGAGCTCGCGGAGCTCATGACCCGGCGGATGGCGGAGCAGGGCCCGCCGGCCGACCTGACGGAGTGTCTCACCGGCCCCCTGCCCGCCCAGCTGATCGGGGACCTGCTCGGCGTCCCCGCCCACGACATCGACCGGCTGCAGAGCTGGCGCGGCGTCATCCTCTCCAGCAACCACTCGCAGGAGCGGAGCGAGGAGGTCAAGCGCGAGATCGCCGGCTACTTCGGCGAGCTCGCCCGGCACCGCGCCGAGCACCCCGGCGACGACCTCTTCAGCGCGCTCGTCGCGGCCCACACGGAGGGCGAGCTCAGCCGCCCCGAGCTGATCTCCCTCGCCGTCATGCTGGTGCTCAACGGCATGGACGCCGTCCGCAACCAGGTCTCCAACATGGTGTACGCGCTGCTGACCCACCCCGACCAGCTGGCCCGGCTGCGCGCCGAGCCCGAGCTGCTGCCGCAGGCCGTGGAGGAGCTGCTCCGCTACATCCCCCACCGCAACGGCGTCGGCCTGCCCCGCATCGCGACCGAGGACCTCGAGGTCGCCGGCACCACGATCCGCCGGGACGACGTCGTCTACGTGTCGTACCTGGCGGCCAACCGGGACGCGTCCGTCTTCACCGACCCCGACCGGCTCGACCTCGGCCGCGACGAGGCGCCGAACCTGTCGTTCGGCCACGGCGCGCACTACTGCGTGGGCGCGCTGCTGACCCGGATGGAGGCCGAGGTCATGCTCTCCACCCTGCTCGAGCGCTTCCCCGGACTGCGGCTGGCGGTCGAGGAGAAGGACATGCGCTGGCGGCGCGGCTCCATCAACCGCGGCCCGGAGGCGCTGCCCGTGACCTGGTGACCCGTCGGCTCACGCGCCGCCGGCGCCCTCGTCCGGCGTGGTCACGCTCTCCGGCGCGGCCTCGGGCGGGTCCGGCTCCAGCCGGGCCAGCCCCACGAGCTGCTCGGCGGTGAGGTCTGCCGGC
>KL569485.1:47741-49070 GCA_000715685.1 Streptomyces lilacinus
GGCGTCCGCAGGGGCGGCTGCCAGCCCGCCTCCGGGTCCCAGGTGCGCACGACGCGGGCGGGCGCGCCCGCGACCACCGCGTGGTCGGGCACCTCGCCCCGGACGACCGCGCCCGCGGCCGCCACGACGTTCCGGCCGAGCCGGGCGCCGGGCAGGATCACGACGCCCGTGCCGATCCAGCTGCCCGGGCCGATCTCCACCGGCTCGCTGCGGGGCCACTGCTTGCCGATGGGCATGTCGGGGTCGTCGTAGCTGTGGTTCGTCGTCGTCACGTAGACGCCCGGGCCGAAGAAGCAGTCGTCCCCGATCGTCAGGGGCACGTCGGCTATCACGTGGCTGCCGCGCCCGAGGACGACCCCGTTGCCGATCCGCACGAGCGGGTCCGGCCCCAGGTCGAGGCCGGGCATCATGCCGGCCGTCAGCGTCACGTCCCGGGCGACGATGCAGTGGTCCCCCAGCTCGATCCACGGTTCGCCGAAGACGGTGCCCTGCGGAAACGCCAGGCGCGTGCCCTCGCCCAGGCGGCGGAAGCGGTAGGGGCCCGGGCGCGCGGCGCTCACCGCCCCGGCCTCCCGCACCCAGCGCGCGCCCCGGTGCACGGCCGCGGAGACGGCGCGCCGGCGCCAGGCGTGGAGGGATGAGAACACGTTCTGCTTCGTCGGCACCCGCACACGGTACTCAGCGCGGCGGGGGAGGCGTCCGGCCCCCACCTGTGATCTTCGCCCCAGCCCGCCGGGGCGCACCGGCGCGGCACCGTTTCCCCGGGCCGCCCCGGCTGCTACGTTCGCCGGCATCGCCATGCTTCGTATCGTCACCGCGCTCGCGTCCCTGGCCCTGCTCGCCCCCGCGGCACCGGCGGCATCCGCCCCGGCCGCGCCGCCCGCCTCGTCCTATCTGCGCTTCACCAAGTACGCACCGGACCGCTCCCGGCTGGCCGTCGTCCGCGACGGGCGTGCCGTCGCCGTCTTCCGCGCGGGCTCCGGCGTCGTCGAGGACGAGTGCGCGCGCGGCCGGGGCTGGCTGCCCGACGGCACGTACCCGCTCGGCACCCACCACACCGCCTACGACGGCGACCTCGTCAAGGGCTACGCCGTCGAGCTCGGCAGCAAGCGCTGCGCCAACGGCACCACCCGCAACGAGCTGTTCATCCACAGCGAGATGACCCGCGCCGGCGGCCGGGGCCGGCCCGAGAACCAGCGCTGGGACGGCGACGTCGACTACACCTCCCACGGCTGCGTCAAGCTGAGCCCCACCGACATCAAGGAGCTCTACCGCGTCCTGGACCGCGACGGCTGGCCCCGGACCCTGCGCTGTCTCTTATACACATCT
>KL569485.1:49312-49597 GCA_000715685.1 Streptomyces lilacinus
AGGTGAGGACGAGGGCCGCCACCGAGGCGGCGACGGCGAGGAGCGCCGACGCCGCCGGTACCCCCGTCGTCGCGCAGCGCGCCGCGCCCGCGACCACCGGCCCCACGGCGCCGCCCAGCATCGCGAACGTCGTGGCCGTCGCGGTGGCCCGGGCGGTGTGCCGCACGCCGCGGTGGCGGGCGACCGTGGCCATGGCGGCGCCGTTGGCCAGGCCCAGGCCGCAGCCCACCAGGAGGCAGGCGCCGCTCAGCAGCCACACGGGGGCGGGCGCGCGGTGGGCGACGG
>KL569485.1:49852-50331 GCA_000715685.1 Streptomyces lilacinus
CCCGCCGCGACACTCAGCAGGCCCGCCCGCAGCGACGACGGCCCCCGGCCGCACGCGACGCGTGCCGCGGCCCGGCGCCCGGTGAAGGCGGCGGGCAGCGAGGCCGGCAGGGTCACCAGCGCGGCCTGCCCGGGGCCGAGGCCGTGGGTGCGGGCGAGGCCGAAGTACGTCAGGTAGAGGAAGGCGGAGTTCGCGCAGAAGAGGGTGAACAGCCCCCACAGCGCACGGCGTGCGGGAGTCCGGCGCAGCAGCCGGACGTCGAGCGCGGGCTCGGGATGACGTCGCGTCCGCCGGACGAGGAACACGAGCAGGACGACGGCGGTCAGCGAGGCGGTCGCCGTGACGGCCGCGGGAGCGGCGGCGACCGGTCCCGTCAGCGCGACGAGGAGCGCCGTGACGGATCCGGCGCACAACGCGATGCCCGGGGCGTCGAGCGGCGCCGGCCGCACGGTACGGGGCGGCGCGACCGGCAGCGACAA
>KL569485.1:50511-51306 GCA_000715685.1 Streptomyces lilacinus
CAGCGACAACGCGCAGCAGGCCGTGCCGGCGCCGAGCACGGCGAGGGCGCCGAAGACGGCCCGCCAGCCCAGGCCGCCGGCCAGGGCACCGCCCGCGAGCGGTCCCGCGCACGAGGCGACGGCCGCGGTGGAGACCCAGCCGGCCACCGCCCGGGCCTCGTCCTCCGGAGCGCGGCACAGGCTCAGCAGCAGGGCGAGGCTCACGGGGGAGAGGGCCGCGCCGCCCACACCCTGCAGCAGGCGTGCGGCGGTCAGGCCTGAGGCGTCCGCGGCGCCGGCGGCCAGCAGGCTCGCCCCGACGAAGAGGGCCAGCGCGGTGAGCAGCACGCGGCGCGGCCCGAACCGGTCGGCGAGCCGGCCGGCCGCCGGCTGCAGGGGCCCGGCGCACAGGTGGTAGCCGGCCGCGAACCACTGGGCGCGGGCCGGGTCCATGTCCAGGGCACGCGACGTCATCGGGACGGCCGCCACCGGCGCGGCGATGGCCAGGGCTCCGCACAGCAGCGCCAAGTGGCAGGCCACGGAGGCCGCTCCGGGCGCCCGGGCACGGGGGAGGGACAGCGTCATGGGCGGGCGCCGCGGATCAGAGGACGTGCCCGTCGGGCCGGACGATGCACGCGGACCGGCAGGCGTCGGAGTGGGCGGTCACCAGGGGATGGGCGATCCCCGTGGCCCGGGGATCCGGGGTGCCGCGGGCGGGGGTGAGGTGGACGTGGTGACCGACGCGCAGTGCCTCGAACAGGCGGCCGGGGCCGCCCGGGCCGGCCCCCGTGCGCAGGGGCAGGTCCGGCACGCGCC
>KL569485.1:51583-54067 GCA_000715685.1 Streptomyces lilacinus
GGTCCACCCCGGCCAGGGCCGCGGCGAGGTGCCGGCGCACGGCCGGCAACCGGGCCGCGGGAAGGGCGAGGGCGCGCACGGCGCGGGCCCCGGGCGTGGTGGCCGCGTTGAGGTGCAGCAGGGCGCCGGTCAGGCGCAGCACCCTCGTGGCGGCCCTCCGCCGCTCGTCCGCGTACGCGTCCAGCAGGGGATCGTGCCGGGGGTCCACGACCGCCGACGCGAGACGCCAGCCCAGGCTCATGGCGTCGGCGATGCCGGTGTTGAGCCCCTGACCGCCGGTGGGCGGGTGGACGTGGGCGGCGTCGCCGGCCAGGACGACGCGGCGGTGGCGGTAGCGGGTCGCGTGACGGCGCTCGCACCGATAGCGGCTGCACCACTGCACGTCGCGCAGCGCGAGGTCGCTTCCCGTGACGCGCCGCAGCAGCGCACCGGCGCGCTCCGGTACGACGGTCTCGTCCGGGTCCGTCGCGCGCGGCCGGTAGTCGTAGAGGACGACGCGCCAGCGGCCGTCGCCGAACGGCAGCAGGAGGGCCATGCCGTCGCGCCCGCACCGGCTCCACGGCTGCTCCCCGTCGATGTCCAATCGTGCGCCGACGTCCAGCCGCGCGTCGACGGACACGACCTCGTACGGATACACGGACCGGGGCGCGGGAATGCCCGCGAGGCGGCGCACGCTGCTGCGGGCTCCGTCGCAGCCGGCCACGTAGGCGGCGCGCATCCGGCGCAGGCGGCCCGCGTGGCGCACGGTCACCACGACGCCCTCGGCCTCCTGGCGCAGCCCGACGACCTCCGCGCCCCTGACGACCAGGGCGCCCCGCGCACGGGCGTGCGTGGCCAGCAGGGATTCGGTCCGGTACTGCGGCAGGGCGAGGGCACAGGCGAAGGGGGTGTTCAGCGCGGCGAAGGGCGCGGTGGCGCGCGCGGTGCCCAAGGGATAGTGCCGGTAGCGGTGTCCGGCCGCGAGAAAGGCCTCGGCGATGCCGCGCATGTCGAAGTATTCGAGGGTCCGGGCGTGCAGGACCAGCGCCCGTGTCGTCCGTGCCCCGCGCGGCTCCCGTTCCAGGACGGCACAACTGATGCCGCGGAGCGACAACTCCCCGGCCAGCTGAAGGCCCACCGGACCCGCTCCCACGACGACCACCTGGACGGATTCGGGAAGGGAAAGGGAGCCGGGCATCCTGTGCCCTTCCTTTCACGGTGGTCGTGGACACCGTGCTCGTGGACACGGTGCTCTGGGACCGGCGGCGCGCCACGTCAGCGTGGCACTCGGCAACTCCGCTGTCCAGACGTCCTTTTCGATCCTTTGAATTCTGAAAATAGGATTGTCGCGCCATAGGAAAGACTGACTTTAAGGGGAAATGTTGACCGGTCGTCCGTCCTCTGTGAAGGTGATGCGGACATGCACATGCCCAGCGCTTCTCTCGGTCGGTGGAACGGAGAATGGTGGGACACGTCATCGGGGACCACGCCTACGGCGAATCGGGCATCGAATTCCTGCTCGTGGACAGGGAACGACCGGAGCACAGGGTCCGCAGGATGCGGGCCGACGTCCGCTTCCTCGCCGACCTCCCCGAGGTCTACGAGGACGGCGACAACACCCGCCTGCTCCCCACGGGCGCCATCAACAACGCCGTCCTGGCCCTCGGCGCCCGGCACACCGCGGCCGAACCCGAGGCGTACGCACACGCGCTGGCCGAGTGCTTCCTGTCGGCGGCCCCGCCCGTCACGACCGTCGACCTGCGCCTGTCGGCCTCGGAGCTGACCCCGCTCGACGCGGGCGCGCCCACGCCCGGCGTCCGGCACTTCACCGCCGCCCCGCCCCCGCGGGACCACGCCCACGTCACGCTCGCCCGCGACGGCGAGGCTGTCGTGCGCGGCGGCCTGCGGGACGTCGAGCTGTTCGTCACCGCCGGGGCGACGTTCACGGGCTTCGCCCGCGACGCGTTCACCACCACAGAGGTCTTCACCGACCGCGTCTTCGGCGCGCGACTCGACGTGACCTGGCGCTTCGCCGAGGACAGCGAGGACAGCGACTACGGCGACTGCCGGAGCCGCGCGCGCCGGGCGGTGGCCGACGCCTTCGCCGGTCACACCAGCCGCTCCAGCCAGCACACGTTCCACCACCTGGGCACGGCCGTCCTCGACGCCTGCCCGGAGGTCGCGGAGGTGCTCGTCGAGGGAGCGCACCTGACCCGGGCGCTGGTCGACCTCGGCCCGTTCGGCATGGAGAACACCGGCCGCGTGTACACCGCGGCGGACGGGCAGCGCAGCACGGTCTCGGTCGTCGTGCACCGCACCTGATCCACCCTTCTCTTCCCCACCCCCCGCGTTCCGCAACAACGAAGGGATCCCCGTGAGTACGAGACTCCTCCGCAAGGCCCGGGCGACCGTCGCGGCCGCGGCCCTCCTCGTCGGCGCGGCGTCCGTTCCCGCCGCGGCACACCCCACGGGGGGCTCGGCCGCCCTCGTGATCTGCGCCGGAAC
>KL569485.1:54354-56004 GCA_000715685.1 Streptomyces lilacinus
GCTCCGCCCTCACCTCGGGGACGTTCGGCGGCAGCTCGAGCGGCACCCTCTCCTGCCTGGCGGGCCCCGCGCGCGGCACCCTGACCTTCCGGTGGGACGACGGAAAGAGCTCCAAGGCCGCCATCACCAGCGTCGCGTCCGTACGGCCCAACGGCAACATCGTCACCGCCAGCACCGGGACCATCGAGGAAGGGGAGTTCGCCGGGGCCACGGTCGTCACCGAGGTCACCCTGCTCGCCTCCCGTCTCACGGGGTGCCTCACACCCGCGGGCCTCACCGCCGCGTCCGGCCCCACCACCGTGACCATCACCCGCCTGCTGCCGGGCACCGGCCGCCACGACCACCACCACTGACGCGCCATCACCTCCTTGAAAACCGCTCCTCCCGGCTCCGGTTCGCACGGCCGTGGCGCGGAACGTACCCGCCCCGCACGATATTTCTGGCCGCCCGCCGCACACCGCTCCTACGATTGACGTAACCGGGGGAGAGGTTGGGGGCAATGGCGCGCAGAGGCGCAAATCTGGGGCGCGGTGTGGAGACCGCCGTCGCCTGGACCGTCCGGAATCTCGACGGCGTCGTCGCCATGGGCGCCGCTCTGATCATCGGCATGCTCGACATCCTCGGCAACGAGATCGACGACAACGTCACCTCCGGGGCGATCCTCCTGGTCCTGGCGGCCCTGGTGTTCGGCACGCTCACCGAGCGGCGGCGCCGGGTCGTCGACATCCGGGACGCGATGACCGGCACCCGCCACGCGCTCGAGGACCTGACCATGGTCCGCTCGCTGTCCGGGGCCGAGCTCGAGAGTGCCCTGGACCGGGCCCGGCGGAACACCGACCGGTGGGTCTTCAAGGGCGGCACCGGCACCTACCTGCGGGCGGTGACGCTCCCGGTGTGCGTGCGGGAGGCGCAGCGGCAGCGGCGCTCCCTCACGATGAAGATAGACATCGTCAGCCCGGCCGACGAGCAGGCCTGCACGGCCTACGCGCGCTTCCGCCAGACCTTCGCCCACCGGCTGCACGCCGTACCGGCCGAGGCCTGGACGCCGGAGCGGACGCAGAAGGAGTCCTTCGCCACCGTGCTCGCCGCCTGCTGGTACCGGCAGCGGCTGGACACCCTGGAGATCGACGTCTATCTGTCGTCGGTCGTGCCCACGCTCCGCTTCGACCTGTCCTCCTCGTGCCTGATCATCACCCAGGACGACCCCCAGCGGGTCAACCTGCTGGTGGAGCGGGACCGTCCGCTCTACGACTACTACGTCACCGAGCTCCACCAGAGCCGTGAGCAGGCGCACCCGCTCGACCTGAGCCGGACGGTGTGGCTGAGCGAGGAGCCCACCGTCGACGAGGTCGTCCGGCTCTTCGAGGGGCTCGGCCTGCCGCTCCCGGCGGCCTTCACCGATCGCGACGTCGGCGACATCATCGACAAAGCACTGCGCGCGGAGAATCCCTACCGGAGGTGAGCTTCCGAGTGCACAGCCCCGTGGACTACCGACGGATCGAACACGCCATGGCCGGCGGCGCGGAGGCCGTCGCCGAGCTGTTCGGGGCGGCCGTCTCCGCCCTGGAGCAGATCTCCTCGGGACGCCGCCCGCTGCGCGCCGTCCGCCATCCGCTCGGCTTCCTGTGCCTGCCCTGTCTCTTATACACA
>KL569485.1:56268-57054 GCA_000715685.1 Streptomyces lilacinus
TTTCCTGTGCCTGCCCCTGGAGCGGGAGGGCGACCGCGGAGTCTGCGTGCACTCCTTCGACGACGCGGCACGGCACACGGCGGCGGGCCTGACCACCTCGCCCGTGCACGCCCACAGCTGGGATCTCACCAGCTGTGTGCTGTACGGCGAGATCGGCAATCGACGGGTCCGGGTGCACGAGGACCCCGAGCGGCCCACGCACCGCCTGTACGAGGTGCGCAGCGGTGCCCCGCCCCTGGGCCCGGACCCGGCCGAGGGCGGCCCGGCACGCGGCGACGCCCCCGTCGTGGACGAGATCCGGCCGACTCCGCGCCTGGTGAGCTGCGCGCCCGGCCCCGAGGAGACGAGCGTCGCGGGCGGCGTCTACACGCTTCCGGCCGGGGAGTTCCACACGACCGTCGTGCCGCCCGGCACCCACGCGGCGACGCTCCTGCTCGGCCGGACCGTGCCGGGGAGCGCGGATCTCACCCTCGGACCGCTGCACGGCACCGTCCACCGGGTGGTACGACAGACATGCGACGCCGCCGAGACCGCCCGGACGGCTCGCACCGTCCTCAGGAGGATCAATGGAGACCACTCCCCGTGACGGCAGCGCGCCCCCCGGACCGCCCGCGCCGGCGGGGCGGTTCGCGGCCGAGCAGCACGTGGCCGTCGGCGCCGCCCTCGAGGCGGGCGCGCTGCTGCGCTCCCGCTTCCACGGCGCGTACGGGGTGCGAGCCAAGGACGACCGGGGCGACGTGGTCACCGATCTCGACCTGCTGGCCGAGCGGCTGGTCGTCGAGCGGA
>KL569485.1:57326-58458 GCA_000715685.1 Streptomyces lilacinus
GGATCCTCGCCGAGGAGGCGGGCGCGATCCCCGCGGCGGACGCCGGAGTTCCCTCGGGCTCCGAGCGTGTGTGGCTGGTGGACCCGCTCGACGGCAGCAACAACGTCGTCATCGGGCTGCCGGCCTACGCGGTCGGCATCGCCCTGTGCGTCGACGGGGCCGCCGTGGTCGCCGTCGTGCACGACCCGGTGACCGACCGCACGTGGACGGCCTCGGCGGGCGGCGGCGCCCACGGGCCGTCCGGCCGGCTGACCGGGCCCGCCCGGCCGCTCCCCGCGGCGGGGCCGCTGCTCGCCTGGACGCAGGGCCACTCCGTCGACCGGGGCGACCCCGTGGCCCGCGCCCTCAAGGACGCCCTGCAGGTGCGCTGCCGGCGCCTGCTGCAGCTGTGGGCACCCCTGCTGGC
Organism: Streptomyces lilacinus; assembly: GCA_000715685.1. Lineage (GTDB taxonomy): Bacteria > Actinomycetota > Actinomycetes > Streptomycetales > Streptomycetaceae > Streptomyces > Streptomyces lilacinus. The sequence goes on from KL569485.1 coordinate 57,733, forward strand.
CTGGGCCATGCTGGCCCGCGGCGACATCGACGGCTTCGTCGGCTACCGCGCCGAGGGCATCGACCTGCCGGCCGGTGCCCTGCTGGCCACGGAGGCGGGCCTGGCGATCCGGGCCCTGGACGGCGGCGCCTTCCACGGCGGTGCCACGGGCCCCGACACCGACCGCAGCTTCGTCGCGGGCCGCCCCGCGGACATCCCCCGCCTCCTGGAACTGGTCACCCGCCGGCCGGCCGGCGGATTCGTTCTGAGCCCGTGAAGTCCCCGACGGCTCGCCCCGGCGAGCCGTCAGCCCGCCAGGGCGAGGGCGCCTATCGAGGCCGTCAAGGCCCCGGCGGCGAGCACCGCCCCCGTGCCCATGAAGCGCCGCAGGGAGACCGTCACGCCCTGGGCGTGGCACCGCTCGAACCACAGCAGGGTGGCCAAGGAGGCCCACGGAGTCACCACAGGGCCCACGTTGGTTCCTATCAGCAACGCCAGCAACTGCTCGTGGTTGCCCGCCGGCACCGCCGACTCCCCGGCCAGGTAGACGGGGAGGTTGTTGAGCACATTGGCCAGCCCGCCGCCGACCGCACCGGCCCGGAACATGCCCAGCGCCCCGCCGTCCGGCCCGACCGCGTGCGTCAGCAGCGCGTGCAGGCCGTTGACGTCGACCGTCTCGACCACCAGGAACAGCCCCGGCACCAGGATCAGCAGCCGCCAGGGCACCAGCGCTGTCTCTTATACACA
>KL569485.1:58718-60086 GCA_000715685.1 Streptomyces lilacinus
GTGTATAAGAGACAGGTCCACAGCGGCACCGCGTCGATCAGGATCGCCAGCAGGAACCCCGCACAGGCCACGGCACACACCCGGAACAGCACCCGGTCCGCGGGCCGGTGCACCTCGGGCGCGACGTAGGCGTCCGCGCCCCGCCGGCCGCGCCGCCAGTAGAAGAGCCACAGGCACCCCATCGTCACCAGCACCGAGGCCAGCTGGGGCGCCCACATCCGGGCCGCCAGGCCCGTGGGGGAGAGCGCGACGCGGTCGGCGGCCAGCAGGTTCGTCAGGTTCGACACCGGCAGCAGCAGGCTCGCCGTATTGGCCAGCCACACCGTCGTCATCGCCAGCGGCACCGCCGCGATGCCCACGCCCGAGGCCAGCGCCAGCATCACCGGCGTCAGCAGCACCGCCGTCGTGTCGAGGTTCAGCGTGATCGTCGTCGCCGAGGCGAACACCACGCACAACACGAACAACCGCGCGTAACTGCCCCGCCCGGCGCGCGCGACCGCCGAGGCCACCACGTCGAACACCTCCGCGCGACTGGTCAGTTCCGCCAGCACGATCACCGTGCCCAGGAAGGCCAGCAGCGGCGCGATCCGGATCATCGCGTCCCCGGCCGACCCGGCCGGGAGCAGCCCCGAGGCCAGGAACACCAGGCCCAGGGCCAGCATTCCGCCGGCCAGCCAGTCCAGGGGGTGGAGCCGCGGGACGCGTGGGGGAAGAAGGCGTATCGCTCGCACAACGCATGAGCATGGCACACGATTCGTACGAACACAGTGACCGGGCGTGACCCGGTTCCTAGGATGGGACCATGGTCGCACGCCAGGAAACCGACGGTCAGCAAAGGCTGTTGGACTTCTTCATCAGCTACTCACCGGCGGACGAGCGCTGGGCGTCATGGATCGCCTGGACGCTGGAGGAGGCCGGCTACCGAACGGTCCTGCAGGCCTGGGACTTCGTGCCCGGCACCAACTTCGTCGACTTCATGGACCGCGGCGTCAGCGAGTCCGCCGCCGTCATCGCCGTCCTCTCCCACAACTACGAACGCTCCCGTTACGGCCGCATGGAGTGGCAGGCCGCGCTCCGCGCCGACCCCGACGCACCGGAACGCCGCCTGATCACCGTCCGCGTCGAGGACATCCCCGTCGAGGGCCTGCTCGCCACCATCACCTACGTCGACCTGGTCGGCGTCCGCGACACCGCCGCCGCCCGCGAGCTGCTGCTCACCCGCGTCGGCCATGCCCTCGAGGGCCGCGCCCGCCCCGACCGCCACCCCGGCTTCCCCGGCTTTCCCCCGGGAACCGGCAGTCCCGACAGTCCCGTTGGTGCCCCCGCCATCCCACCGCCGCGGCCCGGCCACGGCCCCGGCAGCCCCGG
>KL569485.1:60306-61029 GCA_000715685.1 Streptomyces lilacinus
GTGTATAAGAGACAGGACCGCGCCCGGCTACCCGCAGGCGACCGAGGCCGGCCACGCCCGGGAGGCGGTCTCCGTGCTCCACCTCGCCGGGCCCTCCTTCGGCCGCGGCGCGGACCCCGCCGAGCTCCAGGCGAGCATCTGGGGCGACCTCGTCGAACTGACCGACGCCGGCGCCCCCGCCCCCGACCTCCTCGTCGTCACCGGCGACCTCACCGCCTCCGGCAGCCCCCGCGAGTGCGAGCAGGCGCTGACCTTCCTCACCGGCCTGCGCTCCCGGCTCGACCTCGGCGCCGACCGGCTCGTCGTCGTGCCCGGCGGACAGGACGTCAACCACGCCGCCTGCCGCGCCTACTTCAGCACCTGCGAAGCCGACGAGATGCAGCCCAGACCGCCCTACTGGCCCAAGTGGCGCCACTACGACCGCCTCTTCCACGAGCTCTACCAGGGCCTCGACGCCGTCTTCGACAGCGACCAGCCGTGGAGCCTGTTCCCCGTCCCCGCGCTGCGCACGGTCGTCGCCGGGCTCAACTCCTCCATGGCCTACAGCCACCGCGCCGACGACCAGTACGGCATGATCGGCCCCGAGCAGGCCGCCTGGTTCGCCCAGGCCCTGCGCCCGTACGAGACCGCGGGCTGGCTGCGCCTCGGCGTCCTGCGCCACCCGCCCGAGACCCGCCGCCCCCTCGACCCCGAGCCCGTCCCGGACCGGCCCGCCGGCACCCG
>KL569485.1:61317-64594 GCA_000715685.1 Streptomyces lilacinus
CCCCGCCCCACCCCGCCGACCGGACCGCCCGCCCCGCCGGCCCCGGCCGCGCGCTCGGCTACGACCCCGTCCGCGGCCCCGGCGCGGGACGGCGCCCCGCCGCCGCGCCCCTGCGGGACACCGACGTCCTCGCCCGCCTCACCGCGCCCCGGCTGCACCTGCTGCTGCACGGCCCGGCCGCCGACCCCCGGGCCGGCGCGAGCGCCACCGCCGCCGTCCTCCCGCTCGCCACCCGCGACCTGCCGGTCCTCGGCACCGCCGCCCCGGGCCGCCACCAACTGCTGCAGATCACCCGCGACGGCCTCACCCGCTGGCCCGAGAGCCCCGCCGACGCCCCCCGCCGCTACGCCGTCGACTGGCCCGGCGCCCAGCACGTCTTCGGCACCGCCCCGCCGGCCGCGCCCGCCCCCGGCGCCGACGAGTCCGGTCCCGCCGGCGACCCGCCGGCCGCCCCCGGGACCGGGGACCCGGCGCACCCGGAGGCCCGGGCCGTCGAGGGGCCGCTCGAGGCCCTCGTCGGCCGCGTCGCCGACGTCTGCCGCATCCGCCACGAGGGCGTCCGGCTCCGGCGCATCCCCGGCGACCCGCCGTCCCTGCTGGTCACCTGGACCGAGTCCGGCTTCGTCCGCCAGCAGCGCGTGGGGGTGTGCGCCGGCACCCCGACGGCCGAGGACCTCGACCGCTTCCTCGACCAGGTCCACGCCTCCGACACCGAGTCCGACGCCGAGCTCGTCCACGACGGGCCGCCGCCCGCCCGCCCCCTGCGCGAGCACGCCCGCCGCCGCGGCGTCCTGGTACGCAGCTTCACCGAGTTCCAGGGCCTGCTGGACCTGCGCGGCTACGTCGCCGCGCAGACCGAGCGGCTGAGCACCGACCCCCAGTACCGGCCCGACCTCTACCTCCCCCAGCGCTACCGCGAGCTCGAGCGCCCCGGCGGCGACGAGCGCGAGGGGCTCGTCGACGACATGCTGCGGCTCCTGGGCGCCGACCACGGCCGCTTCGTGCTCCTCCTCGGCGACTTCGGGCACGGCAAGACCTTCGCGCTGCGCGAGCTCGCCCGCCGCCTCCCCGGCGAGCTGCCCCACCTCGTCCCCCTGCTGATCCAGCTGAACGCCCTCGACAAGGCCCACACCCTCGACGGCCTCGTCGCCGCCCACCTCGCCGGCCACGGCGTCGACACCATCGACCTGCGCGCCTTCCGCTACATGCTCGGACAGGGCCGGATCGTCCTGCTCTTCGACGGCTTCGACGAGCTGGTCAACCAGGTCAGCTACGACCGCGCCGCCGACCACCTCCAGGTGCTCCTCGACGCCGCCGTCGACAACGCCAAGATCGTCGTCAGCAGCCGGACCCAGCACTTCCGCTCCCAGGCCCAGGTGCTCACCGCGCTCGGCGAGCGCGTCGGCCTGCTCCCGCAACGCCGCGTCCTCGCCGTCCAGGAGTTCACCCCGCGCCAGATCCGCTCCTACCTGGTGAACCGCTACGGCGACGAGCACGCCGCCGACCGGCGCGTCCGGCTCCTGGAGGGCATCCCCGACCTCCTCGCCCTGTGCCGCAACCCCCGCCTCCTCAGCTTCGTCGCCGACCTCGACCACGAGCGGCTGCGCGCCGTCGCCGGCGCCGGCCGCGCGCTGAGCCCCGCCGGGCTCTACGAGGAGGTCTTCAGCTCCTGGCTGCGTCACGAGGAGCGGCGCGGCCAGGGCGGCCCCGGGGCCCTGCCCGGGCTCAGCCTGACCCAGCTGTGGCGGGCCGTGAGCACCCTCGCCCTGCGCCTGTGGGAGAGCGGCGAGAGCGCCCTGCGGCTGGACGAGCTCAACGACGTGGCCGAGACGCTGACCGAGCTCGCCGACAGCCGGCTGTCCGTGCCGCACGCCGCGCACGCCGTCGGCTCCGGCAGCCTGCTCGTCCGCACCGACGAGGGCCTCTTCCGCTTCATCCACGGATCCGTCGTCGAATGGCTGGTGGCCCGCGAGGCCGCGGACCGCCTCGGGGCCGTGGGCGAGACGGGCGAGGCCGACCTCCTGGGCCGGCGCCCGCTCAGCCAGCTGGCCGTCGAGTTCCTGTGCGACCTCGCCGACCACCGCAGCTGCCAGCAGTGGGCCGAGCGGGCCCTGGCCGGCGAGACCGACGGCCCGGACGGCGCCGGCGAGACCGCCCGGGCCAACGCCGTGAAGATCCTCAGCAGGCTCCGGGTCCCCGCCCACACCGACCTGCGCGGCGCCCTCCTGGCCGGTGAGGACCTGTCCTACCGCGACTTCTCCGGTGTCGACCTCACCCGTGCCGACCTCACCGACGCGAGCCTGGTCGGCGCCGACTTCTCCGGCGCCGTCCTGCGCGACGCCCGGCTGGCCGGCGCCCGCCTGGACAACGCCGACCTGCGCGGCGCGGACCTGCGCGGCGCCGACCTGCGCCGGGCCCGGCTCATCCGCACCGACGTGCGGGACGTCCGGGTCGAGGGCAGCAGCTGGCACCGCGCCGCCCTGATCAACGCGACCACCGACCCCGCCGGCCTCGCCCGCCCCGAGCCTGTCTCTTAGCCGGAACCCGTCTCGTACAGCCCCGGCGGCGAACTCCTCGCCCTCGGCAGCGAGGACGGCGGCGTCCTGGTGTGCGACGCCGCCACCGGCACCGCCCTGCGCACCCTGCAGGGGCACATGGGCCGCGTCTACGCCGTGAAGTTCCGCGGCGACGTCCTCGCCACCGGCGGCGCGGACGGCACCGTACGGCTGTGGGACCCGGTCTCCGGCGCGTGCCTGCACCGGCTCGAGGTCCACCCCGGCGGCGTGTGGCCCGTCTCCCTCGACACCGACGGCACCCGCCTGGCCACCGGCGACGCCGAGGGCACCGTCACCCTGTGGGACGTCGCCTCGGGCACCGCCGTCCACCGGCTGACCGGTCATCGGGCGCCCGTCTACACCGCGGTGTTCAGCCCCGACGGCACCCTCCTGGCCACCGGTGACGCCGCCGCGGCCGTACGGCTGTGGGACACCGCCTCGGGCCTGCTCCTCGGCGAGCTCGAGGGCCACCGGGGAGCGGTCTTCCGCGTCCGCTTCAGCCCCGACGGCAGCCTCCTCGCCACCGGCGACATGGGCGAGGAGCACCGCGGCGGGACGGTGCGGATCTGGGACGTCGCGACCCGGCGGATCCGCCACCTCTGCGCGGGGCACACCGGCCGTGTCTACACCCTGGACTTCCACCCCGGCGGCGGCCTGCTCGTCAGCGGCGACACCGAGGGCCGCGTCCGGCTGTGGAACCCGCTGACCGGGGAGGCCGCCGG
>KL569485.1:64826-65756 GCA_000715685.1 Streptomyces lilacinus
TGGAACCCGCTGACCGGGGAGGCCGCCGGGCCGCCGCTGACCGGCGGCGGCGCCGTCTACCAGGTCGTCTTCGACCCCGACGGCACGATGCTGGCGGCCGGCGGCAGCGACGGGGCGGTGCGGCTGTGGCGGATCTCCCAGGAGACCCCGCCCGCGACAAGCTGGTCCGCGGTGCCACTGCGTCAGCAGCCCGCCGACCACCAGGGATCGGTGTGGGCCTGCCGCTTCCGGCCCCGCGGCGCCACCGGCGCCCCCGAGCCCGGGCCGCTGCTGGTGTCGGCGGGGAACGACGGCGCGGTGCGGCTGTGGGACACCACCACCGGGCGCGGCAGGAACATCCTGCGCGGCCACGGCCGCAAGGTCGTCAGCCTCGCCTTCGGCGCCGACGGCACCCAGCTGGCGGCGTGCGGCAACGACGGCGTGGTCCGCCTCTGGGAGCCCGCCACGGGCCGTCGGGTGCGCGATCTCACCGGGGACAACGACCGCCTGGTCTCCGCCGTGTTCGCCCCCGGCGGGTCCGTCCTGGCCACCTCCAGCAGCGACGGCGACGTCTATCTGTGGAACGCCGGGACGGGCGACTACCAGCGGGAGATCGACGCCGAGACCGACCACGTGTGGGCGGAGGCCTTCAGCGGCGACGGGCAGATCCTCGCCACCGCCAACGACGACGACACCGTGCGCCTGTGGTACCGCGCCACGGGCGCGCACCTGACCACCCTCGCCCAACACCGGGGCCGCGTGCGGTCCATCTCCTTCACGGCGGACGGCTCGGGCCTGGCCACCGGCTGCGACGACAGCTACGTCCGCGTGTGGGACCTCAAGGACAACACCCTGGTGGCCGAACTGGACGGCCACACCGACCGCGTCTACGCGGTGGTCCACGGGCCCGGCGACGCCTGGCTGGCCAGCGCCTCCTGGGACGGCCAGGCC
>KL569486.1:0-2384 GCA_000715685.1 Streptomyces lilacinus
TGTGTATAAGAGACAGGCACCGGTACGGGCGAGGTACACGGAGGCGATCACCGAGGCGGCGAGGGCCGCCGCCGCCACGATCCAGCCGGTACGTACGCCGGTCGCGCGCCGCAGCTCGTAGAGCAGCGGCCAGGCGGGACCGGGCGCCGGGAGGCGCCGATGACGCTGTCCGGCGGCGGGCCCGACGGCGGGAGCGGCCGGAGTGGCTCCAGAATCGACCGGGGTGACGGGGAGAGCGGCCGGGGTGGCGACGGAGACGACCGGGGCGGCGGCCGCCCGGCCCGGGTCGTCGGGGCTGCGGCCGTCGGCCCGGGGCAGGGGGCAGACCGGCCCGGTGTCGCCGGCCTCCTCGGCCAGGCGGTGGACGAGGATGCCGTGACGGTAGGCGGTCTCGCCGACGACCGCACAACTGCTGCCGAAGACGGAGAGGCGGGTGCCGCCCTCGCGCACCACTTCGACCGGGGGCTCGCCGAGGCGGTCGCTCGCGGTGTCGGCCTCGGTGGTCAGGACGTGGGCGAGGCGGTTGGCGAGGGGCGACTGGACGACGACGCGGGGCCGTAGACGCGTACCGGCGAAGGCACTGGCCGCCTGGTCGGCGACGAGTCGACCCTGGTCGATGGTGACGACCTGATCGGCGATCCGGGTGGCCTCCGCGGCGTCGCGGGAGGTGACGAGGACGGCCCCGCCCTGGGCCGCGTAGCCGCGCAGGAGGCCGTGGAGCCAGGCGGTCTCCCGGGGCGAGAGACCGTCGGCGGGCTCGTCGAGGACGAGCGTGTGCGGGTCGCCGAGGAGGGCGGCGGCGAGGCCGAGGCGCCGGTCCATGCCGAGCGAGAAGTCGCCGAGGCGCTGGTCGGCCAGACCGCTGAGGCCGACCACCTCGAGCACGTCGTCGGCGCGCTCGGCGGGAACCCCGGCCGCGGCGCTGAGCATGCGCAGGTGGCCGCGGGCGGTGCGGGCCGGATGGCCCGGCACGTCGCCTAGGAGCACGCCGATCTCGCGGTGGGGATGGGGGATCCGGTCGAGGGTGCGGCCGCGGAAGAGGGCGACGCCGCGGCCGGGGTCCATGCGCAGCATCAGGCGCAGGGCGGTGGTCTTGCCAGCTCCCGGCTCACCGAGCAGGACGGTGACACGGCCGGGGCGGGCCTCGAAGGTGAGATCGTCGACGACGGGAGGCTGGTTGCGGCGGGAGACGCTGGTCAGTCCGATGGCCTGGATCATGGCTTCACTCGCGGGACGGCGGGACCGTACCGCAGCACCGTAACCCGATATGTCCTATTTGCTACGCAATGCCACCATCCCGGCGTGCCTAGGCTTCGGGGCGCAGCATGGGGGGATTGAGCAGCGTGGCTCCGCCCGCCCGGAACAGCTGGGCCGGGCGGCCGCCCTGGCGCGTCGTCGTCCCGCCGGTGGGCACGAGGAAGCCGGGGGTGCCGGTGACCTTGCGGTGGAAGTTGCGCGGGTCCAGCGCCACGCCCCACACGGCCTCGTAGACCCGGCGCAGCTCGCCGACGGTGAACTCCGGGGGACAGAAGGCCGTGGCGAGGGAGGAGTACTCGATCTTGGACCGGGCGCGTTCGACGCCGTCCGCGAGGATGCGGGCGTGGTCGAAGGCGAGCGGCGCGGCCTGCTCCCCCTCGCGGCCGTAGCCGCTCTCCTGGTCCAGCAGGTCCTCCACCGGCGCCCAGCGGACGCTGCGCGCGTCGCCGCCGGGGCGGGGGGCGGGCAGGTCGGGGGCGAGCGCGAGATGGGCCACGCTCACCACGCGCATGCGCGGGTCGCGCTTGGGGTCGCCGTAGGTCGCGAGCTGCTCGAGATGCGCCCCATTGGCGACCGCGGGCTCCGAGGGATCGATCGCGTGCAGCCCGGTCTCCTCGGCCAGCTCCCGGGCCGCCGCCGTCGCCAAGTCCTCGTCGGCGCGCACGAACCCGCCCGGCAGTGCCCACCGGCCTTGGTACGGAGGCTCGCCACGGCGGACGGCCAGCGCGCACAGCGCGTGGCGCCGCACGGTGAGCACGACCAGGTCGACGGTGACTGCGAAGGGCGGGAAGGCCGACGGGTCGTAGGGCATGACGTGATCATAGTCGTCTTCCTGACGATAAACAGGGTCTTGAGGACCCTCCGCGAGCGCCCCGTCGCGCAAGCCGACGCGCACTCCCCTCACACCCCCAACTGCAGACCGTCGGCGGCTTCCTCGACCATGCCGAGGCCGAGCCGGCTGACCCGTACCGCGAAGGGTCGCTCGCCGACACGCAGCCCGGTGAACCGCAGCTCGCCGAGCGGCGCGGAGCGAGGCGGGCGGACCGTCACGCTGCCCGTAGGGACGTCGGGCCGCACGCCCGCGAGCGTGGTCAGCAGCTGGACGGCGCCCGCCGCGGCGACGGCCG
>KL569486.1:2601-3633 GCA_000715685.1 Streptomyces lilacinus
CGAGCCCGGCCACGGCCACCGCCGTCTCGTGGACCCGCACGGCGCCGCCGCGGTGGCCGAAGGGGTTGTGCCCCGCCTCCTTCGCGCCGAGGCTGCGCAGGCCCCAGCCCGAGTCGAGGGCCGGACCGCCCAGCAGCCGGGCGAGCTGCTCGGTCTGCACCTTGTCCAGCAGCCCCGGGGCGTACTCACCCGCTCCCGCCAGCCCCGTGTCCAGCAGGTGGGCCGCGGCGCTGCCCAGGTGCGGTATCCGGCGGCCGTCGGGCCACCGCGCGGCGACGGGCCGGCCGCCCCCGCGGTCGTCGGTCCAGAAGTCCTCCCGGAACCTGCGCCGCAGGCCGGCGGCCCACTCCCGCAGGCTCTCGGCGCCGGCGCGACCGTGGACCTCCAGCAGATCGGCGCCGAGCAGGGCGGCCCGATGCGCGTGGGCCTGCACCTCGCAGCGGTACGGACCGCCCGGCGCCGGGTCGGCGAGATACCCGCGATCGCCGACGGCCTCGCGCAGCCACTCCAGGCAGCGCTCCGCGGCCGGCAACAGGGCCTCCACCTCCTGCCCTGGCAGCCCCCAGCGCCACGCCTCGGTGAGGACCACCGGGAACAGCAGCGTCGCCTCCACCCCGGTGCAGCCGGGCGGCAGATGCGCCCCCGCGTGCCGCAGGCCCCCGGGGATGCGGCCGCTGTCGGGGCCGGGGCCGGACAGCTGCGTACGGGCCAGGGTGCGCAGCGTCCCGGCCGCGAGTCGCGTCCCGAGCGGCAACGTCATCCGGGCCGCCCACAGTGCCTCGGCGGGGGCGAGTCGGCCGCACCGCCAGGGGATCCCTGCGGCGAGGTGGACGTCGCCGGGATGCGTCGGGTCCCGCACCAGCAGCGCACGGAGGTCGTCGAGGCTCGCGGCCAGCAGGGCCCCGGCGCGTGGATCGTCGCCGTCGGCCACGGCCTCGCCCCACGGCGGCGCGGCTCCCGAACGCCCCTGCACGGCGGGCTCGGGCGTCCGCGGCCTGCCCGGCAGCTCGGACCGGACCCGCAGCTCGATGC
>KL569486.1:3929-4976 GCA_000715685.1 Streptomyces lilacinus
GACCGGACCCGCAGCTCGATGCTGCGACTGTCCCCCGGCGGCAGCCGTATCTCCCAGCACAGCAGTCCCGCCGAGGCGAGGACGTCGCCGGGGGCCGGGTCCGCGGTGACCACGGCGTGCAGGCCGGGAGCGGCCCAGCGCAGTCCGGAGGCGTGCACCCCGGCGGGGATCTCCGGCCCGGCCAGCCCGGCGGCGATCGCCCCCAGCTCGGCCAGGTCGGTGCCCAGCGACACCTCGACGGCCAGCCGGAGCTCGCGGACCGCCGCGCTGCGCAGGGTGATCCGCTCGACGCCCTCGGCGTCCCGCAACCGTTCCACGGTGACGTCCGGATCGGGCCCGGCGTCGGTCGGCGTGCGGACCGTGCCGACGAACCGGGCCCGGTCGGCGGCGACCATCCGCCCCTGGACGGGCACCGGCTCGACGCCCGCGACCCGGACCCGGCACTTCGCCAAGAGCCGGCGCCCGCCGCGGTAGAAGCCCTCGAGTCCGTGCCCGGTGAGCTGACCGTGCTCACCGGAGATCACGAGCGCGGGCAGCGCGACGCCGATCAGCGCCTCGTGCACGGGCTGCGGGCCGTGGCCCCGACCTGTGCCGCCGCGCCGCTGCTCGGGCGGGCGGTGCGTGGAAGGACCGTTGGGGGCAATGCCTTGCACTGTCTCTGCGCTCCCTGGGGGCGTCACGACCTTGACCGGCCGCCGACGATTGCGGGCCACTCAGGTGAACGGTGCCGGGCACGCAGAGGTCACGGGGAACCGCCGGGGACGGAGTCATTGCCGGCCTCGCACGCCCCTCTGGCCGGCGCGCCGCCGCGTACGCGCCTTCCCCGCGGGCCCCTTGGAACCCCCGGGCCCGCCGGGCGCGGCCGGTCCGCCCGGGCTGCCGGCCCCTGCGCCGCCCAACTGCCCGGGTGGCGCGGTCGCGGGGGCGGGGTCAGCTGTGGGGCTGGGGGTGGGGTCTGCGGCGGGCTTCTCGTCTTCAGGCTTTTCACCTCCCGCGGCGTCGGGACGGGCTTGTGTTTCCGCAGGAGCCGCTGCCGCCGCAGGGGCC
>KL569486.1:5264-9568 GCA_000715685.1 Streptomyces lilacinus
CCGAGGTGGCCGCGTCGGCCGCCGCCGCGCGCTCCGCCTCGGCGTGGACGGCCGCGTGCAGGGCGCGGTCGGCACGTTCGCGCCGCAGACAGCGCCGCAACAGCTCCGGATCCATGCCGTCGTTGCAGGCCCGGTGGAGGAGTTGGGCGAAGAGGTAGTCGGAGTCGGCGCTCAGGGCCCGGCTCAGGGCGACCCGTGCCTCGGGATGGTCGCCGGTCGACCAGGCGACCCAGCCCGCCAGGGCCAGCGGTGCGGCGGCGTGCTCCGTGTACGGGGGCACGCACCGGCGGGCGAGGGCGCGCCAGACCCGGAGCACCGCCGGGGCATCGGGACCTTCCATCCATTCCGCGGCGTGGTCGCGCGTGGTGCGGTCCTGCAGGCCGAGGACGATGGCCGCCGCCTCGTCGGCGGCGACGAGGTCGTCGTCCCGCGCGTCGCCCTCGGCGCGGCCGGCCACGGGCCGGGCGTCCCGGAACCGCTCCACGAGCAGGTCGACCAGGTCCAGCGTCTCCCGGCGCACCGTCTCGCAGCCCGCGCCGCTGAGGATGCGGGGGACGAGGTCGGCGGCGGCCGCGTCCAGCGCCGTCTCCTGCTCCTCCGCCCGGCCGCCGGTGAGCGGGGCGTAGCGGGCTTCCATCTCCCGCAGCGTCCCGCGCACCTGGATGCCGGCGTAGGCGGCGGCCGCGGCCATGACCGAGGTGCCGGGCAGGGCCAGTGGCGTGCCCTCCGGCGGGCAGCAGCGTGCGTCGGGGCAGCAGTAGGACCAGAACCGGCCGTCCGAGACGCACAGGGCCTCGTACACGGGCACGTCCAGGCCTCCACAGGCCAGGCGCAGGCTCTGGGCGAGCGGACGGAGCCGCTCCATCACGTCCCGGCCGGTTTCCTCGGCGGCGCCGGGGTCCTGGCAGAGGAAGAGGACGATGCCGTCGGGCCGGGCGCCGCGCTTGCCGCAGCCCATGACGAGGGTCTCCGCGAGCTGGTGGCTGACGTCGGGCCATTCGTCGGGCGCCGGGATGCCGAGCCTGATCCGGCCGCCGAAGCGGCCGCGCTCGCCGTGCAGGGCGAGCAGCACGATGCTGTCGGTGGGGTGGAAGCCCAGCAAGTAGGGGAGGGCGTCGGCGAGTTCGGCCGGGCTGCGGAGCGTGATCTGCGTTTCCGGCCGGGAGTCCCACGCTTCCGGGGACGGGACGGGCGAGCTGGACGGGTGGGCTGATTCACTGTGCTGGCTCATGGCCCGAGAGTCCCGCGGCCCGGCCACCGCCCGCCAGGCCTGTGGATAACTCCAGACTGATTGTCGTACCAATCCTGTGGATCACCGGCCTCCGGGTTTTCCACAGGCTCCACCACCGCGTTCGCGTGTTGTCAGTGTCCTCGTGTTGCATGGGGGCATGACCAACGAAGCCCTCCGCGTCTCGGCGGACACCGTCCTCGCCCGTCTCGTCGGAGATCCGACGGGCACGGCGAGACTCCGCGAGGACCAGTGGCGCGCGATCGAGGCGCTCGTCGCCGACCACCGCCGCGCGCTGGTGGTGCAGCGCACGGGCTGGGGCAAGTCCGCGGTGTACTTCGTCGCGACCGCGCTGCTCCGCGAGCGCGGCAGCGGCCCGACGGTGATCGTCTCCCCGCTGCTCGCGCTGATGCGCAACCAGGTGGAGGCCGCCGCGCGGGCGGGCATCCACGCGCGCACGATCAATTCGTCCAACACCGAGGAGTGGGAGACGGTCCAGGCCGAGGTGGCGGCGGGCGAGGTCGACGTGCTGCTGGTGAGCCCCGAGCGGCTCAACAACCCCGATTTCCGCGATCAGGTGCTGCCCAAGCTCGCCGCCGCCACCGGCCTGCTGGTGGTCGACGAGGCGCACTGCATCTCCGACTGGGGCCACGACTTCCGTCCGGACTACCGCCGCCTGCGCACCATGCTGGCCGACCTGCCGCCGGGCGTGCCCGTCCTCGCGACGACCGCCACCGCCAACGCCCGGGTGACGGCCGACGTCGCCGAGCAGTTGGGCACCGGCGAGGGGGCCGAGGCGCTCGTCCTGCGCGGGGCGCTGGACCGGGAGAGCCTCAGCCTGGGCGTGCTGAACCTCCCCGACGCCGCCCACCGCCTGGCCTGGCTCGCCGACCACCTCGACGACCTGCCCGGCTCCGGCATCATCTACACCCTGACCGTCGCCGCCGCGGAGGAGGTCGCCACCTTCCTGCGCCGCCGCGGCCACACGGTCGCCTCATACACCGGCAAGACCGAGAACGCCGACAGGCAGCAGGCCGAAGAGGATCTGCTCGCCAATCGGGTCAAGGCCCTCGTGGCCACCTCCGCCCTGGGCATGGGCTTCGACAAGCCCGACCTCGGCTTCGTGGTCCACCTGGGCTCGCCCTCCTCCCCGATCGCCTACTACCAGCAGGTCGGCCGGGCAGGGCGCGGCGTCGAGCACGCCGAGGTGCTGCTGCTGCCCGGCCGGGAGGACGAGGCGATCTGGAAGTACTTCGCCTCCCTGGCCTTCCCGCCGGAGGCCCAGGTCCGCCGCACGCTGGACGTGCTGGCCGCCTCCGACCGGCCGCTCTCGCTCCCCGCGCTGGAGCCCCTGGTGGAGCTGCGGCGCTCCCGGCTCGAGACCATGCTCAAGGTCCTCGACGTGGACGGCGCCGTCCGCCGGGTGCGCGGCGGCTGGACGGCCACCGGTGAGCCGTGGACCTACGACGCCCAGCGCTACGCCTGGGTCGCGCGGCAGCGCGAGGCGGAGCAGCAGGCCATGCGGGAGTACGCCGCGACCACGGAATGCCGGATGGAGTTCCTGCGGCGGCAGCTCGACGACGAGGAGGCCGCGCCCTGCGGTCGCTGCGACAACTGCGCGGACCCCCGGTACACGGCCGACGTCGCCGACGGGTCCCTCGACGACGCCCGCGGCGAGCTGGGCCGTCCCGGCGTGGAGGTGGAGCCGCGGCGGATGTGGCCGACGGGCATGCCTGCGATCGGCGTGGATCTCAAGGGGCGCATCCCTCCCGGCGAGCAGGCCGCCCCGGGCCGGGCCATCGGGCGGCTCTCCGACATCGGCTGGGGCAACCGGCTGCGGCCCCTGCTCGCGCCGCAGACACCGGACGCCGCCGTTCCGGACGATGTGACGGACGCGGTGGTGACCGTGCTGGCCGACTGGGCCCGGGGACCCGGGGGTTGGGCCTCCGGGGCGCCCGACTCGCCCGCCCGGCCGGTGGGTGTCGTCACCATCGCTTCCCGCACCCGGCCGCTGCTGATCCGCTCGCTGGGCGAGCGGATCGCCGCGATCGGCCGGATGCCCCTCCTGGGCACGGTCGAGTACCGCGACGCGGACGCGGACACGCGCGTACCGCGCACCAACAGTGCCCAGCGGCTGCGGGCGTTGGACGGGGCGCTGACCGTCCCGCCGGCCCTGGCGGAGGCGCTGGCCTCGGCCGGCGGGCCGGTGCTGCTCGTGGACGACGTGAGCGATACCGGGTGGACCCTCGCCGTGGCCGCGCGTCTGCTGCGGCGGGCGGGAGCCAAGGAGGTCTTCCCGCTGGTCCTCGCCGTTCAGGGCTGAGCGTCGGGAGATAGGAACGCGGGAAGAAGAGGAGTAGGGGCGGAGGCCGGTCCGACGAAACGCGGAACCGGCCCCGCGGAGCGCGGATACCGGTCAGTGGCGTCAATTGATCGTTGCCGTACCGCCGGTGAGGCCGCGAGAATTGGAGCACCTCCCACTCCCGCGCGTTCGCACCTCGCCCCGACCTGTCGGCATGGTGTGTGCCCTTGCCTGACCTCTCGCCCAGTCGCACGGGCGTGCAGACGAAGGGAGAATCATGGCCTTCGGCTTCGCTCCACCGCCGTCCGCCGACTCCGCTTCCCGTCTGGGCAGGATGCTCGAGCCCGCCGAGTGGGCCGCGTCGGGCGTGCCCCCGCTGCGCAATCCGCGCGAGGTCGTCTGCGACCTCCACGACCGTCATCTGCCGACGCCGTCCACGGCGGTCGTCGCCGTCTTCCATCCCGACGAACGGCTCGCGGCGAGCGCCTCCTTCGTCCGGCACGTCGGCCGGCCCGGCCCTGTGGACGGCTGGGAGCTGCGCAACGCACTCCTCACGCAGCTGCGCCTGGTGATCCCGCACGACTTGCGCAGACGCGCCCCCGTCCGGACGGCCGTGCTGCTCTACTGCCGTGAGGGCGGGACGCGTTGGACCGAGGAGGACGGCGCCTGGATGTGGGCGCTGCGCGACGCCTGCACCCTCCACGGGCTCCGGTGCGGTGCGTACATCACCCTCACCGGAGCGGGCTGGCGGATCCTCGGCGCTGTCTCTTATAC
>KL569486.1:9860-11831 GCA_000715685.1 Streptomyces lilacinus
GGCCGTGCTCCCTCCACCGCCCTGCCGCACCGCTCAGATCCGGCGGCGGGGCGCCCGAGGCGCACCGCCGCACGGCGGCCCGGTGACGCGACGGGCAGTGGCCGGCGAGCCCTCACGGGGGCGGCCGACCATCCCGATCAGACGTCAGGCCTTCGTGGAGAGAAGGGCGTTGACCCTCTGCGGGTCGCCGCAGACGATCAGGAGCGCGCCGGCACGGGCCATGGCCGCCGGAAGTCCACCGGCCACGGCGGCGTCCGAGCCGCCGTTGACGGCGATGACCACGACGGGGCGACCCGCGACGCGGTCCGCGTCGGCGGCCGCGTAGAAGACGTCGTCCTTGGCGTCGTGCTGCGCCCAGTAGGACGCCTCGCCGAAGGACAGCTCGTGTGCCGCCCAGGGGTGCGGGTCGCCGGTGGTGAGGACCAGGACCTCGCCGGGCGCCCGGCCGCTGTCGAGCAGCAGGTCGACGGCCTCGTCCGCGGCGTCCAGCGCGCCCTGCGCGGTGGCCGGGATCAGCTGGATCTGCGGAGTGGCCGCGCCGGCGTCCGCCGCCTCGCGCGGGGTGCGCTGGGACGGGACCGAGCCGCGGTGCGGGCTGGGGCTGCCGGGCCGCATCGGGGCCGGGCGGGGACCAGGGACAGGACGAGGGGTCGGCGCGGTGCGGCCGGCGGCCGGAACTGCGCGGGGACCCGGGACACTCTCGTGAATCTGAGGCTCCTCGGGGATGAGAGGCATAAGTCGATGTTTATCAAACGCCGGTGCGAGTCGCGCCGGCGGGTGGCGTTTTGGGCCACTCAGAAGTCGAAGCCGAGCTGGCCACCGGCCTCCAAAGCAACGTTGTCGGGGGTGATACGGGCCCGCTTGAGGTGCTGCCACCGCGGCAGTCCGTCCAGATAGGACCAGGACAGCCGGTGGTGTGGGGTGGGGCCCAGCGCCTCGAGGGCGGCACGGTGCACCGGTGACGGGTATCCGGCGTTGTCGCCGAAGCCGAAGTCGACGTGGTCGATGCCGAGTTCGGCCATCATCGCGTCCCGCCGCACCTTGGCGATCACCGAGGCAGCGGAGACGACCACGCAGGACTGGTCGCCCTTGATGACCGTGCGGACCTTCCAGGGCGCGCCCAGGTAGTCGTGCTTGCCGTCGAGGATCACCGCGTCGGGCCGGACGGGAAGCGCCTCCAGCGCACGGGTGGCCGCCAGCCGCAGGGCCGCCGTCATGCCCAGCTCGTCGATCTCCTGTGGGGAGGAGTGACCGAGACCGTAGGCGGTGACCCAGCTCTCCAGCTCCTCGGCGAGCGCGGTGCGGCGCTTGAGGGTGAGCAGCTTGGAGTCGGTGAGTCCCTGCGGCGGTCGGCGCAGACCGGTGACGGCGGCGCACACGGTGACGGGACCGGCCCAGGCGCCCCGGCCGACCTCGTCCACACCGGCGACGATCTTTGCTCCCGTCGTCGCTCGGAGCGAGCGCTCGACGCTGTGGGTAGGCGGTTGGTAGGGCATGGCGCCAGTAAGATTACGCCCCTCGGGCGCCGCTGTCCCGCCCCGCCCCCACTCCTCGCCGTCCGGTCAGCGGGAGGGCGCGGGAAGCCACTCGGGAAGCGCCTCCGTGGCCTCCAGCCAGGCCGCCGGCGGAGCGCCTCGTTCCGTTGCCGCGACCACACCGCCGGCGATGGCAGAGGTGGTGTCCACGTCCCCACCGGCCCGGGCCGTCGCCCAGAACGCCTCCTCGAACGACCCGAGATGGCGCGCCGCGGCCCACAGCGCGAAGGGCACGGTGTCGTGCGCGCTGGTGCGCCGGCCGCAGCCCAGCACGG
This sequence comes from Streptomyces lilacinus, assembly GCA_000715685.1. GTDB lineage: Bacteria > Actinomycetota > Actinomycetes > Streptomycetales > Streptomycetaceae > Streptomyces > Streptomyces lilacinus. The sequence continues at coordinate 11,671 of KL569486.1, forward strand.
CGGCGACGGTGGTCACGTTCGCGTAGTCGAGCATGTCGCGGGCGCGGCGCAGGCCCTGCTGGACGGCGCTGCGCGGCACCAGCGCGATCACACCGTCCAGCAGGGCGTCCGCGGTGACGCCCGAGGGGCCTGCGGCGATGGCCGCCGCGGCGGCGACCGCC
>KL569486.1:12117-13658 GCA_000715685.1 Streptomyces lilacinus
GCCATGGCCCCGGCCACGGCCTCCCGGTGCTGGTGGGTGGTGTAGGCGGAGATCTCGGCCTGATGGGTGGCCTGCTCCGGATCGTCCGCGTACCAGGCGCCCAGCGGGGCGATGCGCATGGCGGCGCCGTTGCCCCAGGAGCCCTGGCCCTGGAACAGGGCGGCGGCCAGCTCGCGCCAGTCACCGCCTTCCCTGACCAGACGCAGCATGCGGTTGACCGCCGGACCGTACCCGCGGTCGAAGTCGTGGCGCTCGGCGAAGGAGCGCGCGAGCGCGTCCTGGTCGATGCGGCCGTGCTCGGCCAGGACGGCCAGCACGGAGCAGGCCATCTCGGTGTCGTCGGTCCACCGCCACGGCGCCGGCGGCAGCTCCTGTCGCTTGAGCGAGGGGTAGTTGGCAGGGACGAAGAACTGGGAGCCGAGGGCGTCACCCACGGCCAGCCCTCGCAGGCTCGCCAGGGCTCGGTGGAATCGGTCAGCTGTCATCGCAGCGAACTCTAACCGGTGAAGCCGTACGACTCGGGGGTACACCAGCGCTCGAACGGCCGGTCCAGGTGATAGCGGCCGTCGGGGCCGAGCAGCAGCATGCGGGTCTCGCCGTTGCCGGGGTTGGACAGGCATTCGAACTCGGCGACGGTCCAGTGCAGCCATCTCATGCAGAACAGCCGCATGGTCAGCCCGTGGGTGACGATCAGGACGTTCGGAGGGTGGTCGGGGTCGTCGAAGCTGCGCCACAGGCTCTCCAGGAAGGAGCCCACCCGGTCGTAGACGTCGGCGCCGGACTCGCCCTGGGCAAATCGGTAGAAGAAGTGGCCGTAGGCGTCCCGGTAGGCCTTCTGCCGCCGCACGTCGTCCCGGTCCTGCCAGTTTCCCCAGTCCTGCTCGCGCAGCCGCGGCTCCTCGCGCACCCGGACCCGGGACGGGTCGAGCTTCAGGGCCTGGAAGGTCTGGTGGGCGCGGCGGTAGGGCGAGACATAGGCGGAGATCCGCTCGTCGCCGAAGAGCTCCCGCAGCCGCTCCCCTGCCTCCTCCGCCTGCTTGCGGCCGGTCGCGGTCAGGCCGAGGGCGTGGTCGGGCTCGCGCTCGTAGACCGTGTCGTCGACGTTGCCCTCCGACTCTCCGTGCCGGAGGAGGACGATGCGCCGGGGCCGTGACATGCCGCCACCCTAGATCGGTCAGCCGGCGAGCGCCTCACTCCCCTGCGTGACCAGGGCCCGGCCGGCCCGTATCTCGCAGCGGCGGCCGACGAAGCGGTCGCGAAGCGCCCGGTCGTGGGACACGACCACCACCGCGCCGGGCCACTGGGCGAGCGCCTCCTCCAACTGCTCGAGGAGGCCGAGCGCGAGGTGGTTGGCCGGCTCGTCGAGCAGCAGCAGGTCCGCGGGGCGGGCGAGGAGCCGGGCGAGGGCGAGCCGGCGACTCTGGCCGGCCGACAGCGAGCCGACGGGGACGTGAAGGTCGTGCTCGCGGAAGAGGCCGTAGGAGAGCAGGAGCGCCCGCTGTTCCTCGACGTCGCCCGGCAGGCCCTGTCTCTTATACACA
>KL569486.1:13928-14703 GCA_000715685.1 Streptomyces lilacinus
CAGCCGCTCGGCGGGACGACTCGCGGGAATCTCCTGGGGGAGGTATCCGATGCCTCCCCGCCTGCCGACCGTGCCGGTATCGGGCCGGACGACGCCCGCCATGAGGCGGAGCAGGGTCGACTTCCCGGCGCCGTTGGGACCATGGACCAGCAGGCGTTCACCGGCTCCGACCTCGAGCGCGTCCACCGTGAGCCGCTCCCCGACCCGCACGTCGCGCAGCTCCACCAGGGCACCTCGGGTGGCGCCGGCCTGGGGACGGGCCGCGAAGCGCAGTGGAGCCGGCGGGCGCGGCACCGGGTCCTCCTGGAGCCTGCGGAGCCGTTCACGGGCGTTGCGCACGCGGCTGGAGACGGAGGACTGGACGCGGCCCTTGTCCCGGTCGTAGGCCATCTTGTTGCCGTCTTTGATGGCCCGCCCCGGGGCGATGGTCCGGGCGGTGGTCTCCGCGGCCCTGGCGAGCGCCTCGGTCTCGGCGCACCACTGCTCGTAGGCCTGCTCCCAGCGGTGCCGGGCCGCGGCGCGCTCGGCGACGTAGCCGGCGTAGCCCCCGCCGTATCGCATGATCGCCTTCCGGTCGGCGTCGACCTCGATCACGGCGGTGGCGACGCGTTCGAGGAACACCCGGTCGTGCGAGACGGCCACGACCGTGCCGGGGTGGGCCCGCAGTGTTTCCTCCAGCCAGGTGAGCGCCGCGCCGTCCAGGTGGTTGGTCGGCTCGTCCAGGAGCATGACCTCGGGAGAGGCGGCGATGAGACAGGCCAGGCCGAGCCGGGCC
>KL569486.1:14920-15647 GCA_000715685.1 Streptomyces lilacinus
ATGTGTATAAGAGACAGGGCCAGGCCGAGCCGGGCCTGCTCGCCGCCCGAGAGACTGCCCAGCCGGCGGTCCCGGCCGATGTGGGCGAGACCGAGTCCGTGGAGAGCCTTGTCGACGCGGGCGTCCGCCTGGTAGCCGCCTCGCGCCTCGAAGACGGTGAGCAGCTCCCCGTACTCGGCGAGGGTCTCGGACCCGGCGTCGCCGAGGCCGGCTTCCAGCTCGCGCAGCCGGCGCTCCATGGCGCGCAGCTCGGCGAGGGCCTGGTCGACGGCGTCGGCGACCGTGCCGCCGGGCGGCAGGTCGGGGGTCTGACCCAGATGGCCGACACCGCCGTCGGCGGAAACCACGACCGAGCCGTCCGTGGGCCGCTCGATTCCTGCCAGGACCTTGAGCAACGTCGATTTCCCGGCGCCGTTCTCCCCGACGACGCCGATCCTTTCGCCCGGCCGCACGGAGAGGGACACCCCGTCGAGGAGCAGCCGGTCCCCACGGGACACGGACACCTCGTGCAGAGAGAGCTGAGTGGGCATACGGGCCTCCAACGATGGGCGCGCGGCGACAAAGCCACAGACCAAAACCATCAAACGCAACCGGTGTTGCGTTACGCTCAGCATGACACGACCCACCCCACTAACGCAACGGGAGTTGCAGTTGCCTTCGGAGACCTCACCCCCTTCCTCCAGCGCGCCGGGCACCGTCCGCCCCGGCGGGCGGACCGCCCGCACCT
>KL569486.1:15943-18086 GCA_000715685.1 Streptomyces lilacinus
GTGTATAAGAGACAGGAGCACGGCTACCCAGGACTCACCGTCGAGTACGTCGCCGAGCGCTCCGGGGTGCACAAGACCACGCTCTACCGCCGCTGGGGCGGCGTCGAAGGGCTCGTCGCCGACGCCCTGGACCTCGCGGGCGACGACGCCTGGACCCCGCCGGACACCGGAAGCCTGCGGGGGGATCTCCGCGCGCTCGCCCATGAGATCGTCGACTCCTTCGCCGACCCGGCGGCCGCGGCCGCACCCACCGCGTTCATCGCCGCGGCGTTCCAGTCCGAGCGCGCGGCGGAGGCCCTGCGCGGCTTCTACACCGCGCGCTTCGGGCGCTGCGGGTCACTGATCGCCCGGGCCGTCGAGCGGGGCGAGGCCCCCGTCGGCACCGACGGCGGCGCCGTCGCGCGGGCGGTCTCCGCCCCGCTGTTCTTCCGACTGTTCGTCACCCGCGAGCCGATCGGCGCGGAGGTGGCCGACGAGGCGGCCGACGCGACCCTTGCCGCGGTGCGGGCAGGCGTCTACGCGCCGGCCGGGAGCCCGGGTGCGGGCGGCGACAGGACCTGACCCGCCGGGCGCGGCTTCACACCGTCCACGCCTGCTCTATCTGGACGACGTCGCCCGTGATCGCCGCGACGTCGGCCTCGGTCTGCGCGCGCAGCGCCAGCCGCTCCACCCGATCCGTGCGGTACTTCCCGTGCTCGGCCTCGGAGTTCCACATCGACAGCACCAGGAACTCCTGGCCGGGCGCCTCGCCGAAGACGCCGCGCAGCATCCCCGGCGAGCCCGCCATGGCCGGATTCCACACCTTCTCCTGCATGAGGGTGAAGTGCTCGACCCGGTCCTCCCGAACCCGGCAGTGGGCGAAGCGCACCACGTCCGCGTCGCCGAACTGCGGCCGGAATCCGACCTTCACATCGAAGCGGTGCTCGAAGAGCCGCACCTGGATGTTCTTGAACGTGCCGGCCTGCGCGGCCGCCAGCCTGTCGTGGGACCGCGCCATGAACGAGTCGTAGAACGCCCGGCTCTCCCAGAAGCCGAAGAGGTGCACGACTCCCGGGCGCGCGCGGCTCCATCCGCCGCCCTGCCCCCGGAAACCCGGCTCACCGAGCAATCCCGCCCACTTCCGCTGCCCCCGCTCGAAGCCCCGACGGTCAACCACGGTGCAGCGAATCCACTTGACCAGCACCGACCCATCCTATGGCCCCGACAGTGGCGCGCGTCACGTACGCGAGCGGTACACCCGAGCGAGCGTCGCGGCTTCCTCGTCGTCGAGATCGATCCGGAACTCGCTCCGCAGCATCGCGCTCAACTCCTCTGGCCCGACTTCCCGTTGTTCCGTCGAGCCGTCAGCACGCACGTTCACGAACGTCGAACCCACGAGCGTCCGGCGTAGCGTCGGCTCCGCCTGCTGAACGACGGCGCGCGCGATGAAGGGTGAGCGCGGATGCGTCGAGGTGTAGTGGTTCATCAAGACATAGTCGATCGGAAAACGGTCCTCCGGACCGATGGCGTAAATGTCCCACCAGCCCTCCGGGTGGAGCGAGCGCAGGACGCGCACGTCCTTCTGCTCCTGTCCGATTCCAAACGTCCACTCCCCCTGTCGGGCCTCGACGCCGGGCCGGAACAGGATCGGCTCCAGCAGCCCCTCGCCGCCGAATCCGACGTCGCACAGCCACTCCTCGCCGTCGATCTCGACCGCGAGCGCCATGTGTGTGACGGCACGGAGGCGCTCGGCGCCCGCCCGGACCCGCGCGCCGAGCCCGCGGAAGGAGAAGCCGACGTGCTCCAGCACCGCGGCCAGCAGCGAGTTCTGCTCGTAGCAGTAGCCGCCCCGCCGCTTGGCCACCATCTTGTCCTGCAGCGCCTTGATGTCGAGCAGGACCGGGCGGCCGAGCATGACCTCGAGGTTCTCGAACGGAATGGCCGCTATGTGGCGGCGGTGTATCTCACGCAGCGTCTCCAGGTCCGCCCGCGGAGACCCTTCGTATCCGATGCGCTCCAGATAGGCATCGAGGTCCAACTCGGCACTGCTCCATACGGAATTGCTCATTCCCCCACCTTCTTTGGCTTGATCATCTCCCCCAGTATTCACCCGCCCCGCAAGCCGGATACGCCGAGGGCGGAGCCGGCAGGTGCCGGCTCCGCC
>KL569486.1:18398-18678 GCA_000715685.1 Streptomyces lilacinus
GCTCAGAGATGTGTATAAGAGACAGAGGTAGCAACTGCCCGCACGACGCATCTTCGTGCCGCAGGAGAAGCAGAGCGGCGCGTCGGCGTTCAGGCCCAGCTGCATCTCCACCAGCTCGGTGGAGTTGTGCGCCTGCTTCGGGGCCGGGACCGCGGCGGGGGCCGGGGCCGGGACCTCGGGCTTGGCGGGCTCGACGTGACGCGGGGCGGACTGGGCGAGGCCCTCGACGTCGACCTCCTCGTCGGCCGGCTCGTACGAGCCGGTGTCCAGGTGCCGCTGG
>KL569486.1:18871-20110 GCA_000715685.1 Streptomyces lilacinus
GATGTGTATAAGAGACAGAGCCGGTGTCCAGGTGCCGCTGGCGCTCCTCGGCGGAGTGGATGCCGAGGGCGGACCGGGTCTCGAAGGGCAGGAAGTCCAGCGCCAGGCGACGGAAGATGTAGTCGACGATCGACTGCGCCATCCGCACGTCCGGGTCGTCCGTCATGCCGGCCGGCTCGAAGCGCATGTTGGTGAACTTCGAGACGTAGGTCTCGAGCGGAACGCCGTACTGCAGACCGACGGAGACGGCGATCGAGAAGGCGTCCATCATGCCCGCGAGGGTCGAGCCCTGCTTGGACATCTTGAGGAAGACCTCACCGAGACCGTCGTCCGGGTAGGAGTTGGCGGTCATGTAGCCCTCGGCACCGCCCACCGTGAAGGAGGTGGTGATGCCCGGACGGCCCTTGGGGAGGCGCTTGCGGACCGGGCGGTACTCGACGACCTTCTCCGCGGCGGCGGGGGCGGCGGCCTCGGGGGCCTTCGCCTCCTCCTTCTTCTTGGCGGAGAGCGGCTGGCCGACCTTGCAGTTGTCGCGGTAGATCGCGAGGGCCTTCAGGCCCATCTTCCAGCCCTCGAAGTAGACCTCCTCGACCTCCTCGACGGTGGCCGACTCGGGCAGGTTCACCGTCTTGGAGATCGCGCCGGAGAGGAACGGCTGCGCGGCGGCCATCATGCGCACGTGGCCCATGGCGGAGATCGCGCGCTCGCCCATGGCGCAGTCGAAGACCTCGTAGTGCTCGGGCTTCAGGCCCGGAGCGTCGATCACGTTGCCGTGCTCGGCGATGTGGGCGACGACCGCCTCGATCTGCTCGGCCTGGTAGCCCAGCCGCTTGAGCGCCTTGGGGACCGTGTTGTTCACGATCTGCATGGAGCCGCCGCCGACGAGCTTCTTGAACTTGACCAGGGCCAGGTCCGGCTCGACGCCCGTGGTGTCGCAGTCCATCATCAGGCCGATGGTGCCGGTGGGCGCCAGCACGGAGGCCTGGGCGTTGCGGAAGCCGTTGCTCTCGCCGAGGCGGAGCACGTCCTGCCACGCCTCCGTCGCCGCGGCCCAGACCGGGGTGTCCAGGTCGTCCATGCGCTTGGCGGCGGTGTTGGCGTCGGCGTGCTGCTTCATGACGCGCTTGTGGGCGTCGGCGTTGCGGGCGTAGCCGTCGTACGGGCCGACGACCGCGGCCAGCTCGGCGGAGCGGCGGTAGGACGTACCCGTCATCAGCGAGGTGATGGCGCCGGCCAGGG
>KL569486.1:20297-27245 GCA_000715685.1 Streptomyces lilacinus
AGCCAGGGCGCGGCCGCCGTCGCTGTCGTAGGCGTGGCCGGTGGCCATGAGCAGGGCGCCGAGGTTGGCGTAGCCGATGCCCAGCTGGCGGAAGGCACGGGTGGTCTCGCCGATCTTCTCGGTCGGGAAGTCGGCGAAGCAGATGGAGATGTCCATCGCCGTGATGACCAGCTCGACGACCTTGGCGAAGCGCTCGGCGTCGAACGACTGGTTTCCCTTGTCGTCGTCGCGGAGGAACTTCATGAGGTTGAGGGAGGCGAGGTTGCACGAGGAGTTGTCCAGGTGCATGTACTCGCTGCACGGGTTGGACGCGGTGATCCGGCCCGTCTCCGGCGAGGTGTGCCAGTGGTTGATCGTGTCGTCGTACTGGATGCCCGGGTCGGCGCAGGCCCAGGCGGCCTCGGCCATCTTGCGGAAGAGACCCTTGGCGTCGATCTCCTCGATGACCTCACCGGTCATCCGGGCACGCAGGCCGAACTTCGAGCCGGTCTCGACGGCCTTCATGAACTCGTCGTTGACTCGAACGGAGTTGTTGGCGTTCTGGTACTGGACGGAGGTGATGTCCTCGCCGCCCAGGTCCATGTCGAAGCCGGCGTCGCGCAGGGCGCGGACCTTCTCCTCCTCCTTCACCTTGGTCTCGATGAAGGCCTCGACGTCGGGGTGGTCGACGTCCAGGACGACCATCTTGGCCGCGCGGCGCGTGGCGCCGCCCGACTTGATCGTTCCGGCGGAGGCGTCGGCGCCGCGCATGAAGGAGACGGGACCGGAGGCGTTGCCGCCGGAGGAGAGGAGCTCCTTGGAGGAGCGGATGCGGGAGAGGTTGAGGCCGGCGCCCGAACCACCCTTGAAGATCATCCCCTCTTCCTTGTACCAGTCGAGGATCGACTCCATGGAGTCGTCGACGGAGAGGATGAAGCAGGCGGAGACCTGCTGCGGCTGCTTCGTGCCGACGTTGAACCAGACCGGCGAGTTGAAGCTGAAGACCTGGTGCAGCAGGGCGTAGGTGAGCTCGTGCTCGAAGATCTCCGCGTCCGCCGGGGAGGCGAAGTACCCGTGCTCCTCACCGGCCTTGCGGTAGGTCTTCACCACACGGTCGATGAGCTGGCGGAGGCTGGACTCGCGCTCGGGGGAGCCAGTCGCGCCACGGAAGTACTTGCTGGTGACGATGTTGACCGCGTTCACCGACCAGAAGTCGGGGAACTCGACGCCACGCTGCTCGAAGTTGATCGAGCCGTCGCGCCAGTTGGTCATGACGACGTCACGACGCTCCCAGACCACCTCGTCGTACGGATGCACGCCGGGGGTCGTGTGGACGCGCTCGATCCGCAGCCCCTTGCCGCCCTTGTTTCCCTTGGAGCGGGAACCTCGCGCGGAGCCGCTCGTCGTCTCGGTCATGCCGCCTCCCTCTACGGGCAAAACGCCCTCATGCACCCAATTCTTCCGGGGTGCGATGTGTGTCTTTCACCCGGCTGCGCCTGGCGCGCCGAGCAGGTCTGTGGTGCCGCCGCTAGTCGGTGGCCGCGGCCGGCGCCGGCACTTCGGCACCGCCGGCGGGGCCGGCCGGGCCCGCGGCGGATTCGCCCTCGGCCTCGGCGCGGCGCAGTCCGTCACGGAGCTCCGCGACGGCGGCCTCGAAGTCCTCGAGCGAGTCGAACGCCTGGTAAACGGACGCGAAGCGCAGATACGCGACGAGGTCGAGGTCCTTGAGCGGGCCGAGTATGGCCAGCCCGACGTCGTGCGTGGAGAGCTCGGCGCTGCCCGTGGCCCGCACCGCCTCCTCGACCCGCTGGCCGAGCTGGGCCAGGGCGTCCTCGGTGACCGGGCGACCCTGGCACGCCTTGCGCACGCCGGAGATGACCTTGTTGCGGCTGAAGGGCTCGGTGACCCCGCTCCGCTTGATCACCATGAGTGACGCCGTCTCCACCGTCGTGAAGCGGCGGGCGCAGTCGGGGCACTGGCGGCGCCTGCGGATGGAACAGCCGTCATCGGTGGTGCGACTGTCGACGACCCTGCTGTCGGGGTGCCTGCAGAAGGGGCAGTGCATGGCTCTCCACCCTCCTCACCCTCGAAAAACCCGTACGCGATCCTCGGCCGCGTCGGACCCTGGAAAAGGGGCCCCGCCGAGCAGCCCCCAGCATAGGCGATGACTGCCACCGGGAATGACCGGGGTGAGCCGTCGACCACAACTTGTGGGTAGCCGCCGCCATCAAACCACTAGATCTGGTGCCGGACGATCTATCGCGCCACCAGCGTGTCGCGCCGCCGGAGCGGGACACGAGCCTACGGGAGGGGCCCGGGGGCGGGTCCGCGGACCCGCGGATGACACACTGGACACAGAGCACGGAGACCCCGCGCGACGCCTCCGGCACCCTCTTCGGCCGACCTCCGCCGAGCGTCGCCGCCGGCCGCGCCACCCGTCACGGGTGGGGGCGGAAGGTGGCGGACCACCCGGTTCACCCCGGTGGACAACGCACCGAAGAGTACCGCAATGGGGCGAATTGATCCCTGCCCGTACACCCTCTCCCTAGATCAAGTCAGCCGATCCCCGATATTTCACTCGAACGTGTGTTTGGCGCAACCTTTCGAAAGCAACTACCGTTGTCCAGCTAGGGAGAACATCTCGAGAGGGGCCGACGTGACCACCACCGCAGACAGCGCCACCATCACCGCCCAGGACCGCTCCCAGAACCGACTCGACCAGGCACACCCGCAGGCACACCCGATGAATGACGCAGCCATGAACGCCGAGGGCCAGAAGCCGGCCCGCTCGCTCCCCGGACGGCCCCCCGGCATCCGGGCGGACAGCTCGGGCCTCACCGACCGGCAGCGCCGCGTGATCGAGGTCATCCGGGACTCCGTCCAGCGCCGCGGCTACCCACCATCCATGCGCGAGATCGGCCAGGCGGTGGGGCTCTCCAGCACGTCCTCCGTCGCCCATCAGCTCATGGCCCTGGAGCGCAAGGGCTTCCTGCGCAGGGACCCGCACCGACCCCGCGCCTACGAGGTGCGCGGTTCCGACCAGCCGAGCACCCAGCCGACCGACACCACCGGCAAGCCCGCGGCCTCCTACGTGCCCCTGGTCGGCCGGATCGCCGCCGGCGGGCCGATCCTGGCCGAGGAGTCGGTGGAGGACGTCTTCCCCCTCCCGCGTCAACTGGTCGGTGACGGCGAGCTCTTCGTCCTCAAGGTGGTCGGCGACTCGATGGTCGAGGCCGCGATCTGCGACGGCGACTGGGTGACGGTGCGCCGCCAGCCGGTCGCGGAGAACGGCGACATCGTGGCCGCCATGCTGGACGGCGAGGCGACGGTCAAGCGCTTCAAGCGCGAGGACGGCCACGTCTGGCTGCTCCCGCACAACGCCGCCTACCAGCCGATCCCCGGCGACGAGGCCACCATCCTGGGCAAGGTCGTGGCGGTGCTGCGGCGGGTGTGACCGCGCACCGGAAGGACCGAGCCCCGGAACCACTGCGCCGGTTCCGGGGCTCGTTGCTTCCCACCGCCTCCACTGCCGCGTACGGCTCCGGCTGCTACCGGTCCTCCGCCTTGGCCGCCGTGTCGATGGCCGCCAGGGAGCGGCGCACCTGGTTACGGTCAGTGGTGTACCAGAAGTCCGGCATCGACGCCCGCAGGAACGACCCGTAGCGCGCCGTGGCGAGCCGGGGGTCGAGCACGGCCACCACGCCGCGGTCCCCCGAGGCCCGGACGAGCCGGCCCGCGCCCTGGGCCATCAGCAGCGCCGCGTGCGTCGCGGCCACGGCCATGAAGCCGTTGCCGCCCGCGTCCTCCACGGCTCGCTGCCGGGCGCTCATCAGCGGATCGTCGGGGCGCGGGAAGGGCACCCGGTCCATGACGACGAGCTGGCAGCTCGGCCCCGGGACGTCGACGCCCTGCCACAGCGACAGCGTGCCGAACAGGCACGTTCGCGGGTCCGCGGCGAAGGCCTTGATGAGCTCCCCCAGGGTGTCTTCGCCCTGCAGCAGGATCGGCACGTCGAGCCGGCCCCGCAGCTCCTCCGCGGCCGCCTGGGCGGCCCGCATCGAGGAGAACAGCCCGAGCGTCCGCCCACCGGCCGCCTCCACCAGCTCGGACAGCTCGTCGAGCATGTCCGTCCGGCTTCCCTCGCGGCCCGGCTGATTCAGGTGCCGGGCGACGTAGAGGATGCCCTGCTTCGGGTAGTCGAACGGCGAGCCGACGTCGACGCCCTTCCACTCGGGGCAGTCGTCCCCCTCGACGCCCTCCGGAGCGAGCCCCAGCGACGCCCCCACGCCGTTGAAATCGCCGCCGAGCTTGAGCGTGGCCGAGGTGAGCACCACCGAGCGCTCGCTGAAGAGCTTCTCCCGCAGCAGCCCCGAGACCGAGAGCGGGGCCACGCGCAGCGAGGCGCCGAAGCGGTCGTGGCGCTCGTACCAGACGACGTCGTACTCGGAGCCCTCCAGGATGCGCTCGGCGACCGCGTGGATGTTCTCCACGGCGGCGAGGGCCTGCTTACGGACGGCGTCCTCGTCCTGCACCGACTTGTCGCGGGTGTTGCCGAGGGAAGTGATCACCGAGCGGGCGGCGTCGCGCAGCGTCATCAGGGAGTACGCGAGGTCCTCGGGCACCTCCTCGAGCCGCCCCGGAAGGGCCAGCTCCATCAGCCGCTCGAAGCTCTCGGCCGCGGTCTGCAGGGCGTCCGCCACCTTCTCGTCGACCAGCTTGGCCGCCCGCCGCACGGCCCGGTTGACCTGGCCGGGCGTGAGCTCGCCGGTCGCCACGCCGGTGACCCGGGAGACCAGCTCGTGCGCCTCGTCGACGATCAGCACCTCGTGGCCGGGCAGCACCGGCGCGCCCTCGATGGCGTCGATGGCGAGCAGCGCGTGGTTGGTGACCACGACGTCGGCGAGCTTGGCCCGCTCGCGAGCCGCCTCCGCGAAGCACTCGGCGCCGTACGCGCACTTCGACGCGCCCAGGCACTCCCGGGAGGTGACCGAGACCTGGGACCACGCGCGGTCGGAGACGCCCGGCGTCAGGTCGTCGCGGTCGCCGGTCTCGGTCTCGTCCGACCAGTCGCGCAGCCGCAGCAGGTCCTTGCCGAGCTTGCTGGTGGGAGCGGCCGACTCGAACGGGTCGAAGAGGCCGTCCTCTTCTTCCTGCGGCACGCCCTCGTGGAGCCGATGGAGGCACAGGTAGTTGGACCGGCCCTTGAGCATGGCGAACTCGGGACGGCGGCGCAGCTGCGGGTGCAGCGCGTCGACCGTCCGCGGAAGATCGCGCTCGACGAGCTGGCGCTGGAGCGCGAGCGTGGCCGTGGCGACGACGACGCGCTCGCCGTGCGCGAGGGCGGGCACGAGGTAGCCGAGCGACTTGCCGGTGCCGGTGCCCGCCTGCACGAGCAGGTGGGAACCGCCGTCGATGGCCGCGGCGACGGATTCGGCCATGGCGACCTGGCCGGGCCGCTCGGTGCCCCCGACGGCGGAGACGGCGGCGTGCAGCAGGTCGGTGAGGGAGGGCGAGGAGGTGGCAGTCATAGCGTTGCCAGCCTACGGGGCGGCACTGACACTGCGGGCCGCGATGGCCGACCAGGGGCGGAAGAACCGTAGGGGACAGTTGATGGAAAAGGGCGAGCGAAACACTCACAGCACCGCGCGCAGGACCCGGTCCCGGATCATGAGCGCCGCCCGCTTACCGGGCAGTTCCACCTCCCCCGTCAGCCGGAAGCCCGCCCCGAGGAAGGCCGCGGCCGACGGAGTGTTGCGCAGGTCGGGCTCGCCGATGACGCGGCCGCAGGACGCCCGGCGGTCGAGGACGAGATCGGCGACGGTCCGCAGCAGCAGGGTGCCGAGGCCCCGCCCCCGGTCGGCGACCCGCCCGACGAGGAAGTGGATGCCCGTGTCGTTCGGTCGGGCCGGGTAGTAGCGGGCGATCGGGTCGAGATCCGCGCGGTAGACCTCCCAGTAACTCACGGGCACCCCGCCGAGCACGCCCAGGCACGGCACGCTGCGCCCGTCGCCCTCGAGCTGGGCGCGCAGGTGGCCGGCCGTGATCGTGTCGGGTCCGGCGAGGTCCCAGAACGCCGCGACCGCCGGATCGTTCATCCACCGTGTGATCAGCGGGAGGTCGCGCTCCATCCGCACGGGTACGAGCTGGAAGGGGCCCAGGGGCGTGCCCACGGGCCCCCACCCGGCGACACCGTCCAGGAGATCGGCGGCACCGAACGCGGAGGAGGGGAATCCGGGGGCGGCGTCGGACAGCCGGTCGTAGCCGATCCACTCGACGAGTTCCTCGGTCAGCCGCAGCTCCACGGTGTCGACGCAGTCGTCACTTCCGTATCCTCCCCACCCTCCGATTCCGCCCGTTCCCCCCACACCGCCCCCGACTCCGAGGAACGTTCCCTCACCGCTCATGCCGGCTCACCCCGCCGTCACGGCGAGGGGGTTGGCGAGGGTGACGTACACGGACTGCGTGTCGACGGGGCCCACCAGCTCGTCGAGGCCCCGCAGTCTGGTCAGCATGTTGGCCTTGCACCGCAGGGTGGGGGCCTCGATGAGGTGTCGCGGCAGGGTGGAGCGAGTTGGGGAGGCGCCGGAGGCGGCTTCCTTGAGGAACCGGCGCAGCGCGGCGAGCAGGATCTGCTCGTCCGCGAGGCGCTGCGAACCGAACGCGCCGATGAGGCCGAGGATGTTGTTGATGCCGAGGTAGTACGCGAACCGTTCGTCGGCGACCTCGTCCGGTACGAAGGTGTCGCTCTTCTGCCCGATGCCGGGGAGCCGCTGTTCGAGCGCGGCGCGATGGGATTCGCGGTAGTAGTAGCCCTGGTTGTCCCGGTAGCGCCCGCCGACGGGCCAGCCGTCCGGGTCGAGGAGGACGAGGGTGTTCTGCTGGTGGGCCTCGAGGGCGATGCCCGCCTCCCCGTCGAGCCACAGGGCGGGCCGTACGACCGCCTCGAGGTAGCGCAGGAACCACTCGGTG
>KL569486.1:27536-27769 GCA_000715685.1 Streptomyces lilacinus
GGACACGGCCGTCTCCCCCGCCGGGCCCTGCCGGCCGGGCCAGGGCCGGAGTGAGGTGAGTCCGGCGACGCAGACAGCGTCGTCGCCGGGGCCGAAGGGGTTGTGCCGGATGACGGCGTCGACGCCGTCCAGCGGGGTGCCGTCGGGGGTGTCGACCGCGATCCAGGCGGGGTCGCGGACGATGTCGAACCCGAGGCCGCCGGGGCAGGCCGCCCGCCAGCGCTCGGCGAGGC
>KL569486.1:28040-28275 GCA_000715685.1 Streptomyces lilacinus
CGGCGAGGCCACCGCGCAGCAGCCGGTGCATCTCGACGCCGCGCCACAGCTCCTTGCGGAGGTTCTCGCGGCGGGAGTTGGTGATCCGCAGGCCGAGGGACAGCTTGAGCATGGCGGGGGCGCCGGGACGGTGGACCGTGCGCAGCGACGAGGTGGGGTACCAGGGTTCGCCGTGGGCACCGAGGTCGTGCAGCAGGCCGGCCTCGACGAGCCGGGCCACGGCTGTCTCTTATAC
>KL569486.1:28566-29553 GCA_000715685.1 Streptomyces lilacinus
GCAGGGGGACGGTGTCGGGCGGAAGCTTCCGCTCCAGGTCGGGGCCGGCGAGCCGGGCGGCCAGGGCGGTGGCGTCGACGGGGCGGCCGCGCTCGGTCCAGGCGGAGTCGCAGGCCAGAACGGAACGGTGGACGGCGAGCCAGTGCAGGGGGAAGCGGCCGCGCAGTTCGGGTGAGCAGTCGGCGGCTTCGGCGTCGGACAGGCCCTCGCGGCTCTTGGGGGCGGGGTGGAGCGGGTGCCCGAGCAGCAAGGACTGCTCGCCGTAGAGGAAGAGGTGACCGGCGTCCGGGTCGGCGGGACGGGCGCGGCGGTCGGTGAGGAAGACGGCCGTGCGGCGGACGGAATCGGCGACGCGCGCGGCGAGGCCGGCGCCCTCGCCGATGGGCACATGGCCGGCGCGGGCCGCGCGGTGCGCGGCCTCGCGGCCGAGGAGGGCGGCCAGCGTGACGGCGTCGAAGGGCGGGGCGTCGTCGGGGCCTCCGGTGAGCGTGACATGGCCGAAGCGGTGCCAGCCGGTGGCGGACCAGTAGCGCACCGGCACGCTCAGGGGAATCCCGCTGGCGTTGAGCGGTAGATAGAGGATGTCGCCGTGGGGACGCTCCACGACGTTCTCGCGCACCCAGCAGCGCAGCAGGTTCTCCACCGCGGCCGCGTCGGCGGCGGCCCTCGGGTCGGGGTGGTCGAGGGGGTCGGCGCCGGCGCCGAGGGCGGCGGGCGGCGCTTCGGCCCGCCGGCCGTGCTGATGGGGCAGTGCCGGGGTGCGGTCCTGGCCCGCGGGGGACGCATCGGTGGGGAGGGATGCGCTCATGCGGTGTGCGGCGGTGCAGGTCACGGCGTTCCGGCCGGGGCTGCGGCGCCTGCCTCCTTCGGCGTTCTGGGGGTGGGGAAACGACAGCCGGCGCGACGGGGACCGGCGTGGTCCGCGGCACCCGTGCCGGCCGTGCCATCCGCGCCGACAGCGCGGGAGACGACGGCGACGGCGGCGGC
>KL569486.1:29793-30301 GCA_000715685.1 Streptomyces lilacinus
ATAAGAGACAGGCCTCGGCCTGCTCGTCGGTGAGGGTCAGGGGCGGCAGCAGGCGGATGACGTTGGCGTCCGGGCCGCCCAGGCCGACGATCAGGCCGCGTCGCAGGCACTCGCGCCGCACGGCGGCGGCCAGGTCGGGAGCGGCGGGGAGGGGACCGACTGCGGTGGCGGGGCAGCGGGCCGGAAGGGGGTCCCGCCATCCGCCCGGAGCCGGACCCCGGCTTCCACTCTGAGCCGAGCCCAGCCCTCCGCTCGGAGCCGAGTCCATCCTTCTACGCAAAGCCGGATCCAAACGTCCGACAGAATCCGATTCCCGCCCGCCCTCCGGGGCGACCAGCTCGACGCCGATCAGCAGCCCCCGGCCGCGCACGTCACCGACGCACGCGTGCTCACGGGCCAACTGCCGCAGTCGCTCCAGCATGTGCGCACCGAGCGCGGCGGCGCGCTCGGCCAGTGCGTTCTCCCTGACATGGCGCAGAGTGGCGGCGCCCGCGGCTATGGCGAGCTG
>KL569486.1:30544-33079 GCA_000715685.1 Streptomyces lilacinus
GCGAGCTGGTTGCCGCGGAAGTCGCCCGCGGTGTCGGCGGGCGGCCGGGCGTCGAGGTCGCGGTGGTGGACGACGACGGCGAGGGGGAGGCTGCCCCCGATGGCGTTGGAGAGCACCATCACATCGGGGACGACGCCGCTGTGCTCGATACCCCAGAAGGTGCCGGTGCGGCCGACGCCCGTGCGCACCTCGTCGGCGATGAGAGGGACGGACCGGGCGGCGGTGATGTCACGGATCCCGCTCAGCCAACCGTCGGGCGCGGGCAGCACGCCGCCCTCGTCCTGCACCGGTTCGACGATGAGTCCGGCGTGGCCCGCGGTCCCGGCAACCCGCTCGTCGAGGACGGTCTCGGCCCAACGGACCGCCAGCCGCTCGCCGGCCGCGCCGCCGACGCCGAACGGGCAGCGGTGGTCCTGGGGATAGGGCAGCCGGGTCACCCGGAGGCCCTGCACGTCGTCGGGCAGTCCGGGCGCGCCGATGGGCAGCCCGTGGCCGGCGCCGCGGAAGGCGAGCAGCCCGTCCCGGCCGGTCGCCGCGCGGACGAGGGCGAGGGCGGTGCCCACGGCGTCGGAGGCGGCCGGTCCGCAGAACCGGATCCTGCCGTGCTCCGCCAGCCCGCGCGGCAGTGTCGCGAACAGCTCCTCGGTGAAAGCGTCCTTCACCGGCGTGGCCAGGTCGGAAGCCTGCAGCGGGGCGCCGGAGTCGAGCACGGAGCGGATGGCCTCGAGCACGACCGGATGGTTGTGGCCGAGCGCGAGCGTGCCGGCGCCGGAGAGGCAGTCCAAATAACGGCGACCGTCGGCGCCCTCGACGGTCAGACCACGGGCGCGCACCGGGACAACGGGCAGCGAGCGGGCGTACGTACGGGCCGCGGGCTCGCGGGTCGGGTGTCGCCGGAGGACGCCCTCGTGGCCCGCCGGTGACGCCGTGCGCGGTGCCGACAGCGGTGGTCGGGTCGGGGCCATGGCTCGGGTACCTCCTCCTGCCGCTGAACGATGGTCGGTCGTCCCCCGTACGTACCAACGACGCCGCGGGCTGCGGATCACGGTCCGATCGCAAGATCCTTCATTGCGGAACCGGGGCCCCGCCCGTGCCCGTCTCCGTCGGCACCCGGCATAGTGTGGGGCCTTGCCCCTGCCGGAACGGTGCATGACAAGTCGGCACCGTGCCGCGACACAGCGGGCATTGACACCGAAGACGTACTGAAGCCGTACCGAAGACGTGCAGAACGCGTACAGATCACAGGGGGAGCCCACTCCATGGCATCGACAAGGCGGCCGGCCCTGGCCGCGGCCGCTCTCACCGCGGCGCTGGCACTGACCGCCACCGCGTGCGGCCCGTCCGACGACAAGGCCGCGGGTGACACCAAGCCCAGTGCCGCCGCGAGCCAGAAGGACGACTTCCCCAGCCTGCCCAAGGGAATCCCCTCGCAGGACCTGGAGAAGTGGAAGAAGAAGTGGAAGGAGGGGGCCTGGAAGAACTGGGACAAGGACCAGTGGATGCGTGAGGCCCGCGACTTCATCAACCCCATCATCGAGGGCCACTGGAAGCCCGACACGATGAAGGACGCGCGCCCCAGCGACAAGACGCTGGCCACGCAGGGCGCCCCCGGCTCGCTGCCCGGCAACAGCGGCGCGAGCGACCAGGGCGTCACCGACCCCGAGCCGCGGCCCGTCGACGCCAAGGCCGTCGCCCTGCCGTACCACAACAACGCCGCCCCGGTGGGCAAGGTCTTCTTCGACAGCCCCGAGGGCCACATGGTCTGCTCGGCGACGGTCGTCAAGGACCCGGCGCACCCCGGCAAGTCCAACATGGTGTGGACCGCGGGCCACTGCGTGCACGCCGGCAAGAAGGGCGGCTGGTACCGCAACATCGCCTTCGTGCCGTCCTACAACGACAAGGGCGTGCCGACCTCGCAGATCAACACCGCGCCGGTGCAGGACGTCGCGCCGTACGGCGTGTGGTGGGCGGACTGGGCGCAGACCTCCGGCCAGTGGATCAGCCAGGGCGCCGAGACCGGCGGCGCGGGCGCCCCGTACGACTTCGCGGTGCTGCACATGAAGTCCGAGAAGGGCAACGGCAAGTCCCTGGAGGAGACGGTCGGCAACGCCCTCACCGTCGACTTCAGCACCCCGCAGGTGAAGTCCATCCGCAGCATGGGCGCCTGGGGCTACCCGGCCGCGCCGCCGTTCGACGGCCAGAAGATGTACGACTGCATGGACAAGCCGGGCCGGCTCACCATTGAGCCCTCGCAGCCGACCATGTACCGCATCGGCTGCAGGATGACCGGTGGTTCCTCCGGTGGCGGCTGGTTCGCCCCGGGCCCCGATGGCAAGCCCGTGCTGGTCTCCAACACCTCGATCGGCCCGTCCAACAACACCTGGCTGGCGGGACCGCGTCTCGGCCCCGAGGCGAAGGGCGTCTACGACGCGCTCAGCCAGAAGTTCGCGGCCAAGCGGTAACAAGCAACAGCAGTAACAAGCAACAGCAGTAACAAGCAACAGGCGAAGGCCCGCTTCCGACACGTGTCGGAAG
>KL569486.1:33343-33606 GCA_000715685.1 Streptomyces lilacinus
CTTCCGACACGTGTCGGAAGCGGGCCTTCGGCGTACCGCGCTCAGTACCAATCAGAAGCGATCAGGAACGCACGGCGGGGACGTACCGCTGGAGCTCCGCGGCGAGCTCCTCGTGCACCCGGGCCTTGATCAGCGTGCCCTCCGCGGTGTGCTCCTCGGAGATCACCTCGCCGTCGGCGTGGACCCGCGCGACCAGGGAGCCGTGCGTGTACGGCACGAGCGCCTCGAGCTCGACCGCCGGCCGCGGCAGCTGCGCGTCGATG
>KL569486.1:33820-38955 GCA_000715685.1 Streptomyces lilacinus
AGAGATGTGTATAAGAGACAGGCTCCTGCATGCCCTGCCCCGTCCGGGCGGACACCGCGATCGAGTGCTTCTCGATGCGCAGCAGCCGCTGCAGGACGAGCGGGTCGGCGGCGTCCGCCTTGTTGACCACCACGATCTCCGGGACGTCGACGGCGCCGACGTCGCGGATGACCTCGCGCACGGCGGCGAGCTGCTCCTCCGGCGCCGGGTGGGAACCGTCCACCACGTGGAGGATCAGGTCGGAGTCGCCGACCTCCTCCATGGTGGAGCGGAACGCCTCGACGAGGTGGTGCGGCAGGTGCCGGACGAAACCGACGGTGTCGGCGAGGGTGTAGATCCGGCCGCTGGGCGTCTCCGCCCGGCGCACGGTCGGGTCCAGGGTGGCGAACAGGGCGTTCTCCACCAGGACACCGGCGCCGGTGAGGCGGTTGAGCAGGGAGGACTTGCCGGCGTTGGTGTAGCCCGCGATGGCCACCGACGGGATCTTGTTCCGTCGGCGCTCCTGGCGCTTGATGTCGCGGCCGGTCTTCATCTCCGCGATCTCCCGGCGCATCTTCGCCATCTTCTCGCGGATCCGTCGCCGGTCCGTCTCGATCTTGGTCTCACCGGGGCCACGGGTGGCCATGCCGCCGCCGGACGAGCCGGAGCCACCGCCACCCATCTGCCGGGACAGCGACTGACCCCAGCCGCGCAGCCGGGGCAGCATGTACTGCATCTGGGCCAGGGAGACCTGCGCCTTGCCCTCGCGCGACTTGGCGTGCTGGGCGAAGATGTCGAGGATCAGGGCGGTCCGGTCGACCACCTTGACCTTGACGACGTCCTCGAGGTGGATGAGCTGGCCGGGGCTGAGCTCACCGTCGCAGACCACCGTGTCGGCGCCCGTCTCCAGGACGATGTCCCGCAGCTCCTGGGCCTTGCCGGAGCCGATGTACGTCGCCGGGTCGGGCTTGTCGCGGCGCTGGATGACACCGTCGAGGACGAGGGCGCCCGCCGTCTCGGCGAGCGCGGCGAGCTCCGCGAGGGAGTTCTCGGCGTCCTGGACCGTGCCGGACGTCCAGACGCCGACCAGCACCACGCGCTCCAGGCGCAGCTGCCGGTACTCGACCTCGGTGACGTCCTCCAGCTCGGTGGAGAGTCCCGCGACACGGCGCAGGGCCGCGCGCTCGGAGCGGTCGTACTGCTCGCCGTCGCGCTCCCCGTCGATCTCGTAGCTCCAGGCAACGTCCTCTTCCATCAGGGCGTCGGCCCGAAGGCTCTCCGGGAGGCTCTGCCGGTCCTGCCAGTCCTGCCGGTCCTGGGGAAGGGAAGAAGAGGAGGTCATTTGATCCTTTACGTCGTTGGGAAGTGCCTGCCCCCGCAGCGGGAGCTCTCGGTGTCGACAACGTCCGGCCGTCCCCGGAGATTCCCGGGGGCCGCCGCCGTGCGACCCGTCGATGTTCCCACGCCGCCGGGCGGCCGTCACGCGGGTTTCGGGGCGGCCTTCCAGTCGGGGTGCCCGGGCATGGGCGGGGTGGTCTCGCCGTAGAGCCAGGGGCGCAGGAAGCGCGACTGGTCCTGGCCGGAGACCTCGGATGCCAGGGCGACGAAGTCGGCGGTGGTCGCCACGGAGTCGTGGTGGCGGCGCACCCACTGGCGCTCCAGGCGGTCGAAGGCGGCGGTGCCGATGCGCTGGCGGAGGGCGTAGAGGACGAGCGCGCCGCCGTCGTAGACGACCGGTCGGAAGATGCTGGTCCGCTTGCCGGGGGCGGGTGCCTTGATCGCGGCGGGCGGGCCGCCGTCGGCGCGCATCTGGTCGGACAGCTGGTAGGCGATCCGCATCCGGTCCTCCAGCTTCCGGCCGGACCTCTCCTCGGCGTACAGCGACTCGTACCAGGTCGCGTGGCCCTCGTTGAGCCAGAGGTCGGACCAGACGCGGGGGCTGACGCTGTCGCCGAACCATTGGTGGGCGAGCTCGTGCACCATGATCGACTCGAGGTACCAGGCGGGGAAGCCGGCCTTGGTGAAGATGTCGCGCTCGAAGAGGGAGAGCGTCTGCGTCTCCAGCTCGAAGCCGGTCGAGGCATCGGCGATCAGTACGCCGTAGGTCTCGAAGGGGTAGTTCCCGACGTGCTTCTCCATCCAGGCGATCTGGTCGGAGGTCTTGGACGTCCAGGTCTCGAGCGCCTGCCGGTCGGCGGCGGGGACCACGTCCCGCAGCTTCAGGCCGTGCGGTCCGGTGTGCTCCGGGACGACGGACCGGCCGACGGAGACCTGGGCGAGCTCGGTGGCCATGGGGTGCAGGGTCCGGTACGTCCAGGTGGTGGTCGCGCCCGAGGTGGTGCGCCCGGCGGGCAGCCCGTTGGCGACCACCGTCAGGTCTCTGGGTGCGGTCACCCGGAAGGTGAAGAACGCCTTGTCCGAGGGGTGGTCGTTGCCGGGGAAGACCCGGTGGCCGGCATCGGCCTGGTTGGCCATGACCAGGCCGTCGGTGGTGCGCACCCAGCCGCCGGCCCCCTCGTCGCGCGGGTCGCTGGTGTGGCGCACGGTGACGGTGAAGGAGGAGCCGGACGCCACCGGGCGGGCCGGGGTGACGACGACGTCCTCCCCCGCGGGGGTGAACTGGGCGGCCGCGCCATTGACCTCCACGGAGGAGATCGTGCCGTGGGTGAAGTCGAGGTTGAGGCGGTCGAGGCGCGCGGTGGCCCGTGCGACGAGCCGGGTGACGGCGTCGAGCGGCTGGTCGTTGGCGCGGTAGGCGAAGGAGATGTCGTAGGCGGCGACGTCGTAGCCGGGGTTGCCGAGGTCGGGGAAGATCCGGTCACCGATCCCCTGGACGCCGGGGGCCGGGGGCGCGGCGGCCCCCAGGACCAGGGCGGCCGCGGCCGCGAGGAGGGCGGCCCGGCGGCGCGGGAGGCGTCGGTGCTGCGGGGAGCGCTCCCCGGGGGCGGGTGAGTACGACATGCGTCCACCGCTATCAGCGCCCGGCCTCCCGCCGGTGGCGGCGCGGCGCCGGCCCACTCTTACGAGCGTCTCGAATGGTGGTACGAGTGTCGTACCGGTCCCACCGTTCCCCCACCACTGCGCCCTTGGGCGAACGCGGCCGTGCCCGGCGGCTAGAGCGGCGCCGCGACCGACCGGCCGGCCCGCTCGACGTCGTAGACCCCGGGAACGCGCCGCATGGCGCGCATCAGCTCCGGCAGTTGCGCCGCGTCGGCCAGTTGGAGCGTGTACGTGTGGCGCACGCGCTGCTCGTACGGCGGCTCGACGGCGGCGGAGATGACGGCGGCACCCTCCGCGGCGATGACTTCGGTCAGGTCGGCGAGCAGGTGCGGTCTGCTGAACGATTCGGCCCGCAGCGTGACGCGGTAGTCACCGCCGCCGGGACCGTCCGGAGTGCTCCAGCGCACCTCGACGGGCTGCCTGCCCGAGGTGACCATCCGGGCGACCCCGGGACAGGGCGTGCGGTGCACCGTGACCGCGCCGCCGCGCACGGCGAAGCCGGTCACCTCGTCGGGCGGCACGGGCGTGCAGCAGCCGGCGAGCCGCACGCTCGCGGCCGTCCGCCCGGCCACGACGGCGACCGGGCCGCGCGCGGCGGGGGCGGCGGCCCGGGGGACGGCCCTCGGGGGGCTGGGCGGCGACGACGGCGACGCGTCGTCGGCGGGATCGGGCACGGGATGGGTGGCGAGCCAGCGGTCGATGGCGATGCGGGCCGCGGGGGTACGAGCGTGCTCGCGCCAGTCGGGGGACGGGCCGGAGGCGGTGTCGGGGGACATCAGCAACTGCACGGTGTCGCCGTCGTGCAGGATCGTGCCCAGGGTCGCCAGTCTGCCGTTGACCCGGGCGCCGAAGCAGTGGTGCGCGCCGTCGCCGTACTGCGCGTAGGCCGCGTCGACGCAGCTGGAGCCGGCGGGGAGGCCGATCGTGCCGCCGTCGGCGCGGAAGACGGTGATCTCGCGGTCCTGGGCGAGCTCGTCGCGCAGCGAGGTCCAGAAGGTGTCGGGGTCGGGGGTGGCGCGCTGCCACTCCAGGAGCCGGTCGAGCCAGCCGGGGCGGGTGGGGTCGACCCGCTCGCCGTCGGCCGCGTCGGGGGCGTCGGCGGCGGCGTAGGGATTGCCGAGGGCGATGACGCCGGCCTCGGCGACGCGGTGCATCTGATGGGTGCGGATGAGGACTTCGGCCGCCTGGCCGTCCTCGCCGGCGACGGCGGTGTGCAGCGACTGGTAGAGGTTGAACTTGGGGACCGCGATGAAGTCCTTGAACTCCGAGATGAAGGGCGTGAAGCACGTGTGCAGCTCGCCCAGGACGGCGTAGCAGTCGGCGTCCTCCGCGACGAGGACGAGCAGTCTGCCCAGGTCGGAGCCGGTCAGCTCGCCGCGCTTGAGCTGGACCCGGTGCACGGAGACGAAATGGCGGCGCCGGACGAGGACTTCGGCGGCGATGCCCGCCTCCCGCAGCACGGCCCGCACGGCGGCCGCGGTCGCCTCCAGGGGGTCGGGGCGGCCGGCGTGGGCGAGGACGACGTCGCGGGTGCGGGCGTACTCCTCGGGGTGGAGGACGGCGAAGACGAGGTCCTCCAGCTCGGTCTTGAGCGCCTGGACGCCGAGCCGTTCGGCGAGCGGGATCAGGACGTCACGGGTGACCTGGGCGATGCGGGCCTGCTTCTCGGGGCGCATGACGCCGAGGGTGCGCATGTTGTGCAGGCGGTCGGCGAGCTTGATGGACATCACGCGGACGTCGTTGCCGGTGGCGACGAGCATCTTGCGGAAGGTCTCGGGCTCGGCGGCGGCTCCGTAGTCGACCTTCTCCAGCTTGGTGACGCCGTCGACCAGGAAGCGGATCTCCTCGCCGAACTGCTCGCGGACCTGATCGAGCGTCACCTCGGTGTCCTCGACGGTGTCGTGGAGCAGCGAGGCGGTCAAGGTGGTCGTCTCGGCGCCCAGTTCGGCGAGGATCAGGGTGACGGCCAGGGGGTGGGTGATGTACGGCTCGCCGCTCTTGCGCGTCTGGCCGCGGTGCGAGGACTCGGCGAGGACGTAGGCCCGGCGCAGGATGTCGAGGTCGGCTCCGGGATGGTGGACGCGGTGGACCTTGGCGACGTGGTCGATGGCATCAGGGAGCCTGCCGCGTGCGCCCGAGCCCTGTCTCTTATACAC
>KL569486.1:39256-41500 GCA_000715685.1 Streptomyces lilacinus
CTGCGGCCGGGAGCACCTGCGTTCGTGACCTCGCTCATGGGCACCTCCGGCGGCGTCGACCGGCGGGGCGGCTCACGCCTCCAGGCCGGTGCTTGATGCTACCGAGCCCATCACGCACCGCTCACCCGCTCTCGCCCAGAGTGAACCGGATCACCCATTCGAGGGAGCCGATGCGGGCCGGGAGAGACGCGGGAGAGGCGTGCGTCGGCTGGTCAGGCAGGGACGACGGCGAACCGTGCGGCGTCGAGGACGCCCTCGGCGACGATGACGGCGGGGCCGGTCATCTCGACGGTGCCGTCCGGGCGCTCGCTGATCACCAGGCGGCCGCCGGGCACGTCGACGGTGTACGTGACGGGGTGGCCCAGGACGGCGGGGTCGGCGCCGTCGCGGCGGGCCGTCGCGACCATGACCGCGCAGGCGCCGGTGCCGCAGGAGCGGGTCTCGCCGGAGCCGCGCTCGTGGACGCGCAGCTCCACGTGGCGCGGGCCGCGGTCGACGACGAACTCGACGTTGGTGCCGTCCGGATAGGCGGAGGCGGGGCTGACGGCGGGGGCGGAGAGCAGGTTCCCGGCGTCGGCGAGGTCGTCGACGAAGGAGACGGCGTGCGGATTGCCCATGTTGACGTTGCGGGCGGGCCAGCTGCGCCCGTCCACCGTGACGGTGACGTCACCCTCGGGGAGCACGGCCCGGCCCATGGTCGTGGTGACCTCGCCCGGCTCGCCGTCGGGGCCCGCCTTGGCGATGTGGGCGCGGCGGACGCCGGCGCGGGTGGCGATCGCGAGGTCGCCCTCCTCGGCGAGGCCGGCGCGCTGGAGGTAGCGGGCGAAGACGCGGACGCCATTGCCGCACATCTCGGCGATGCTGCCGTCGCTGTTGCGGTAGTCCATGAACCACTCGGCCTCGTCGGCCATCGCGCGCGCCTCGGGGTGCGCGGCGGAGCGCACGACGCGCAGCACGCCGTCGGCGCCGATGCCGGCCCGTCGGTCGCACAGGCGGGCGACGGCGTCCGGGGACAGCTCGAGCCGACCCTCGGGGTCGGGGATGATCACGAAGTCGTTCTCGGTGCCGTGGCCCTTGAGGAAGGCGATCTGCGCGGTGCTCACGCTTCGATGGTACGGGTGAGCTGTGACAACGCCTCTCGGGGGGCCGCTGAGCTGGGGCAACGCCTCTCGGGGCCGCCGAGCCGTGCCGACGCACCCGCCGGGCCCGCGGGGTCAGCGCAGCCGGGCGACGCGCCAGACGGCGAGGACGACCACCACGACCACCACGGCCGTGTACGCGGCGACGTAGCGCCAGTCCGGGCGGCGGCCGGAGCCGCGCGGGGGCAGGCCGGGCCAGGTGTAGCCGACGCGGCGCGCGGCCATCACGCCCCAGCCCGCGGCGCAGCAGCTGAGGAGCAGACCGAGCATGGCCACGACGGGGCCGCCGTCGCCGAATTCGAACGCGAGCGGGAAGGCGAACATCAGCGAGCCGAGGGCGGCGAGCATGACGATGGGCGCGAGTTGCCAGGCCCGCAGCCTGCGCTGCGGGCGCAGCTCACGGAAGGCCGCGGGCGCCGTGGCGTCCGCGGTGGTCCCCTCGGTGTCCTCCGGGCCGTCCGGAGTCAGTGCTTCGGGCTCGCCGGACGGCGGCTGCTGCTGCGGTCTGTCGCGAGGGCCGGCCTCCATCGCCACGCGCCCTCCCAACTCGGACTTCACGGCTCGATCGAGGTTTGATGATGGCACGTCGGAGAAGGCCGCAATGGCGTGCGGAGCGTCCCGATGCCATCACGTGATCAGGCTGTAATAGCCCGTTCGACCAACGCCAGCGCCCGCTCGGTGAGTTCCGCCCGGCGGTCGGCGGCGCCGCTGAGCCAGTGGACCCGGGAATCCCGGCGGAACCAGGAGTCCTGGCGGCGCGCGAACCGCTTGGTGGCGCGCACGGTCTCGGTGCGCGCCTCCTCCTCACCGCACTCGCCCGCCAGGAAGGAGAGCACTTGCTGATAGCCGAGCGCGCGTGAGGCGGTGCGCCCCTCGCGCAGACCCTCGCGCTCCAGCGCGCGCACCTCGTCCACGAGCCCCGCCTCCCACATCCGGTCGACCCGGACGGTGATCCGCTCGTCCAGCTCCGGCCGCTCGACGTCCACGCCGATCTGCAGCGCGTCGTACACGGGCTCCTCGCCGGGGAGGTTGGCGGTGAAGGGCCGGCCGGTGAGCTCGATGACCTCGAGGGCGCGGACGATGCGACGGCCGTTGCCCGGCAGGA
>KL569486.1:41805-43104 GCA_000715685.1 Streptomyces lilacinus
CGGCGGCGGCGAGCCGCGCGTGCAGCTCACCGGGGCCGAACCGCTCCAGCTCGTCCTCGAGCCGGGCCCGCACGGCCGGGTCGGTGCCGGGGAAGTCCATGGCGTCGATGGTGCCCTTGACGTAGAGCCCGGAGCCCCCGACGAGCACGGGGGTGCGGCCCTCGGCGAGCAGCCGGTCGATCTCCGCCCGGGCCAGCCGCTGGTACTCGGCGACGCTGGCGGTCTCCTTGACGTCCCAGATGTCCAGCAGGTGGTGCGGCACGCCCTGCCGCTCCTCCATGGTCAGTTTGGCGGTGCCGATGTCCATGCCGCGGTAGAGCTGCATGGAGTCGGCGTTGACGACCTCGCCCCCCAGGTGCTGGGCGAGGGCGACGCCGAGATCGGACTTGCCTGCCGCCGTGGGACCGACGACGGCGATGACCCGGGGTGCGGGAGCTGCGTTTCTCACTGCTTCAGTCTCCCAAACCTCGGGGGCGCCCCACGAACGAGCGACGTGACGCGACGCGACCGGGTTCGTTGCCTGTTGCGAGGTCCCGAGAGCCGGTTCGCGGACCGGCGTCCGTGAGCGGCCCCGCGGGGCGCCCCGGACGACCCGGGATTTCGCTCACATCAGTAAGGTAATGGAGTAGATATGGGCGTGTTTTCAAGGATTCTCCGTCGGTCGTCCTCGACGTCAACGGAAGAGCCTGTCTCTTATACACATGGAGGAGGCCGCCGAGGCCAAGGCCGAGGAGACCGCGGACGAGTCCGGCGAGGGAGTGGAGATCCCCCAGCAGCAGTCCGCGGCGAAGGCGGCCGACAGCGAGGCCGGTGAGGGCGCCCGCAAGTAGTTACTCCCTGGTGAGTGATTCCGCGTCGGCGACCGGCCGTGGAGCCCGTTCCACGGCCGTCGCCGTTCCCGGCCGCCGGCGCCGCGAGCGGCCGCCACCGCATCCGGCTAGGACCAGGTCGCCACGTAGTACCCCACGCCGTACGGCGCCTCGTCGTGGAGCAGCTGGCCGCGCAGCCCGGCGCCCTCGCCCGCGCCCGCCAGCACCTGCCAGGGGGCGCGCCCGGCGGCCTTCACCTCGTACGCCAGCTCCGCGTCCAGCGCGGCCAGGGCGGCCGTGTCGGCGGCGCCCAGCGCCCGCGCGGCCTCCGCGTCGAAGGGCTCGGCGCGCTCGTCGAGGTAGCCCGGCGCCTTCACGGTGCGGCAGGCGCTGCCGTCCCCCATGGCCAGGATCGCGGTGCGCTCGGCCATGCCGCCCAGTTCCTTGCCGATGGCCAGGCAGCGCGCCGGCTCCAGCGGCTCGCCGATGT
>KL569487.1:0-497 GCA_000715685.1 Streptomyces lilacinus
GGCTCCGACCCCGCGGAGGAGGGCGGCGACCGGGTCGAGCTCCAGTCCCTCGGCTCCGGCCGGCGCGCCCGCGGCGTGCTCGCCGTCGGCACGGACGCGCCGCTGGGCACCGCCGAGCGCTACGCCGTGCACTCCGCGATCGCCCTCCTCACCCTCACCACCGAGCGCTCGCGCGCCCTCCAGGACGCCGAGCAGCGCCTCGGCGCGGCGGTGCTGCGCATGCTGCTCGCCGGCGAGCCGGACCATGCGCGGGCCGTCGCCGGGGAGCTCTACGGAGGGCTGCTGGACGCGCCCTTCCGTCTGCTGGTGGCGGAGGCCGTCGAGGGCGCGACCGACGCGGAGGGAGCGCTCGGCGCGCTGGCCGACGCCGTGGAGACGGCGGCGAGCCGGGCGGCGGAGCCGGTGCTGGTGGTGCCGGAGGGGCGGCGGATCACCGTCCTCGCGCCCGACGGGGGTGCGGCGGTGGCGGCGTGCGTCGCGCATGCGCGGGCGGCGGA
>KL569487.1:674-7542 GCA_000715685.1 Streptomyces lilacinus
AGCCCGCTCAGAGATGTGTATAAGAGACAGGAACAGGCCCTGTCCGTCGCCCGGCGACGAGGGCGCGCGCTGGTGGAGCACGAGGAGGTCGCGGCCGGTTCGGTGCTTCCGCTGCTCGCCGACGACGCGGTGCGGGCCTTCGCGGACGGGCTGCTGCGGGCGCTGTACGAGCACGACGCGACGGGGCGCGGGGATCTGGTCGCCTCGCTGCGGGCGTGGCTGGCCCGGCACGGGCAGTGGGACGCGGCGGCGGCGGATCTGGGCGTGCACCGGCACACGCTGCGGTACCGGATGCGGCGGGTGGAGGAGATTCTGGGGCGCTCCCTGGACGACCCCGACGTCCGCATGGAGCTGTGGCTGGCGCTGCAGGCGACGTCCGGCCCGCCGGGGCGCGGCTAGCGCCTGCGGCGGGCCGGCCCCGGCCCCACCCTTTCTCCGTTTCCGAAGGGGCTGCCGCCCCTTCGAGACCCCGCTCCGGGGGCTCCGCCCCCGGGCCCCCGGCGCGCGCGAAGGACGGTGTCCTCAAACTCCCCCAGCTACCGCTGGGAGGTGCCCCCAGACGGGCTAAGTCAGCCGAATCACCAGGTGACAGGTATCCCGGCGGCCATGACGGCCATGCGGTTCGGGTGCCAGGGCACCTCCGCCGGAGGCACGGCCAGGCGGATGTCGGGCAGGCGGTCGAGGAGGACGCGGAAGGCGACGTCGGACTGGCGGCGGACCAGGTGGGCGCCGGGGCAGTGGTGACGGCCGTAGCCGAAGCGCAGGTGCGGGTTGGGGGAGCGGGTGGGGTCGAAGGTCTTCGGGTCGGAGAACGCGGCGGAGTCGTAGTTGGCCGCGTCAAGGGAGAGCAGGATCATGTCGCCCTCCTTCACCCGAGCCGACCCGAGTTCCGCGTCCCTGGTGACGAAGCGGGGGATCGCGTTGCCCAGCACGACGCCGCACCGCAGCAGCTCCTCCACGCACTGCGGCATCGTCTCCGGCCGGGCGCGCACCGCGCTCATGACCTCGGGGCGCTGGAGCAGGTTGAAGGCGGCGACGCCCAGGAAGCTCGCGAAGTCCTCGTAACCGCTGACGAAGAGGACGGCCACGATGTTCGACAGCTGCCGGTCCGTCAGCCCCTGGTGCGCGGCGTTGAGGTCGGCCAGGCGGTCCGCGAGGCCGCGCGGCTCGCCGGGGCGGCGGCCGGCCATGTGCTCGTGCATGTACACCCGGATCTCCTCCCAGTTGCGGGCGAGCTCCTCGTGGGTGGGCGTGACCATGGTCAGGTCCAGGTCGGCGCGCACGGCGAGCCAGGCGTGGTCCTCGAAGGGCAGGCCGAGCAGCCGGCACATGCACTGTCCCGCGACCCACTCCGCGAAGTGGCGCTGCAGGTCGCCGGGGCCGCCGCCGCGGACCATCGCGTCCAGGCCCTCGTGGGTGACGGCCTCGACCCAGTCGGCGGGCAGCTCGGGCTGGTTGCGGCCGAGGGCCTTGAGCACCTCGTCGCGCAGGCCCGCCTTCTGCAGGTGGTTCATGGCGTCGAGCAGCTCGGGCGCCAGGATCGGGGCGTCCTGTGCCGGGCTGTCCGCCTCGGCCAGCACGGAGCGGGCGAAGGCGCGGTCCCGCAGCACGTGCTGCGCCAGCTCGTAGCCGGTGACCAGCCACGCCTCGTCGCCGGAGTTGGTGCTCACCCGGGCCACGGGGCAGCGCCCGCGCAGCTCGTCGAGCTCGGGGGCGAGCCGGTCGCCCCGGGTGCTGAAGGGGTAGTGGGGGAGGGGCTCGTCGGGCGCGGCGTCCTCGGACGCGGGCGCGTGCGGTGCGGTCACGGGGTGCGGTCCTCTTTCCTGGGGTCGTCGACCCTGGAGTCGTCTTTCCTGGCGTCGTCGGCGGAGCGTCGGCTGAGCGGGGGCGTCACCAGCGCACGGGCAGTCGGGCCGGTGCGCGCAGCGGGGTGGACTCGTCCCAGGGGATGGTCTCCGCCGGCACGGCGAGCTCGATGTCGGGCAGGCGTTCCAGCAGCACGTGGATCGCGGTGGCGAGTTGCATGCGGGTGAGGTGCCCGCCGGTGCACGCGTGCGGACCGTGCCCGAACGCGACGTGCGCGTTGGGGGAGCGGGTCAGATCGAGGCGGTCGGGATCGGCGAACGCCTCCGGGTCGCGGTTGGCGGACGCCGGCACCGGGACGACGGCGTCGCCGGCACGGATCCGCTGCCCGTGCAGGGTGAAGTCCTCCGTCGCGACGAGGATGTTGACGGCGTTCATCAACGGGACGTACCGCAGCAGCTCCTCGACCGCCGTGTTGATGCCCTCGGGCGCCTCGCGCAGCCGCCGCAGCTGGTCGGGGTGGGTGAGCAGCGCGAGCAGGGCGTTGCTGGTGTGCTGGATGTTGGTCTTGTAGCCCGCCATGAGCATGGTGACGACGAAGCTGACGACGTCGTCCCGGGACAGCTCGGAGTCCGGGCGGCGGGCCTCGGCCAGGAGCAGCCGGACGTAGTCCTCGCCCTCGCCTTCCTTCTCCTTGCGGGAGATGAGCTCCTCGGCGTAGTCCTGCAGCGCGTACAGGGCCGCGAGCACCTCCTCCATCGTCAGCCCGGACGCGCCGAGGAGCGCGAGGGTGTGCGGCAGGTAGATCTCGCGGTCCTCGTACGGCAGGCCGGTGGTCTCGCACAGCACGCGCAGCGGCAGCGGATCGGCGTAGGCGGCGACGAGGTCCGCCGTGCCGTCCCGCGCCCCGGCCACCATCGCGTCGATGAGCTCCTCGGCCATCGTCCGGATCCGGGGCCCCATGAACTCCAGACGTTTACGACCGAACATCGGCAGAACGGTACGACGCACGCGTTCGTGGTGCTCGCCGGTCATCTCCAGGAAGGTCGGCAGGCACGGCGGCGGGGCGTCGTCGCCCTCGCGGGGCGGCCAGGCCGACAGCAGCGGCCGTACGAGCCGGGGGTCGGCGAACGCGGCGCGCGCGTCCTCGTAGCGGCTGATGAGCCAGCCCGTCTCGCCGTTGGGGAGCTGTGCCTTGACGACGGGCGCTTCGGAACGCAGGCGGGCGTACGCGCACGGCGGGCCGGCGGTGCCGGGCTCGACCTCCGGGACGGGGACGAGGGACTCGGGGTGGCTCATGCGGTGTGCTCCGATCCCTTGGGGCGGGCGATGTAGCCGGAGGCGAAGAAGTACTCCAGGTACCGGTCCAGGAGCGCGGCGTCGACCGGTGGGCAGTGCAGACCGCTGTCGGCCAGCGCCTCCTCGGCGTTGCGCCGCCCCAGGACCGGGAAGGTGCCCTTGAGGTACATCTCCTTGACGGACATGTCGGCGTTGCGGC
This sequence comes from Streptomyces lilacinus, assembly GCA_000715685.1. Taxonomy (GTDB): domain Bacteria; phylum Actinomycetota; class Actinomycetes; order Streptomycetales; family Streptomycetaceae; genus Streptomyces; species Streptomyces lilacinus. Next base: position 3,976 of record KL569487.1, read on the forward strand.
TGCGGTCGACGCACAGGGACACGAACGGCGCGGTGGCGCTCGTCGGGTTGTCGGCGACGTGCCGCACCAGCTCGCCGACCCATCGGTCGTACGGCAGCGTGCGCAGGGCGAAGCCCGCCGCGCGCATCCGGTCGAGGACGTCCGACAGCATCGCCGGGCGGGGGTTGGTGAGGTGGTAGACCCTGCCGTCGGCCGGCTGACGGGTGGCGATGTGGACCACGGACTCGGCGAGGTGGTCGACGGGGACGAAGTCCATCGGCAGCTCGATGTCGGGGGCCAGCCCGGTTTCGGCGATCGTCTTGAACAGCGAGCAGATGGCCGTCTCCGTGTTGCACGCGCCGTGCACCCGGTCGCCCGTCACCTCGTACGGCCGGTGGACGGCCACCGGCAGGCCCTGCTCGGCCGCTCGCCGCAGCACGCCCTCGGCGACCCACTTGCTCTCGGCGTAGCCCATGGTGAGCCCGTCCGCGTGGGCGAGCGGCAGGTCCTCGTCCACCTCGTGCACCCCGGCGGTGCCGAATCCGGCGACGACGGCGACGGTCGACACGAAGTGCACCGGCACCCGGCGGGGTGCCGCGATCCGGACGACCTCGCGGGTGCCGTCGACGTTCGCCGGACGCAGCTGCTCGTAGGGGTAGAGGAAGTTGACCCGGGCGCCGTTGTGCACGATGAGGTCCAGCCCGCGGGCCAGCTCGGCGGTGTGTGCGGCCGGCAGGCCCAGCCCCGGCTGGGTCAGGTCGCCGGGGAAGCACTCCACGCGCCGCCACTCGGCCTCGTCGAGGTGCAGCCCGTAGCGGGCGAGCGCGGTGCGCACCCGCTGCTCGGCGTGGGCGGGACTCGTGGCCCGTACGGGGCAGTGGACGCGGGCGGTCGTCGAGCGCAGCAGACGGTGCAGCAGGAACACGCCGACGAAGCCGGAAGCGCCTGTGAGCAGGACGTGCTCCGGGTCCTGCGGGCGCGGGGCCGGGCCCTCGGCGGGCGGGAGGGAGAAACCGAGTTCGGTCTCCCGTGAGAAGTCGACGGCCGGTTCCGCGTCGTTTTCCCGGCCGAAGCCGCTCCGGGCCTCGCGTACGGCCGCGGTGAAGCCTTCCAGCGTGGGGGCGGCCAGCAGAGCCCTGATCAGAGTGGAGCCCAGGGCGGCGTCGAGGTCGAGCACGGCGAGGGTGCGGGTGACGGCCTCCGAGGCGAGCAGGGAGTCGCCGCCGAGAAGGAAGAAGTCGTCCTGGGGCGCGGGGCGTACGCGCAGCACCCGCTGCCACACCTCGGTGAGGACGTCGAGCAGGCCCTCGACCTTCGGCTCGTCCGTCTCCTCCGCGGCGGTCTCCCGGACGGGCAGCGGTGCCGTGGCCTTCAGACGGGTGCGGTCCACCTTGCCGCCGCTGGTCACCGGGAAGTGGTCCATGGGCACCAGGGCGGGGACGGCCTGCGGGGGCAGCCACTGCGCGCAGTACGCGCGCAGGGCGGGCAGCGGCAGGGGCAGGCCGGGTGCGGCGGCGGTGACGTAGGCGGTCAGGGCGCCCGACTCGACCTCGACGACGGCTTCGCCGACCTCGGCGTGGGCCCGTAATCGGGCCTCCACCTCGTCGAGCTCGACGCGCGCGCCGCGCAGCTTGACCTGGCGGTCGAGGCGTCCGCGGTACTCCAGCAGCCCGTCGGCGTGCCGTACGGCCCGGTCGCCGGTCCGGTACAGCAGTCCGCCCGGCTCCACGGCGGGCAGCGCGACGAACCGCTCGGCGGTCAGCTTCGGGTCGCCGAGGTAGCCCAGGGCCAGTCCGTCCCCGCCGACGTACAGCTCGCCTTCCTCGCCCGGTTCCGCGACCGAGCCGTCGGCCCGTAGGACGTGGCAGGTGGAGGCGCCGAAGGGGCGGCCCAGGGGGACGTGCCCGGCGTCCTCGGGCAGCGGGCGCAGCACATGGGCGGTGGAGACCACGGCGTTCTCGGTCGGGCCGTAGAAGTTGACCACCGTGGTGCCGGGGCATGCCGCGAGGACGGCGTTCGCGAGGTGCGGGTCCATGGCCTCCCCGCCGGCGGAGACGAAGCGCAGGGTGGACAGCGCCTCGGGGCGGGTGCGGGCGACGAGGTGGAAGACACTCGTCGTCAGGTAGGCCACGGTGACGCCTGCCGCGCGGAAGAGCTGTTCGAGAGCGATGGGGGAGAGCAGGTCCTCCCGGTCGGCGACGACCAGGCAGGCGCCGGTGAGCAGCGCGCCCCAGATCTCGATCGTCGAGGCGTCGGAGGACAGGCCGTAGGCGTGCAGCACCCCGTCACCCGGTCCGGGCGGGGGAAGCTCGGGCTCGGACAGCACCAGGCGCACCACGCCGCGGTGGGGTATCGCGACCGGCTTGGGGCGGCCGGTCGTACCGGAAGTGAAGGCGACGTAGGCGCAGTCGGTCGCGGAGCCGGTCCGGGCGGGGGCGGCGGGCCGCGCGATGACGGGCTCGTCGAGGTCGAGATCGAGGGAGCCGAGCTCGACCGACGCGCGTAGACCGCGCACGCGGCGCGTGCTCCCCGGCAGCGTGACGGCGGCACTCAGCCCCGCGTCCTCGGCCATGGCCCGCAGGCGGGCCGGCGGAAGGTCCTCGTCGAGCGGTACGTACGCGCAGCCGGCCTTGAGGATGCCCAGCAGCTATAAGAGACACGCCTATCAGCTCACCGGGCCGGACGCCGTGGGCGACCAGGCGCACCGCCAAGGCGTCGGCATGGGCGTCGAGTTGCCCGTAGGTCACGACGCGCTCCCCGTGCCGGGCCGCGGGGGCGTCCGGCCGTGCCGTGGCCTGCGCCTCGAACAGCTCCGGGATGAGGCTGTCCCGCGGATAGCCAGGTATTTCGGGCATGCCGGGTATGAGTGTGCCGGGGCGTAACGAAATGTCGGTGTCGGTCATCACGCCTCCCCGGCGAAGTCCGCCGCGAACGCGGCGAAGTCGGCACTGCGCCAGTGCTGCGGGCGCATGCGGAAGAGGACGTCGTCCTCGAGTTGGGCCGCGGTCGCGGCCAGGTAGCCGCGGGCCTCCTCGGGATCCAGGTACCGGTGGGCCAGGGCCTCGCGCACGGCCGGGTCTATCGGGTCCTCGATCGCCGTGATCGGGCCCTCGACGCTCACGTAGCGGTACGGCCGCTTCTCGTCCTGCGCGCAGAGGCTGAAGCGTCCGGCGTCGCGCAGGAGCTGGGCCTTGATGCTCTGCCGGTTCGTACCGACGAGGACCTCGCCGCCGGGCTCGTAGCCGTACCAGATGGGCACGACCAGGGGGGCGCGGTCGGTGCCCCGGGAGTCGGTGACTCCCAGGACGCCGACGCGCGGTTCGGCGAGGAACAGTTCACGGGCTTGGCGCTGCATGGAGGGCAGCATGCGTGGGGCTCCTGTCGGGGGTGAGTGCGACTGTGGCTGGAGTGGTGCTGGTGCGGTGGGATCACCGCGATAAGAATCTTGAGAGCGAGGAGATCAATCCCCGGCGGGATGGATGGCAAACACATGCTTTAGGCGGTTTTGAGCCGCTCTATGGGGCGCGGTGGGTGCGCCTGCGGCGGGCTGTGCCCCGGCCCCGCCCTTTCACCGTTTCCGAAGGGGCT
>JNXU01001787.1 GCA_000715685.1 Streptomyces lilacinus
TCTAGTGGTCGGCCCGGTATGCGCCAGGGGTGTGGCCGAAGGCTCGGCGGAAGACGTCGATGAAGGCACTGCTGGACGCCCAGCCGCATTGGTGGGCGACGGCCGTGACCGGGACGTCCTCGGCCAGCAGGCGCAGGGCGTGGTGGAGGCGCAGTTGGGTGCGCCATTGCGGGAAGGTCATGCCGAGTTCGGCCCTGCACAGCCGGGTCAGGGTGCGGTCGCTGACGCCGGCCGCGGCGCCGAGTTGCGCCAGGGTCCTGGTGTCGGCCGGGTTGTCGCGGAGGACGGCGCAGACCGCGACCAGGCGGGGGTCCTTGGCGGCGGGTACGTGGACGGGTTGCTCGGCCGAGTGGCTCAGCTGGTCGAGCAGCACGGCCCGCAGGCGGCGGCGTTCGGCGGTGCGGCGTTCGGGCTGCCGGGTGTAGGCGATGATCAGCTCGCGCAGCAGCGGGCCGACGCCGAGGACCGCGGGCCGCCGCAGGCGCAGCGGGTTGTCTCGTACGGGGAGCCCCACCAGGTGGAGGTCGGTGTCGCCGTGGGCGCGGTGTTCGTGGACGGTTCCGGCCGGGATCCAGATCGCGCGGGTGGCGGGGGCGATCCAGGTGCCCGCGTCGGTGGTGACCGCCAGCACGCCGCGGCCGGCGTAGACGATCTGGTGCTCGTCGTGCCGGTGCGCGTCGACACCGGTACCGGCGGGCAGGAGGAGCAGGCCTGTCGTGGCGCGCGGGGCGTGGCGGATTTCCGACATCAATTGTCACTTTAACGGAAGCGGGCTGATCGTCGTGGCGCGGATCATCGAGGAGCGACATGGCGTGGTCACCGTCATCTCCCCAATGTCGTCGCATGGTTGGCAAGCCCTCAGGAGTCGGAGTCCTCATCATGAGCAAGCTTTCGGTCCCTCCCCTCGCAGAGCTCAGGAAGCGCCGGAGCGCGAAATGGCGGACGTTTCCCGACGACGTGCTTCCCCTCCCGGTCGCCGAGATGGATTTCCCTCTGGCGGAGCCGGTCGCCAGGGCCCTCCACGAGGCGGTCGACCGCTCGGACACCGGTTACGCGGCACCGACCCGTGACCTCGCGGACGCGGTCGTCGGCTACGCCCGGCGCACCTGGGACTGGACGATCGACGCCGATCATGTGTGCACGGTCGCCGACGTGGGGATCGGTGTCGTCGAGGTCCTGCGTCGCATCGTCGGTCCCGGAGACGGCGTGGTGATCAGTCCGCCGGTGTACGAGCCGTTCGCCTGGTGGATACGCGAAGTGGGGGCCCATGTCGTCGAGGCACCGTTGGCCGACGGGCCGTTGGGGCCGCGGCTCGACCTGGATGCCCTGGCGCGTGCCTTCGCCGGCCACGCCACGGCGTACCTCCTGTGCAACCCGCACAATCCGCTGGGCCTGGTCCATCCCCGCGAGGATCTCGTCGCGCTCGCCGAGCTGGCCGATCGGTACGGCGTCCACGTCCTGTCCGACGAGATCCACGCCCCGCTCGTCCTCCCCGGAGCCGACTTCGTCCCGTTCCTGTCCGTCTCGGACGAGGCGCGCCGCTGGGGGCTGTCGTTCCTGTCCGCCAGCAAGGGCTGGAACCTGGCCGGGCTCAAGGCGGCCACCGTCATCACCGCCCATCCGGCGCCGAAACGGTACGTCGACCGTCTGTCGCCGCACTCGCTCTACCGCACCGGGCACCTCGGGGTGATCGCCACCGTGGCCGCGTTCAACGACGGCGACGCATGGCTCGCCGAGGTCCTGCGCCTCCTCGACCGCAACCGCGAGCTGCTGGACGAGCTGCTGGCGAAACTGCTCCCCGACGTTCGCCACAGGCGACCTCAGGCGGGCTTCCTGGCCTGGCTCGACTTCCGCTCCCTCGGCTGGGGCGACGACCCCGCCCAGCACCTCCTCACCACGGCGAAGGTCGCCCTGAACTCCGGTAACCGCTACGGCCCCACCGGCAACGGACACGCCAGACTCAACTTCGCCTGCTCGCCGCACACCCTCATCGAGGCCCTCACCCGTATCGCCACGGCCCGCTGAAAGGCTGAAGGGCTGACGGCCCCACGGGCCGCCGGAACGCGAGCGCTTCGTTCAAGACCGTGCCGCATCGTGCGATCGAGACTGCCCGTATGACCGAGCGAACCTTCACTCCCGCGTTGGGCCGCTTCGCCCCCACGCGTTTCTACGATCCCGTGATCGCCCTGACGCGCGAACGTCTGTGGCGCGGCCTGCTGGCCATGCATGTGGCGCCGCGGCCCGACGACGTGATCGTCGACGTGGGCTGCGGCACCGGCTCGTCGGCCTTGTTGCTGCATCGGATAGAACCGCGAGCGCGGATCGTCGGCGTCGATCCGGACCCTGACGTGCTGGCGATGGCACGGCGCAAGGCGGATGCCGTCGGTGGGACACCGGAGTGGCGGGTCGGCATGGGCGACGCGCTGCCGGAGGTCCTGGGGGCCGACGGTTCGGCGAGCGCCGTCGTCTCCAGCCTGGTGCTGCATCAATGTCCGGTCGCGATGAAGCGGGCGATATTGGCGTCGATGTTCACGGTGTTGCGGCCCGGCGGAAGGCTGGCGATCGCCGACTTCGGGCTGCAGCGGACGAGGTTGATGCGTCTCGCGTTCCGGGCGGTGCAGTTGGCGGACGGGAAGCAGGACACACAGCCCAACGCCGACGGCATTCTGCCGAGCCTGATGTCCGAAGCCGGTTTCCGCGACGTGCGCGAGGCCGAGGTCGTGTCAACGATCGGCGGTTCCGTCTCGATCTACGTCGCGCGGCGCGACTGACGGGTGGGGGCGCAGCACGGGCAGCACGGCCGACGGCGTGAGACCCATCATCTCGCGCATCTGCCGGTTGAAGTGCGCCTGGTCGGCGAAGCCGCCCGTGATCGCCGCGTCGGCGAGCGACCGGCCCTCGCGCAGCGCCTCGGCCGCGCGGGCCAGGCGCTGCCAGATGCGCCAGCGCGCGAGGGGCATGCCCAACTCCTGCCGTGCCAGGGCGCGGAGTCGTTGGGGGGAGAGCCCGACCCGCGCGGCGAGCACGGGCATCGGAACCTTCCGGTCCGCCAGCGTGTTCATGGCCTCCAGCAGGCGCCCGTCGAGCCCGCTCGACGGGCGCGCGCCGGCGGGGCGGACGTCGTCCTCGCCGAGGTCGCGCATCTCGGGGGCCGCGGTGATGCCGCTGTCGCAGCGTTCCCACAGTCGGTCCGCGAAGGCACAGTGCGGGTCGACGAAGAACGTGAGCAGGTGCGGCGTCGCGAGCATGCGATGACGCACCATCGGCGGCACCACCAGCGCCGCCGCACGGTGAGAGGTGCCGGAGGCGTCCACCATGGTCACGCTGCCCCGGGTGTCGGCGGCGATGGCGATCTGAAAGGCGGCGTGCCCGTGCACAGTGCTGTCCGTCGACGGCCCCCGATAGATCGCGTAGCCCTCGCGAACGGCGAAACGCGGCACCGTCTCTCTCCCTCCCGCCCCGACCTCCACACCGTTGATGCTCCCAGGTCGGAGCGGCAACCGGCGAGGGTCGTCCGGCGACCGGTGGGTCGTCCCGCGCCGCCCCGACGCCTCACCCGTACGGCGGAGGTGGACGTACGCCCGGCGGATCATCGGCCGGTGTCGGCTTCCGGCCGGGCGGCGGATCGCACCCGTACGAGCGGTGGACGCCGGCGAGCCGGCCCACGGACCAGGATCGGAGCAGCCAACGCCGCTCCCGATCGGAGAGAGTTCCGTGCAGAGGAAACCCCTTCGCGTCATCGCCCTGCTCGCCATCGCCACGGCCCTGACCGTCCCGGTCGGTGCCGCGGTGGCGACCACTCCCCCGTCGCCCGCCCCCACCGCGGAGACCACGACCAGCTCCTCCGTCCAGGGCAGGGCCCGGATGGACTACCCGGCGGCCGGCAACGACATCCAGGTCTCGGTCGACGCCCACAGCACCTTCGCCCGGGGCAACAAGCCCCTGCGGTCCTGGGGGACGTTCCGCATTTACCACAAGATCGAGGAGCCGGGAGGCAAACCGCAGGTCTACTGGGGCGACTTCAAGGTCGACTGCCTGACCACCGGCGGCCCCACCGCCACGGTCACCGGCACCCTCGAGCGCACCAGCCCCGGCCACCCCTGGCGGACCATGCTCGAGCCGCACGTCCGCATGGGCGTGAGCTTCTACGTCCCGGAGGCGGGGAAGGGCGGCGGCGCCCGCATCGGCCTGACCGGGGCCTCGCTGAAGGCGGAGAAGAAGCCGCCGCTCACTCCGTGCATGGCACCGGCGGCGGACTCGTCCGTCGTCGCCGGCGGCTACACCCTCCAGGACAGGCGCTAGGTTCCGGCCGGGAGGTCATACGGGCGCGGGCGGGCTGGCACCATGGAGGGATGCACGAACAGATCATCGCCGCGTGCGACGGCGCGTCGAAGGGGAATCCCGGGCCTGCCGCCTGGGCGTGGGTCATCGGGGACGCCACCGGTGAGGTGCTCCGCTGGGAGGCCGGCCCGCTGGGGACCGCGACGAACAACGTCGCCGAACTGACGGCTCTCCAGGAGCTGCTGGAGGCCACCGACCCGGCTGTGCCCCTGCAGGTGCGGATGGACTCGCAGTACGCGATGAAGGCCGTGACGACGTGGCTGCCGGGCTGGAAGAGGAAGGGGTGGAAGACCGCCTCGGGCACCCCGGTGGCCAACCAGCCGCTCGTGATGCGGATCGACGAGCTCCTGAGCGACCGCACGGTCGAGTTCGTCTACGTCCCGGCCCACCAGGTCGACGGCGACCCCCTCAACGCCGCCGCGGACGCCGCCGCCAGCCACACCGCCCGTGCGCAGCTGGCCGCGGGCACCTCGCTCGGTTCCGCCCTGCCGGCTCCGGAGACCGTGCCCGGCACCGGTTCCGGCGGTCGCGGGCGCAAGCCCGCGTCGGCCTCCGGGGCGGCCCGGCGGCCGCAGAGCGGGCGGACCAGGGGGTCCCTCAAGGCGAAGTTCCCCGGGCGGTGCCGCTGCGGAAAGCCGTATGCGAAGGGCGAGACCATCGCGAAGAACCCCGACGGCTGGGGACACCTCGCCTGCGCCACCCCGGCGGCCGGCTGAGGGTGCCGGGCCGCCCCGCGTCACCGTAGTGATCGCCGTGCCGCGCGATCACCTCGTGGCCGGGCGGCCCTGACCGTCGGGGGCCCGCTGCCCCGTACGAGCGCTCCGGTGCGTACCCATACGGCCGCCCCAGGACTGGCAGCCGTCATCCGGCGCGAGGATGCTTGATCGTGTCGCACGGCACGACAGAGTGGGAGCGGGTACGTGAGGGCACCGAGTGCGGGGCGCGCCGGCCGGAGGCGGTGGTGCCTGCGCCATCTGCGGCTGCTGCCCGTCCTGCTGCTCGCCGGAGGGGCCGCCCTGGACTACAATACCTCGCCGCATTTCAGCGCCGAGGCCTTCTATACGGCCGCGCCGATGACGGCCGCCGCGCTGCTGTCGCTGCGCGCGACGGTGCTGGCGGGTCTCGGTGCCTGTGGCGCCGACGCCGCGCTGCTCGTCCACTTCGGGTTCATCGGGGATCCCGGTGGGCGGAGCGAGCTGGCGGCGGTGGCGACCGTCTCGGCCTTCGCCGTGGTCGTCAATCGCCTCATGTATTACAGCGAGGTGCGGCTGCAGTCCGCGCGTGACGTCGCCCTCGCCGTGCAGCGGGCCGTGCTGCCGCGGCCGCCGGCCTCGATCGGGCCCCTGCGGATCGCCGTGCGGTACCAGTCGGCCGTCAAGGACGCGCAGATCGGTGGCGACCTGTACGGCGTGCAGGACACTCCCTACGGTGTGCGCTGCCTGGTCGGCGACGTCCGGGGCAAGGGCATGGAGGCGGTCAAGGCGGTGGACGTGACGCTGGGGGTGTTCCGGGAGGCCGCCGAGGAGGAACCCACCCTCGTACGGATCGCGGCCAGGCTGGATCGGGCGCTGCTGCGGGAAGCGCGGCGGCGGGACGGGCTCGAGCGGACCGAGGGGTTCGTCACGAGCGTGCTCGCCGAGATCCCCCACTCCGGCGACGAGGTGCGGCTGCTCAACCACGGCCACCCGGCGCCCCTGCTGCTGCACGGCGGCCGGGTGCGCGGCGTGGAGCCGTCCGAGCCGGCGCTCCCGCTGGCGCTGGCGGAGCTCTGCCTCGGCGAGGGCCGGACCGACACGGTGCCGTTCCCGCCGGGGGCGACGCTCCTGCTGTACACCGACGGCCTCACCGAGGCCCGCGACCGCGCCGGCGTCTTCTACGACCCCGCCGCCCGGCTGACCGGGCACGACTTCTCCGGGCCGGACGAGCTGCTCGACGCCCTCCTCGCCGATGTGGGCCACCACACCGGCGGTCGCATCACCGACGACATGGCGCTGCTCGCCGTCACCCGGGGCGGTGGCGGCGAGAGCACCTGACGGGGGGGTCGGACCGTCCCCTGGTCTGGTCCTGGGGCTCGGATGCCCCGAAGAGACCTGGTTCGTCTCCGGGGGCGTCGGGCACCTGGCGGTTTCGAGGAGCGACGAAGGGGCTGGGGTGTCCCGTCGGATCCGAGGAGACTCGCTGTCGTGCTCACCGCTGCGACGCGGCGGGCGTTCGTCGGTTCCGGATCCGTGATCGGTGAGGGGGAAATCCCGCATGGCACTGCACGAGACATTCAGGAAGAGGACGGTGCGCCGGGTGGCGGCGCTGGCGGTCGCGGCCGCCACGGTGAGCGTCATGGCGGTCGGCACGGCCGACGCCAAGCCCGCCGACGGCCCGTGGGCAGGGTGCCCGTACGGCGCGGTCTGCATCTACCCGCAGAACCAGAACCCGGCCGTCAGCCCCTCGCACGTCTTCTGGAGCTACGGGGCCCACAACCTCAGCAACCAGTACGGGTGGCACTGGGTCCTCAACAACCAGTACGGCG
>KL569488.1:0-6802 GCA_000715685.1 Streptomyces lilacinus
CTTTAAGGTCTGCCCATGCTCTTGTGGATCAACGGCCCCTTCGGCGGCGGCAAAACCCAGACCGCCAACGAACTACGACGACGACTGCCGGGCAGCGTCGTCTGCGACCCCGAGCACGTCGGCTTCGGCCTGCACCGGATGCTGCCGCCGGCGCTGCGCGGCGACTTCCAGGACCTGCCGGCCTGGCGACAGGGCGTGTACGAGGTCCTGGACCTCGCCCTCACCCGGCACGAGGGCCCGGTGATCGTCCCCATGACCGTCGTCGACCCCGCGTACTTCCACGAAACCGTCGGCCGCCTGCGCGAACGCGGCCACGACGTACGCCACTTCGCGCTCCTGGCCGACCGCGCGACGGTCCTGCGCCGCCTGCGCGAACGCGGCTTCGGCCACGCGGTCCGCCTCGTCGGCGGCAAGGACGCGCCCCTGCGGCGCGAGAGCTTCGCCGTCTCCAAGCTCGACCTGTGCCTGGAGCGCCTGCGCGCCCCCGAATTCGCCGAACACATCCGGACCGACCACATCTCGATCCCCCAAGTCGCCGACCACATCGCCGCGTCGGCGGGCCTGCGCCTCACCCCGAACACGGACAGCCCCCTGCGGGGGCGCCTGCGCCGGGCGTGGACGGGGGCGAAACACATCCGCTTCGACTGAACGCCGGGTCCTCCTTAGGCTGACCGCGTGCCTCCCGCGAAGACCTCGTACGTCTGCATCCCTTGCCGGGCCTCCTACAAACAACCCCGCCCCGGCCCCCACGACCACCCCCGGAAGTGCCCCCGCTGCACCGCACTCCTCACCCACGTGGGCTCGGCCTTCGCCCCGCCCCGCCGCCGCGACAAGGCCGCCTGGCGCACGCTCTCGGTCCTCCTCCACGCGGGCATCAGCTTCCCCATGGGCTGCTCCACCGGCCCCGGCTACCGCCCGCGCACCCTCGCCGAGGTGCGCGAGCGGATGGCCCACGCCCGCCGCACGGGCGAGCCGCCGGCGAGGGCGCTGGTGCGGCGGGAGGTGCCTTACAACCGCTGGTGAGGTGGGGTCGGCGCTGGCCGAGTCAGGTCAGGCAGGCGTGCTCACAGATACGTGACGTGACGCGAGTTCCTGAAGAAGCACTCCTGCCAGATACCGAGGGCGGTGCCCGGGCCGTTGGGTTCCATCAGGTTGTTCGGATCGTCGTCGTGCGGCAGACCGCAGGCGTGGGCCACTTCGTGGGCGAGGATCCGCGGGCGGCCGTCCGGGGCGGTGGGGTTGGCCATCCCGGCGACATCCACGGTGACGTAGTCGGTGAGCGGGCCCAGTGAGCAGCCCGTCCTGCCACGGACCTCGCGGACGATGAAGACCGTGACCGGGCGGGCATAGCCGAGGAAGCCGCCGCTGGCGTGGTTGTCGCGGAAGTACTGGCCCGCCGCACCGAAGTCCTCCCACCACGCGTCCCAGGTGCAGCCCACTTCCAGTGCGGCCACGGGGGCCGAGTCGGGCAGGGTGCGGATCATGATGTCGCCCACGGCGAGCACGTCGACCTCGCACTGATCGTCGAAGACGTCCTTGGCGAGCTCGACCGCGGGCAGGACGTCACGCTCGGACATCAGCGCGCGCCCGTGCTCGTCGCGCAGGATCAGGACGCGGAGCCGGAGCTTCTTGCGGGGGTGGATCCCCACCAGGCACACGAGGAGGTCCGGAAGGCCGAGGAGACGGTTCGCGGCTTCTGTGAAGATGTTCCATGTCTCTTCCACGCCGCCGCGCACGGCGTCGTAGGCGTCGCTGAAAAAGTCACCCACCGAGTCGAAGAACCCCATGGCGAATCCTTCTGGGACGAAGGCCTCTGCTTCCATGAAAGCCCGGAGTCCTGCGGCTCGCACCTCGCCCGCTCGGCGTCACCCAACGGTCGGCAGCTTCGGGAGAGCCGGACTCACGCCATCGCGTCCGTCCGCCGGGCAAGGGCAAGCAACTCCGAGGAAGCCCCGCGACCCGCCACCAGGACGAGGTCTCGGATCGCCGAACGTGCCGTGGTATGCGACTGGATCATCTCCGGCGCCAGTTCTTCGGCGCCGAGGAAGCACGCGAGCGCTTCCTCGACGTGCCGGAGCTGAGCGTGGGCACGCCCTACATCCAGGGCCAGCCGGGCCTGGCGCTCGGCGGACAGACCGGAGGCATCCAGTCGGCGGGCCACGTCGAGCGCTTCCCCGGCGTCGCCGAGGTCGACGGCCATGGACACCGCGTGAATCTCGACGTTCGTCGGACCGAACTCAAGGTTGAAGTCATTGCGGTCCACGCCCAACCGCCCCGCTACACGGCGAGCGTCTCCCAGCCGACGCAGGGTGTCCGCGCGATTTCCGCAGCGTGCGTGGACCAGGGCCAGTACGAGATGCAGTGAGCCGAGGACGGACATCGACTCCGGGGACGATCCGGCATAGTGGCTTTGCCGACAGAGAACCTTCACGGCTGTCGAGGCCACGTGCTCGGCCTGGTCGTAGCGCTTCAGTCGTACCAAGGCGTGGGCGAGACGATAGGTGCCGGCGAACACCTCCAACACGTCGCCGGCTCGCTCGGCCGCGGCGATGGCACGGTCCGCCGCCACCCAGGCGGCGTCCGCCTCGTTCTGACGCGTGAAGGCCGCCGCCACCGCCTGGTAGGTGCGGGCGAGCAGACCGTACACCTCGGGGCGCTCGCGGCCATCGCCCCTCCGCACGGCCGATTCCAGCATCGGGACGAGTTCCGTCAGCGACGCGCTCAGCTCGGCGAAACGGTCGCTGTGCGCAAGGGACCAGGCACGTTCGACAGTTGCCCGTAGCGCGGAGAGCGGCCGCTCGGGAGGCGTCGCGTTGGTGGCCAGCAGGCTCTCGAGAGCCGGGTGTCCGGAGAGCAGGAGCCGGACCGAGTCGAGGTCATTGCTCTGAGGCGCGGGCTCGGGAGCCTCGGCGGGCTGCGGCGCATCGGGCCGCAGTTCCTGCAGGGAAACGCCGAGGCCGTCGGCGAGCAGGCGCAGCACGTCCAGCCGGTTGACCGGCTGGACGCCGCGCTCCACCTGGGAGAGCCAGCTCGCGGTCCGGCCGAGCGCGGCGGCCAGTTCTTTCTGCGTCAGCCCGCGCCGCACACGAAGCTCCGCCACCCGCGCGCCGAAGGCGCGCTGGCCTTGAGGGGCCACTGATCAGCTCACACCTTTCCGCCAACGTGTTCCAGGAACGTCACGTCCGTTCTCGTCACGTACTTCTCTCGCTCGACCAGGAAGTGCTTGGTGTGCGGCTGCTGCTCGTGAGCCTCGAACGCCGCGCGACTCTCGTACAGCTCGTAGAAGATCCGAAGGTTGGGCTCCCCCGGAACGCGGTGAATGGCATACACCGACGTCCCCGGCTCGTCCCGCTGGATCCCCTCGAGCGTCCGTGCCACCAACTCGTCGAAGGCTTGCGCAGCGTCCGCGTCACGAAGCGTGAAACGTACGACCAAGCCGAAGCCCGAGGCCATGGCCACCCTCCCTTCATGTCGCACCAAGACTTCCAGAGCCGGCCCAACAGGGGTAGACACAGGAGGACTTGACTCGCAGAAATACTGTGAGTAGCGTCGTAGTAACGCTGCGACTTCTTTTGTCGCGGACATCAGAAAGGCCTCGGCGGATGTGGCTCATCGGTGCTTGCACCACCGTGTGAGCCCCCGCCGAGGCCGACATCTCACCCCTGCAACACCAGGAGGTTCGATGCGGAATCAGGCTAGCGCCCCTCAGGCGAACGCTCTGCCGTCGGCGGCGGAAGGCTGTCCTCGATGCAAGGCGATCAAAGCCACGCGGTACGAGGCCGTACGGCAGGGCGACAAGCACACTGCCGCAGCGATGGCAGAGGCGATGGGACTGCACCAGCGGGCAGCCCACTCATGACGGCATCGCAGTTCAACGTGGCCCTGTCGCTGCTTCTTCTCGCCATCTGGTGGGTGGCCTGCCGGGTGCCGCGTCGCCCCCTTGAGCACGCTTCGGCTGTTCGTCATGCGCCTCAGCACACGAACCGTCCGCCGGAGCGACAACGGTGCGCGGAGACCCCGCCCTGCCTTCACGAGACCAGCTGGAGAGCGAGCGAGGGCATCAGCACCTGCCTCGCCTGCGGCACTCGACGCGTAGTCGGCTACCAAGCCCTGGCACTGGCGACGGAGCTGCCCGAACGAACCCAGCTGTGCGCCGCGACCACGTCATGTCGAGGCATCTGGACCGTCCCCGCAGAGCCAGGCTTCCGGCGAGCCGAGCTCAAGGAGAGGGTCCGCGAGGCCAATCGCCGGAGCCTGCGCGGCAGGCTCTGAAGGAACCGCGCGCCCCCCAACGCCCCCGCGTGCGCGCCTCCGCGCTCCCGGGTGGCGCGGCAACGGGCTTGGCACCCGTGCGCGCCCTCCGCTGGAATGCGGGGAGCGCACCGCTCCGCACCACGCTCCGCACCACTCCGCACATGACGCGAAGGGGAGTCAGAGCCGTGATCCACATGACCGAGACGCTGGCCGTCCACACCATCGAGGGCTTCCTCACCCCCGACGAGACCGAGCGGCTCACCAAGGTGCTGGACGAGCACCTCGCCGCCACCGGCTGGGTGCCCGCGCGGCCCAGTGACGGGATGGCGGCGCCGGGTGAGGCCGAGGAGATCCTGGCGTTCGCCGTCGAGCGGGCGCTGCCGGCGATACGGCGGGTGTTTCCGTCGGTCGCGGGCGCCACGCCGTGGGACTACCACGACCTCGGGCCCGGCGACCGGATCGAGCCGCACGTGCACGGCGTGAGCGACCCGGCGAAGCGGCCGCAGCGCGTGGCGCGGGTGGCGTTCCATCTGCAGGAGGCGGAGCGGGGCGGCGAGTTCTACGTCGACACCTGCTCGTCCGACGCGCTGTGGACCGAGCGCGCCGCGGGTCCCGGCAGCGCGTTCCTGCCCGGTACGCGCTTCGTGCGCGAGATCTCGCACCACGCCGGGCCGGCGGCGACCGCCGCCCTGCGCGGCGTCCCGCGCACCCGCTGGACCAGCGCGCCGCCCGCCGGGACCGCCGTCGTCTACGGGGCGCAGCTCGTGCACGGGGTCGAGACCGTCCGCGAGGGGCGGCTGCGGAAGCTGATCACCAACCTCCTGGACGGTCCGCCGCGCTCGTAGCTCACCCCACCGCCGCCTCGTACAGGCTGAAGCCCGCCAGCGCCAGCATCACCAGCGCCGCCACCTTCGTGATGAGCTTCAGCGGTACGTAGCGCATCAGCGTGCGGCCGCCGAGGATGCCGAGGGCCGCCACCGTCCACAGCGCCAGCACCGCGCCCACGCCCACCGAGAGGGGGTCGTCGTAGCGGGCGGCGAGGTTGGCGGTCATGATCTGGGTGAGGTCGCCGAACTCCGCGACCAGGATCAGCATGAATCCCGCGCCGGACACCTTCCAGAAGGACTGGTCGGCGGGCTTGGCGACCCCCTCGTCCTCCTCGTCCTTCTTCAGCAGCAGCATCGCCGCGCCCGCGAGGAAGAGGACGCCGACCACGGCCTGGACGAGTCGGTGCGGGAGGAGGGTCAGCACGCTGCCCGCCGCGAGGGCGAGGGCGACGTGGACGAGGAAGGCGGCCGCGACGCCGGCGAAGACGTAGGAGGCGCGGTAGCGGGCGCCGAGCATGAGGCCGGCGAGGGCGGTCTTGTCCGGCAGCTCGGCAAGGAAGATCACGCCGAAGACCAGGGCGGCGACGGTGAAGCTGAACACAGGGGTCGGTTTCCTCTGTCGGTGGGCGGTGAGCCACCGCGCCGAACACAGCACCCGCACCATCGGATCGGAGTCAGGGGTCGCTTCGGCACGGCAGCGTCGTGGACACTGCGGCCGAAGGTCTCGCTGGCCCCTCCGTGACGAACGTGACGGACGGGCCTCCGGGCGCCGGCCGGGCGCGAGGCCCAGCAGTATGTCGACGGTCCGGCGAAGAGCTACTCCCCTTCTGCTTCCCCCAGGGTACGGGATGGGTGGCGGAAGCCGCGCGCCGAGAGCCCGCGACGAGCCCCGTGACCAGCGCCGCGACGAGCGCCGGGCGCCACACGCCGACAGCCTCCCGCCGGCGAACCCCCGTACGCCACCCACCACCTGGCGACGCGTCAGACGCGCACCCGGCACGCCTCATTCCGGTTACATCTCACGCCCGCAAACCCTTGCTTTGACATGACCCCGTCGCCATCCTGACACCTGGCGACCACCCCCTTGCCATCCGTCGCCGCAATCCTGGCCGCGCTTCGTCGGCCCGCACCCCCACCACCCTCAAGGGAGTACTCATGCCCGGACTGCGCGCCCCCTCCGCCACGCCCGGCGTCTACGCGCGTCGTACCGCAGCGCGCCGCACCGCGGTCGTCGCGGGGCTCGCCGCCCTCGTCGGCTCGCTCGTCCTGAACGGTCCGGCGGCGCAGGCCGCGCCGCCCACCCCGCCGGACGCCACGACGGCCCGCGCCGAGCTGGGCAAGCTGACGGTGCAGGCCGAGGGCTCGATGGACGGGTACAGCCGGTCGAAGTTCCCGCACTGGATCACCCAGTACGGGCAGTGCAACACCCGCGAGGTCGTCCTCAAGCGCGACGGCAAGGACGTCCAGCAGGACAGCCGCTGTGCGGCCGTCTCCGGCACGTGGTTCTCGCCGTACGACGGCGCCACCTGGACCGACGCCCAGGACATCGACATCGACCACATCGTGCCGCTCGCCCAGGCGTGGCGCTCGGGCGCCAGCGCCTGGACCACCGCGCAGCGCCAGGCCTTCGCCAACGACCTCACCCGCTCGCAGCTGATCGCGGTCACCGACCGCGTCAACCAGGAGAAGGGCGACAAGGACCCCGCCCAGTGGCTGCCGCC
>KL569488.1:7090-8174 GCA_000715685.1 Streptomyces lilacinus
CTGAAGTCCTACCGCTGCGAGTACGCCCGCATGTGGGTCTCGGTGAAGTACGACTACAAGCTGACCGTCGACGCCGCCGAGAAGAACGCCCTCGCCGGCATCCTCAACAGCTGCTGACACCCATGGGGTGAGCCCCTGTGGGAGGGGGCCCACCCTCGACTTTCGGGGCGAAAAACTAGAAACTTGAACTTGCAAGTACCGTTAGGCGTGCCTAACCTGTAGCACTCGTCAGTACTCGTCGTTTCCCCGTCCGTCCCCGATACGAGGAGCTCGCCCCATGCCTCCCACGCCGTCCGCCCAGTCGCTGACCGGGCGGCTCGACGCCGCCCGCCCGTACGTCCTCTCCCTCTTCCGCATCGTCGTGGGCCTGCTCTTCGCCTGCCACGGCGCCGCGTCCCTCTTCGGCGTGCTCGGCGGCGCCCCCGGCAGCAACGGCGGCACGGTCCCGGCGGGCACCTGGCCCGGCTGGTACGCCGCGGTGATCCAGCTCGTCGCCGGCGTGCTCGTGCTGCTCGGCGTCGGCAGCCGCAGCGCCGCCTTCATAGCCTCCGGCTCGATGGCGTACGCCTACTTCGACGTGCACCAGAGCATGGCGCTCTGGCCGCTGCAGAACGGCGGCGAGGCGTCCGCGATGTTCTGCTGGGCGTTCCTGCTGCTGGTCTTCACCGGCCCCGGCGCGCTCTCCGTCGACCGGCTCCTCGGTCGCGGCCGACGGGACTGACCTCGTCCCGCGCCACCGCTCGACCCGTCAGGGGCCCGGTCCGCCGGGCCCCTGACCGCGTATGACGCGCCGTCCGATCCGGGGCCCATATGTGACGCAATGCGCAGGTGATCCGTACGACATCACCCACCCCCGCACACACTTCACAGCAGCCCCACGCGTACGCTGTACGGTTGTCAAGGCCGCCCCTGCCGCTCCCCTGCGACGTCGCGGCGGGGGACCGTACCGGGAGATCAGGACGTGCTGGAGCAGTTGGGGGCCTTGGCCGGAACCCCATGGATATACGTGATCGTCGGCCTGTCCGTACTCCTGGACGTGTTCCTTCCCGTGCTGCCCAGCGGCGTGCTCTTATACACATCTCTG
>KL569488.1:8421-11167 GCA_000715685.1 Streptomyces lilacinus
GTCTGCCTTGCCAGCCCGCTCAGAGATGTGTATAAGAGACAGGGGTGAGGCCGCGCAGGGCCGTGCGGGCTTCTCCGACATGTTCGCGCTCGTGATGTGCGCCGCCACCGCCTCCGTGATGGGCGACATGGTCGCGTACCGCGTCGCCTGGCGCGGCGGCGACCGCTTCGACCGCGCCATCGCCCGCTCCCGCCGGCTCACCGCCGCCCAGGCCAGGATCGGCACGGCCCTGCTGCGCGGCGGCGGCCCGCTCGTCGTCCTCGCGCGCTTCGCGCCCGCCGGCCGGTCCGTGGTCAGCCTCGGGGCGGGCGTGATGCACCGCAGGGTGGCGGAGTTCCTCCCCTGGTCGGCGCTGGCCGGCCTGACCTGGGCGGCGTACAGCGTGAGCCTCGGCTACTTCGGCGGCCAGTGGCTGGGCGCGAGCTGGCTCAGCACGGCGGTCTCGGTCTTCGCCCTCTTCGCGGCGGGCTCGGGGGCCGTGTACCTGATGCGCCGACCGGAGGAGTCGGAGGCGTAGTCCGCCACCTCGCCTCCCCGGACCGAGACGCACCGCGGCCCGGCCCCCTCCTCGGGGGCCGGGCCGCGGCACTCAGCACTCAGCACTCAGCACTCAGCACTCAGCACTCAGGCCGGATTCACCGCTGCGCGGCTCACCGCACCTTGGCGAAGACGTCCCGGTCGAGGGACTTCAGGCCGTTCGCCCAGAGCTGGTTGACCCGGCTCCGCTCGGCGGAGTTCGGGTAGGGGTTGGTGCAGGACGGGCCGGGGCCGCCGCCCGACATCAGCTCGCTGCACGGGCCGGAGTAGTGGTCCGGCAGACCGAGCACGTGGCCGGTCTCGTGCGCGGTGACGCGGGTGGAGTCGTACTGCTCGTTCTGCTGGTAGTCCAGGAAGATGTAGCCGCGGCCGTGGCCGTCGGTGCTGGCGTACGAGCCGCGCGAGTCGTTGCCCTCGTAGTAGCGGAAGTCGGCGTTGGAACCGGCGCGCAGCTGGATGTTGCGGACGGAACTGTTCCAGATCTGCGCGCTGTTGGCTATCTCCTGCGCGAAGCTCGGCGCCCGGCTGGCGTCGTAGGTGACGGTGACGACTCTCAGGCCCGGCGAGGCGGCCTGCTTGGCCTTCGCGGACTTCATGACGGCGTCGAAGAAGGCCTTGTTGTTGGCCTCTTCGGTCGCCGAGCCCGCGTACGAGGACTGCGTGTACTGCGATCCCTGCGGAGCCGTCGCGGCGGAGGCGGGGACGGCGGTCATCGTGGCCGCGAGCCCGAGGCCGAGCACGGCCGACAGCACCATCGTGGAGGGTTTCATGTGGGGGACTCCCTTTCGTACCGAGAGCCCTGCGCGTCCGTCGAGGTGGGATCGACGGCCGAGGGCTCAACGGGTGAACGGTTGTTCCCCATGAGTCTCTGACGAGTTATCAATGGTGCGGATGATGCCAGTTGGCCATAACGCCATCCAATCGCCTATCCTCCGCCACTCCCCCTCCGTACGGGCCTCCCATGCCCCGCCAACAGCCCGCCACCGGCCGGGATGTGTCTGGTGTGACGTACGAGGCGGCCGATATGCTCCCCTCGTGGAGCTCGAGGTCAGGCACCTCCGTGCACTTTGCGCCATCGCGGACACCGGAAGCGTGCGGAAGGCCGCGGTGCGGCTCGGCATGACCCAGCCCTCCCTGACCACTCAGCTCCGGCGCATCGAAACCACCGTCGGCGGGCTGCTGTTCACCCGAGGACAGACCGGCAGCCGACCCACTCCGCTGGGGCACTCCGTCCTCACCCGGGCCCGGCCGATCATCGCGGAGATGGCGGCCCTGGTGACCGCGGCGCGGGAGGCCGCCGTCGGCGTCGGGGGATTGCGCCTGCGCATCGGCAGCATCGGCAGCCGCGCGGTGGCCGGCTGGCTGCGCCGCATCCACCAGCGCCTTCCGGACACCGACACCACGATTCACATAGACGTCTCCTCCAACACCCTCCTCCAGCTCCTCGCGACCAATCAGTTGGACGTGGCCTTCGTGCACGAGGCCGCGGGCTTCCCCCTGCACGTGCCGGCGGGCGTGGAGCGCCGCGTCCTCATCGCCCGCGAGCCCCGCTTCGTGGCCCTGGCCGCCGGCCACCCGGCCGCGGCCCGGCCGGTCGTGCACCTGCCCGAACTCGCCCGGGACGCCTGGATCGTCGACCCCACCGCCGACGACGAGGCCACCGCCCTGCGCCGGGCCTTCACGGCGGCGGGGTGCGACCCCCGCCTCGTCCACGTCCGCGACACGACCACCGCCGCCGACCTCGTCGCCTGCGGCGAGGCCGTCCGCCCCGCGCAGCCCACCGCCGACCCGGCGCCCGGCACGGTGATCCGCCCCCTCGCCGGCGACCCGCTGACCGCCCAGCTCTCCCTGGCCTCCCGCTCCGGCTCGCTGCCGCTGCACGAACTGGACGAGCTCTTCGGCGACTTGATGGCCGCCTACGTGGACGTCGCCGCCGCCAACCCCGTCTACCGCGCCTGGCTGGACCGCAACGGCAGCCCCTTGCTGCCCTCCGTGGGCAGCCACTGAAGCGCCGACCGCGACACATACGTAACCGGCGAGTAGCACTCCGTAAGAATCCGCCGGTTCGAATGCACGATTGAGCGGTCCGGGACGCTACTGAGGTCAGAGAGCAAACCTTCAGCTCTCCGGTGCTGCGCGGGGAGGCACCGCCGGTCACAAACGGAGGGATCCGAGGGGTCCGTGAATGTGGAACTCGTACGCGACGTGG
>KL569488.1:11446-12317 GCA_000715685.1 Streptomyces lilacinus
AGAGATGTGTATAAGAGACAGGCTCAGACGTACGGATAGCACTGCGGTGGCTGGCCGCGGCCCAGGTACGGGCGGGCATCTCCGAGCTCGCCCGCGGCCGCGACCGGCACGAGGAGGACGAGAGGTGAGCGAGGACGACCACCCCGGATCCCCCTCCCGCCCGCCCGGCGTGGCCGCCCTGCCGGGCATGCCGGCCGACTTCCACGCCTTCCACCAGCTCTACCGCGGCCCGTACGTGCGCTGGGCCGAACTGCACCTGCAATCCAGGGCGGACGCCGAGGAGGCCGTGGACCTGGCCTTCGAGCAGCTGATGTTCGCCTGGCCGGCCGTGCTGCGGCAGCCCGTGCCCGAGGCGTACGCCTGGCGGGTCGTCAAGAACCGCACCACCGACCTGGCCCGGGCGCGCGGCCGGCGCCCGGTCGTCGTCGACGTCGCCGCCTTCGAGACCGTCGCGCTGCGCGAGGCCGACGACCCCATTGACGCGCTCGTCGAGTCCCTCGCCCTCTACCAGGCGCTCAACGAACTGCCCGACCGGCAGCGCGACGTCATGGTGCTGCGCTTCGGCCTGTGCTTCAGCACCAAGGAGACCGCCCGCGTCCTGGGCATAACCGAGGCCGGGGTCCGCTCGACCGTCCGCTACGCGCGGCGGCGGCTCAGGCAGACCTTCGGCCAGGAGGAGGGGGACGGCGATGACCGCCGCACGGACTGACCGGATCGACCGGCTCCTGGCCGTGGCCCGCCTGGTCCCGGCCCCGTACACCCCGCGGGAACTCGTCGCCGCGGAGACCCGGTTGGCCGCCCGGCTCGCCGACCGGATGCTGCACGGCGCCCTGTCCTTCGACGACGCCGTGCGGCAGGCCCGGACCGGCGG
>KL569488.1:12626-19097 GCA_000715685.1 Streptomyces lilacinus
CGACGGGCCCACGAGGCCGCCGAGGACCTGCGGCGGCTGTGCCGCCTGGTGATCGGCCAGCCGGACGCGCTCCACCAGATGGCCACCTTCATAGGGGGCCGCGTCCCCGAGCCCGAGGGCGCCCGCGTCCTCGCCTGCGTACTGGAGCTCGCCGGCCGCCAGGACTCCGCCCGCTTCTGGTGGCAGTACGCGGCCGGCGCCGGCGACGTGACCGCCGCCCACTGCCTCTGCCTCCACCACCTGGCCCTCGCCGAGGTCGGCGAGGCCCTCTGGTGGCACGCCCAGACCTCCCCCGACCCCCGCGCCCCGGCCGCCAGACCGGCCACCGACCCCTACGACGCCGCCGTCACCTGGGGCATCACCCTCGAGGCCGTCGCCCCACCCGGCCACCGCCTGCCGCCGGACGCGGCAGCGGCGGTCGTGGGGTACGTCCCCGGCGCCGTCGAGTACGTGGACGAGGTCGACCTCCCGCTGCCGAGAGCCGGCTTCGCGGAACGCATAGAGGAGCTGACGGGGCGCGGCTGACGAGGCACGGCCGACGACTCCGGCTCCGCTCCCGTTTCGCTCCCGTTTCGACAGCGCGAAAGCCCCGGCGGAGACCGCCGGGGCTTTCAGTCGCTGGTGGGCACAGACGGATTTGAACCGCCGACATCCGCTTTGTAAGAGCGGCGCTCTACCGCTGAGCTATGCGCCCTGGAACGAAAAGACAGCCTACCTTGCCTCACCCCGGTCCTCGCAAACGCGAGAGGGGGTGGTGCCAGCACCACCCCCGATCCGGTAGCAGGCCGTATCCCGCGGGCCGAATTCCGTCCCTACGCTCTTGGAAGACGCGGCACCCCGCCCCGCCGGGCCGCGATCCACCACCCACCCGCCGAATCGGAGATCACCATGCTTCCCCGTGCCCGCCGCGTCGTCCGCCTCTCCGCTCTCGCGGCCGGAACCCTGATCGCCGGGACGGCGCTGACCGGGTGCGGCTCGGCCGACGCGCGCGACGCGAAGCCCGAGGAGAAGACGTTCTCGATCAGCGGGCGGGAGCTCGTCGTGGACTCGGACGACTCCGAGGTCGAGCTCGTGCCCGGCCGCGGCGAGGGCAAGGACGTCAAGGTGACCCGGTGGTTCGACTACTGGACGGTGGGCGGGTCCGCCAGCGCGTCGTGGGAGATGGACGGCAACACCCTGAAGCTGCGCCTGCACTGCGGCGGCATCAGCGTGGAGTGCGACGCCAAGCACCGGATCGAGGTGCCGCGCGGGGTCACCGTCACCGTGAAGGACGACAACGGCGCGGTGAAGGCCCGCGGCTTCGAGACCCCCCTGAAGATCACGTCGGACAACGGCGCGATCGACGTCCGGGACTCCAACGGCACGCTGGACCTGAGGACTTCCAACGGGGAGATCACCGCCAAGGGCATCGGCGCGAAGAAGGTGACCGCCGGCAGCTCGAACGGGGCGATCCACCTCGAGACCAACGCGGTGCCCGACCTCGTCGAGACCGACACCGACAACGGCGCCACCACCGTCGTCGTGCCCCGCTCCTCCTACAAGGTCGACACGGACTCCGGCAACGGCGGCATCCACGTCCGCGTCCCCCGCGACGACGCGAGCGGCCACACGATCAAGGCGCGCAGCGCCAACGGCGCGATCGACATCCGCACCGCCGGCTGACCGGCCCGTGTGTTCGACCGGGACGGGTGGGAGAATGACACCCGGGCCTGGGGCGATCCATCGGGAGAGGGCAAGTGACAGCGACGTTCCGCTGGGGTTGGGGACGCGGCGAGGGTCAGCGCGCGGAGGCGCAGGCGGCGAAGGACGCGGCCGCAGCCGCCTTCTACGAGCTGGACACCGCCCAGCGCGATCTGCGGATCTCCATCGAGACGATCACGGCCGCCGACTCCTCGCCCGCCGCCCGCAAGGCCGCCGCCGACTTCGAGGCGTTCGGCCGGCGCATAGACGAGGCCTCCGCCGCGTACATCACCGCCGTCGACGCGCACGACCTCGACCGCGACGACCTGGAGGCCTCGGTCGCCGCCCGGGCGCGCACGGAGCTGACGAAGGCCAAGGACGAGCTCGTACGGGTCAAGGCGGACCTGGACCGCTTCGCCCAGGGCCTCGGCCCCCTGCTGACCCGGGCCGAGCACGAGCTGGCCCAGCTCGCGCCCGCCGTCGAGCGGGCCCGGCAGAAGCTGCGCGCCGCCGCCGAGGCGCTGGACGCCGCGCGGGCGGCCGGCCTGACGGCCGACGAGCTGGCCGCCCGGCTGGCCGCGCTCGCGCCCGAGCTGACCAAGCTCAACGAGGGTGCCGGCCGGCACGGCGTGCCGGAGACCGTCCACCGCGCCGAGCACGTGCAGCGCGAGGCCGATGCCGTACGGGACGAGGCCGAGCGGCTCCCGCAGCGCGCGGCGGAGATCGACAAGCGGCTCGTCTCCCTGCGGACCCGCGCCCAGGCCCTGACCACCCGGGCGGCCGGCGTCGCCCCGGTCCTCAGCGAGCTGCGCCGCCGCTACAGCGCGGCGTGCTGGCAGGACCTCCAGCAGGTGCCGGAGGAGACCGCGCGGGCCGTCGAGCAGGCGGAGGGGAAGCTGGCGGAGGCCCGTACGGCCCGCGACGAGCAGCGCTGGGCGGACGCCACCGCGCTGCTCAGCACCGTCCGGGCCCTGCTGAACGCCGCCGACGAGGGCGTCTCCGCCGCCGGTGACCGGCTGCGGCGGCTGGACGAGGTGGCGTTCGACCACCAGAAGGAGGTCGAGCGCACGCGCTTCGCCCTCCGCGACGCCCAGCGGCTCGCGATGGCCGGGCGCAGCACCCCCGACCCCCGGCACGCCCGCCCGCTGGACGACGCGGTGGCCCGGCTGGACCGGGCGGTCGGCGGCCTGGAGGGGCGGCACCCCGACTGGTGGCACTTCCTGACCGAGACGGAGGCCGTGCGGCAGGCCGTGGCCCGCGTGGTGCAGGAGATCCGCGACGAGCGCGGGGCGGGTCGGAGCTGAGGCTCCGCCGCCGCGAGGCGCTGACTTATGCTGCCCGCATGCCTCGTTACGAATACCGCTGCAAGGCCTGCGGCGACACCTTCGAGCTCAACCGGCCCATGGCCGAGTCGTCCGCGCCCGCGACCTGCCCCGAGGGCCACACCGACACCGTGAAGCTGCTGTCGACCGTCGCCGTGACCGGCACCGGCGCGGCCGCCCCCGCCGCGCCCAGGGCGGGCGGAGGGTGCTGCGGAGGCGGCTGCTGCGGCTGAGCCCCGGTCGGATGAGACCCCGTCTCAGCCCACGCGGCGGGCGAGGGTCAGGCCGTCCGCGACCGTGAGCATGACCGACTCCATTCTCTTGTCGGCGAGCACGTGCTCGTTGAAGACCCGGATCGCCGCCGCGGGCCCGCTCGTGACGGACGGGTCGACGACCTCGCCGAAGAAGAGGACGTTGTCCGCGACGATCAGCCCGCCGGGGCGCAGCCTCGGCACGATCTCCTCCCAGTAGTCGACGTAGCCGTCCTTGTTGGCGTCGATGAAGGCGAGATCGATGTGCGGCTCGGCGGGCAGCGCGCGCAGCGAGTCCAGCGCGGGGGCGATGCGCAGGTCGATCCGGTCGGCCACCCCCGCCTCGGCCCACGCCCCGCGGGCGTGGGCCGTCCACTCCTCCGAGACGTCCAGGGCGACCAACCGGCCGTCGGCGGGCAGCGCCTGCGCCATGGCCAGCGCGGACAGGCCCGTGAACGTGCCGACCTCGACCACCGTCCGGGCACCGGTCAGCCGGACGAGGAAGGCCAGCAGCGGCGCCTGCTCCCGGGCGACCTGCTTGATCGCGTCCTGCGGGAAGAGGGCGCGGGTGGACTCGACCAGGGCGCTCTGCACGGGGTCGAGGGGCGGGTTGTGGGCGAGGACGTACGCGTACAGCTCGTCGGTGAGCGCGGCGCTCTTGGTCTCGGGCACGTGATGCTCCTCGTTGACGACAACGGGACGACGGCACAACACAACGCTGCCCCGAGCCTAGACCCCTAGACCCCGGCGAACGCCCGAAGGATCTCCTCGCCCGCCGCCACCCCCCGGGTCGCGAGGGCGGTCACGTGCGGGGCGGACCAGCCGACGTCGGCCAGCTCGCCGTGGCCCGGGCGCCAGGCCCGGTCGGCGGCCAGCAGCAGATCGGCGTCCAGCAGGGAGTCGCCGGCCGCCAGCACCTCGGCCGCGCCCGTGCGCCGGGCCACCTCCCGCACCGCCGCGCTCTTCGTGAGCGGCTTGGGCACGGCGTAGACCTTGCGGCCCTGCACCGACACGGTCCAGCCGCGCTCCCCGGCCCACTCCTCGAGCTCCCGCACCCAGGCGTCGGGCAGCAGCGGCCGGTCCACGACGAGGTAGGCGAAGAGGTCGGCCGCCGTGCGCTCCTTCAGCAGCCAGGCCGGGTCGGCGGTGCGCACGAGGCGCTCGTGGACCTCCGCCAGCGAGGCGCACTCGGCGGCCAGCGCCTCGCGCACGCGCTCGCGCCAGGCGAGGTCGGGCTCGCCGCGTACGAGGAGCTCGCCGCCGTTGGCGCAGATGGCGAACTCCGGAGCGGGGCCGGGCAGTCGGATCCGCCGGTACTGCTCGGGCGTACGGGTCGTGGTGGGCACGAAGGTGACCGCTGACGCCAGCTCGGCCAGCAGCCCGGCGGCGGTCTCCGTCATGTAGGACAGCGGCTTCCGCTCGTACGTCTCCACGCACAGCAGCCGTGGGGCCTGCGCGTCCGGCATGGACAGGGCGAGGGCGGCGGTGGAGTAGATGAGCGTACGGTCGAGGTCGCTGGCGACAAGGGTGTTCGAGCTCGTGCTCAACGCGACTGCACCGCCTTGCCGTCGGCGCCGGTGGCGCCGCGGGTGTAGCGGGGGTGGATCAGGCCGACGCAGCTGTACGGCAGCCCGTCCACCTCCTCGACGGGCACGCCCCGCTGCGCGGCCAGCAGCCGCACGTGGTCGAGGTCGGCGCCGGCGCCGCGCTGGGCGAGGATCTTCCACGGGACGCGGCGCAGCAGCACGCGGGTCGTCTCGCCGACGCCCGGCTTGACGAGGTTGACGTCGTCGATGCCGTGCTCGGCGCTGATCCGCTCGACCGCCTCCCAGCCCGCCCAGGTGGGCGTGCGGTCGGCCGTCGCGAGCTCCTTCACGGCGAGCGCCACGTCCTCCTCGAGGCCGGGGAAGCGGGCGGCGACGGTGTCGAGGAACGAGCGCGAGACGTCGGCGTCGGCCAGCTCGCGGTAGAACTTCGCGCCGTGGAAGTCGTCCGGACCGACGAGGTCCGCGCGGAGAACGGTGCGGGAAATCAGGCCGGAGACGGTGGAGTTGAGGCAGGCGGACGGGATGAGGAAGTCGTCGCGGGTGCCGTAGGTCTCCACGCAGTGGCCGGGGTCGGCGAGCACGGCGAGGCGCGGGTCGAAGTCCGGGAAGTCGTGCAGGGCTTCGGCGAGTTCGCGGGTGATCGCGCCCTTGCCCGTCCAGCCGTCGACGAAGACGACGTCGGCGGGGTCGTGGTGGGCGGCCAGCCAGCGCAGGGCGTTGGGGTCGATGCCGCGGCCGCGCACGATCGACACGGCGTAGTGCGGCAGGTCGAGACCGTGGGCGTGGCGCGCCCACCGGCGCATCAGCACGCCCACGGGCGTGCCGGCCCGGGCCAGCGACACCAGCACCGGCCGCGGCGACCGCTCGGCCAGCACGGTCTCGGTGACGACACCGACCGCCAGCGCGACGCGGTGCGCCGACGCGGCGAGGGCGGCGTGGTAGAGCTCCTGATAGCGCTCACTGGGCTGGTACTCGACGGGCAGCGACTCCGCGTAGTGCGCGCCCCCGCTCTGAATGGCCTCCTCGCGCTCCTCGGTGGGCGCCTCGAGCTCCACGGCGGAGAGGTCCTGCAGCAGCCAGCCGACGTCGTCGGGCTCGTAGGAGGAGAACGCGGGTCCGCGCAGGGGCTCGCGCGCGCCTCCGGCTCTGTGGGAGGGGATCACGGCGAGCAACACCTTTCGGGTGTGGGCGGCGAGCTGGTCCAGCAGGCCGCCGGGGGCGTGGAGTTCGGGGGTGTCGGCGGTGGAGTCGACGACGAGGAGGACGGTGTCGAAGGCGGCGCCGGCGACGTTGTAGGCATAGCGGTCACCTTCTGGGGTGGCGAAGGTGATGCGCGATCGGATCGCGTAGCCCGGGTCGTCGACGGGGAGGACGGGCGACCGGGTGGTCGTCGAGAACCGGACCTCGTCGAAGGCCGCCCCCTTCTCGAGCGCTTGCGCGAGGCGCAGGGGGGCGTACATGAGCTCCTCGGTACCGAGGACGAGGAGGCGCCGGGCTCCCTGCGGGAGGGCTTCGGCGACACGGGCGGCCATCTGCGGCAGGGCCGCTTCCAGGCGCGCTCGATGGGCGGGGGTGAACCCGTGCCGCCCCCCGTCGGGGAGGCCGGCGGGCCAGTCGAGCGCGACGCGCTCGCCCCCGGGGTCCGGGGCGCAGCCCCGGTTTCGGGAAGGG
>KL569488.1:19365-19894 GCA_000715685.1 Streptomyces lilacinus
GGCGAGCACCCCCCACCGGCGTGGCCGGCGGTGCCGAACCGGCCCCGGGCGGAACCGGAACCGCGGTCGCGGCCTCGTACCGCGCCACCAGCTCCCGCCCCCGCTCCAGCACCCCCGCCGGCAGGCGCACCGTGCCCTCGGCGAGGGCTACGAGGTCGATGCGGGCGCCCAGATCCGCGGCGAACTCGTCCAGCCGCGCGCGATCGTGCGCGCCGCGCATGTCCACCAGCGCCACCACCACGTACCGCTCCCGCGGAAACCGCGCGTGCAGCGCCGCGATCGTGTTCAGCACCGTCCGGCCCGTCGAGAACTCGTCGTCGACGAGCACCAGCGGCCCGTCGCCCGCGAAGAAGTCGGGGTCCTCCGGCAGCAGCAGGTGCGACGTCGCGTGGCTGTGCTCCTCCTCGAAGCCGCCGACCGGCGCGATGCCCGGCACCGCGCGCCGGGTGGAGTGGAGGTAGGGCGCGAGGCCCACGCCGTCGGCCACCGCGTGGCCCAGGCCCGTGGCGGTCTCGGCGTAGCCGAGGAC
>KL569488.1:20123-22479 GCA_000715685.1 Streptomyces lilacinus
GATGTGTATAAGAGACAGGCCTCCGCCTCGCCGAGCAGCGCGCGGACGCGGCGACCGAGGCCGGCCCCGGACTCGTACACCGCCGCCGGCGACGCCGGCACGTGCTTGCCCAGCACGTTCGACACGAGCAGATGGGCCCGCTTCGGGTTTCGCCGCACCGCCAGCCCCAGCAGCCCCCGCAGGCGCTCGACGTCGCCCTCGAGGGCGATG
The DNA here is from genome assembly GCA_000715685.1 of Streptomyces lilacinus. Lineage (GTDB taxonomy): Bacteria > Actinomycetota > Actinomycetes > Streptomycetales > Streptomycetaceae > Streptomyces > Streptomyces lilacinus. Next base: position 20,334 of record KL569488.1, read on the forward strand.
CCCAGCCGGTCCGCGACCCACTGCCCCGACCACACCACGTGCGAACTCTCCTCGCTCATACGTCCTGCAGCCCCGCCGCCAGCAGCTCCACGAAGCTCACGTCCTCGCGGGCGACGCCGAAGACCTCGGCGCGCAGCATCGTGCGCTCGGCCCAGGCGCGGTGGGGCTTCACTTCGTTCATCTTGTTCGTGTAGGCGGAGCGGAGTACTCCGCCACCGTCGCTTTCCGGCCGCAGGATGTCCTCCGCGTCGCTGTACTCCTCGTGGCTGACGACCGAGAGCGCGTGGACGGGGGCGACGTGCGAGGGGTGGATGCAGGTCTTGCCCTGGAGGCCGTTGGCGCGGTCGAGCTGGATCTCGCGCAGGAGGCCGTCCATGTCGTGCTCGATGAGCGCCGTGCGCAGCGCCTCGGCGGGCCCTGCGAAGGGGCTGCGGCGCAGCTGGGGCTTGAACATCCGCTCGGGCTGCGGGAAGTACTCCCAGACGGGGCCGGTCACGGTGAAGCCGCTGCCGTCGGCGCGCCCGAGCACGTTGACGACGTCGGCGATGACGGAGGCGACGAGCTTGACGTCGTACGCGGTCATGTCGGGCGCCCGGCGCAGGCCGTACGCCGAGCAGAAGTCGGTGACGCCGAGGCGCAGGGCGAGCACGCGGTCGCGGTACTTCTCGACGGTGCGGGCGATGCCGGCGAGGGTCTCGGTGCGGCGCTCGAGGTGGAGCAGTTCGGGCGATTCCAGGACGGGCATGGCGAAAAGCCTTCTGCCACAAGCCGTTTCGGCGTCGGCCAGCGCCTCGAGGAACGGAAGTCCGCGCTCCTCGGTGAACTTGGGCAGGACGAAGCCGGAGAGCAGCCGCCCGGCGGGGCCGAGCCGACGCACGAGATCGCCTATCTGGCCGGGCTCGCGGACGCGCACGAACAGCAGCGGCAACTCGTCCCCCTCTGCCGCCAGCTCCGTGAACTGGCGGACCAGGTTCTCCTCCGCGCCGGGCACGTCCGCGTCGCCGATGGAGTCCTCGAGGCACAGGACCATGGACACCACGCCACGTCGCGCCTGCTTTCGGACGTCCTGGGCGAGGGTGGTGCGCGTGGCGGGGCAGTAGAGCGTGGCGCCGAGGGCGACGGAGAGCGTACGGGCGGGGGAACCGGCGGTGAACTCGCCCGGCTCCTTGTGGAACAAACCACTCCGCACCGCGGGCGGAAGGTATCCGAAATGCCTCATAGTTCTCCCCGAATGCCACGGCCTGGGCGCCGTCCCACCGGCCGAGCGGCACGGAAGGGTGGCCGATAATCGTACGTCCGGGGGTGGGTCAAGGGTTCCCCAAGTACGTGAAAAACTCATGACCTGCATGGATCCATTCGGTAATGGAATGTCCGCCGACCACCCCCGGCGTTGTCCGAGGACCATACGGGAAGGCAGGATTGCGGGCATGACGCACGCCATGCTGAAGGGGTCGAACATCCCGCTCGACGCGCCCGCCGTACGGGCCGTGCTGCGCTGGACCCCCGGCCCGGGTGTCCCGGACGTGGACGTCTCCGCCCTGCTGCTGGGCGACGACGGCCGCGTGCGCTCGGACGAGGACTTCGTCTTCTACAACCAGCCCCGCCACCCCTCGGGCCTGGTCCGGCACCTGCCCAAGAAGCGACTGGTCGAGGGCAAGACGGACTCGATCGAGGCGGACCTCTCCCGGCTGGACGCCTCGGTCGCGCGCGTCGTGATCGCCGCGTCGGCGGACGGCGGTCCCTTCGGGCAGGTCGAGGACCTGTGCGTGCTGCTGTACGACGCCGCGCTGCTCGGCGGTACGGGCGGGGCGGGCACGGCCGACGTCGCCGCCATAGCCCGCTTCGACGTCCGGCCGGAGACCGGCGACGAGACGGCGATGCTCTGCGCCGAGCTGTACCGCCGCGGGGACGGCTGGAAGTTCCGCGCGCTCGGCCAGGGGTACGCCTCGGGCCTGGTGGGGCTGGCCACGGAGTTCGGCATCTCGGTGGACGAGTCCGACCCGGAGGGCGGCGGCGCCCCGGAGACCCCCGGCCACACCGGCACCCCGGTGCCCTCGCCCGCGCCCGCAGCCCCGGCACCGGCACCCGCCGAGACCGCCCCGCCCGCCGCCGCGCAGGAGCCGACACCTGTCTCTTATACACATCT
>KL569489.1:0-257 GCA_000715685.1 Streptomyces lilacinus
CCCGAGCTGGACCGGGCGCTCGCCGGCTGCCCGCCGGTGGAGACCGACGCCCAGGTGCGCTTCCTCCACGCCTGCCGGGCCTACCTGGTCAAGGACTGGGACCAGCTCGTGCGCCACACCGAGCCGCTGCTGGACGACCCGCTGCTGGGCATCGAGGCGGGGCTGTTCGGCGGCATGGCCCGGGTGCGCCTGGAGATGTACGGGCAGGCCGAGCCGCTGCTCGCGGCCGCGCTGATGCGCTGCCGCAGCGAGCAGCC
>KL569489.1:602-1807 GCA_000715685.1 Streptomyces lilacinus
CCACGAGGGCACCGGCCGCAGCGCCGCGGCCCTGCCCCTCTACCGGGCCGTGCACCGGGTGGACCCGTCCTTCATGGACACCTCCGCCCGGCTGACCACCATCGCCGACGGCGACGGCCTCGACGACGACCCGGCCGACCTGGCCCCCGTCCCCCTCGGCGGCCCGCCCGCCGCGCCCGAGCCCGTCGACGCGGTGCCGGAGCCGGAGGCGCAGCCCGTCGACGCCCTCGACCCCCTCGACCTCCTCACCGGCACCGGCCCCGAGCCGACGGGCAACGCGCCCGTCGAGGCCGACGGCGTCCGCGAGAAGTTCCGGGTCCCGGCCCAGGGCGGCCCCCAGCCGGTGCCCGGCCGCTCCGACCCCGTCCTGCTGGCCAGGGCGCTGGCCGAGCTGGAGCGGATGGTGGGCCTGGAGCCCGTCAAACGGCAGGTGCGCGCGCTCTCCGCGCAGCTGCACATGGCCCGGCTGCGGGCCGGCCAGGGCCTGCCCGTCCAGCCCCCCAAGCGACACTTCGTCTTCTCCGGCCCCTCCGGCACCGGCAAGACCACGGTCGCCCGGATCCTCGGCCGGGTCTTCTACGCCCTCGGGCTGCTCGGCGGAGACCATCTGGTCGAGGCCCAACGGGCGGACCTGGTGGGCGAGTTCCTCGGCCAGACGGCAGTCAAGGCCAACGACCTCATCGACTCCGCCCTCGGCGGCGTCCTCTTCGTCGACGAGGCCTACAGCCTGTCCAACTCGGGCTACAGCAAGGGCGACGCCTACGGCGACGAGGCCCTGCAGGTCCTGCTCAAACGCGCCGAGGACAACCGCGACCGCCTCGTCGTCATCCTCGCCGGCTACCCCGAGGGCATGGACCGCCTCCTCGCCGCCAACCCCGGCCTCTCCTCCCGCTTCACCACCCGCGTCGACTTCCCCAGCTACCGCCCCGCCGAACTCACCAGCATCGGCGAGGTCCTCGCCGCGGAGAACGGCGACGCGTGGGACGAGGAGGCCCTCGAGGAGCTGCGCAGCATCAGCGGCCACGTCGTCGAGCAGGGCTGGATCGACGAGCTCGGCAACGGCCGCTTCCTGCGGACGCTGTACGAGAAGAGCTGCGCGTACCGGGATCTGCGGCTGTCGGGGTACGCGGGGACGCCGACGCGGGACGATCTCGCGACGCTGCGCCTGCCGGATCTCATGCACGGCCTGTCTCTTATACACATCT
>KL569489.1:2118-2279 GCA_000715685.1 Streptomyces lilacinus
GGTGGGGGTTGCGCGCCGTCGCGGCGGGAGTCGATCCCCAAACCCGCCCTTTCACCGTTTCCCGGGGCTCCGCCCCGGACCCCGGGGGCTGGGGCGGAGCCCCCAGTGCCGGACCGCCTCAGCCCGTCAGGGCGCCGCGCGGCTCCTGTCTCTTATACACA
>KL569489.1:2484-3185 GCA_000715685.1 Streptomyces lilacinus
GGGGGCTGGGGCGGAGCCCCCAGTGCCGGACCGCCTCAGCCCGTCAGGGCGCCGCGCGGCTCCGGGAGCCGCGGATCCGGCAGCGGCTCCATCGGCGGCACCTCCCGGTGCGCCGGGTCCCGTACCTCCCCAACCAGCTTCTCCAGGACGTCCTCCAGGGCCACGAGCCCCAGCACCCGCCCCGACCCGTCGGCCACGGCCGCCAGGTGCGCGGCGGCCCGCCGCATCACGGTCAGGGCGTCGTCGAGCGGCAGCTCGGCCCGCAGGGTCTCCACGCGGCGCCAGACGTGCTGGGGCACGGCCCGGTCGCGGTCCTCGAGGTCGAGGACGTCCTTGACGTGGAGGTAGCCCATGAAGGTGCCGCCGGGGCGGCCCGAGGCGCATATCGGGAAGCGGGAGTAGCCGGTCTTCACCGTCAGCTCCTCGACCTCCCGCGGGGTGACCGACGGGGCGACGGTCACGAGGGCGGCCGGGTCCAGGAGGACGTCCGTGACGGGGCGGCTGCCCAGTTCCAGCGCGTCGGCCAGGCGCTCCTGCTCGACGGGGTCGAGGAGGCCGGCCTGGCGGGAGTCCTCGACGAGATGCGTGAGCTGCTCGCTGGTGAAGACCGCCTCGACCTCGTCCTTGGGCTCGACGCGGAAGAGCCGCAGCACGCCGTGCGCGCAGGCGCCGAGCAGCCGGGTGACCGGCCGGCAGAGTCG
>KL569489.1:3503-3621 GCA_000715685.1 Streptomyces lilacinus
GCCCCGGGCCCAGCCACAGCGCCGCCCGGTCGGGGGCGGACATGGCCAGGTTCTTCGGCACCATCTCGCCGATGACCAGGTGCAGGAAGACCACGAGGGCGAGGGCTATGACGTAGCC
>KL569489.1:3896-4666 GCA_000715685.1 Streptomyces lilacinus
GTATAAGAGACAGGGTGCAGGAAGACCACGAGGGCGAGGGCTATGACGTAGCCCAGGGGGTGGGCCAGTCCCTCGGGCAGCCGCACCGCCCCAAAGACGGGCTCCAGCAGGGCCGCCACCGTCGGCTCGGCGACCGCGCCGAGCGTCAGGGAGCAGACGGTGATGCCGAACTGGGCGGCCGCCATCATCTGCGGAAGGTTCTCCAGCCCGGTCAGGACCGTACGGGCCCGCCCGGAGCCGGCGGCGGCCTTGGGCTCGATCTGGCTGCGGCGCACCGACACCAGGGCGAACTCGGCGCCGACGAAGAAGCCGTTGGCGAGCACCAGCAGGGCGGCGAAGAGGAGCTGCAGGACGCTCATGCCCGCACCCCCGTCGCGACCTCGGCGGTGCGGACGATCCGTACGCGCTCGGCCCGGTGGTGGCCGACCCGGCGCACCGAGAGCCGCCAGCCCGGCAGCTCCGCCGCGTCCCCGGGGACGGGGATGCGGCCCAGCCGGTCGGCGACGAGTCCGGCGACGGTCTCGTACGGGCCGTCGGGGGCCTCCAGGCCGATGCGGCGCAGGGTGTCGACCCGGCAGCCGCCGTCCGCGTCCCAGGCGGCGCCGGAGCGGCCGTCCTCGCAGGGGACGGGGGCCAGTTCGGGCCGGCCGGCGTCGAGCGCGTCGTGCTCGTCGCGGACCTCGCCGACGAGTTCCTCGACGATGTCCTCCAGGGTGACGACACCGGCCGTGCCGCCGTACTCGTCGACGACGACGGCTATCGGCTGGGCG
>KL569489.1:4904-11414 GCA_000715685.1 Streptomyces lilacinus
TTGCGCAGCCGCTCGAGGAGCGGCTGCACGGGCAGGGAGCCGGGGACGAGCAGGGGGGCGACGGCGATCCGCGCGACGGGGGTGCGCAGCCGGTCGTGGCCGGGCACGGCGAGCGCGTCCTTGAGGTGGACCATGCCGACGACCTCGTCGAGGCGGTCGCGGTAGACGGGGAAGCGGGAGAGGCCCGTGGCGCGGGTGAGGTTGAGGACGTCCTCGGCGGTGGCCGTGGACTGCAGGGCGCTGACCTTCACCCGCGGGGTCATCACGTGCTGGGCGGTCAGCCCGCCCAGGGACAGGGTCCGTACGAAGAGGTCGGCGGTGTCCTGCTCGAGCGCGCCCGCCCGGGCCGAGTGGCGGGCGAGGGAGACGAGTTCGCCGGGGGTGCGGGCGGAGGCCAGCTCCTCGGCGGGCTCCACGCCCAGGGCTCGGACGAGCCGGTTGGCGACCGTGTTCAGCAGGGTGATGACGGGGCGGAAGAGGTGGGCGAAGACGCTCTGCGGGCCGGCGACGAACCGCGCGACCTGCAGCGGCCGGGAGACGGCCCAGTTCTTGGGCACCAGCTCGCCGACGACCATCTGCACGGCGGAGGCCAGCAGCATGCCGGTCACGACCGCGGCGCCCGGCGCCGCGGAGGCGGGCAGCCCGGTGGCCGCGAGGGGGCCGGCGAGCAGCCGGCCGAGGGCGGGCTCGGCGAGCATGCCGACCACCAAGGAAGTGATGGTGATGCCCAGTTGGGTTCCGGAGAGCTGGAAGGAGAGCTCGCGCAGCGACGCGACCACGGTCCGGGCCCGCGGGTCGCCGTCGGCCGCGGCCCGCTCGGCCTCGGGCTTCTCGACGGTCACGAGACCGAACTCCGCGGCGACGAAGAATCCGTTCGCCAGGATGAGGAGCAGGGCTGCCGCGAGCAGCAGTAGAGACACGGTGATACTCATGGCGCCGCCTCGCTGTGGGGGGCGGCGCAGGTACTACAGGACGATCCGTCCATTGCCGGAGTACGTCACTCCTCGGTTCGCAGGTGTCCCCGGTGCGGGGCGGGCGGGTGTGTGCCCGTGGCACCAGAGTAATCAAGGAACCGGGAGCAGCACCGATTCAGGTCGCGGACCGGCCCGTGCCGTGCGCGTCCCGGGTCGGGACGGGACCCGGGAGCGTGCGGGTCTCAGGGTCGTGGAGAAACCTGTGCCGTGCGCGTCTCAGGTCGCGGACGAACCCGTGCCGTGCGCGTCGACCAGCGCGCGCAGGGCGCGGGCGTCGGCGATGGCCTGCTCCTTGGCGATGCCGGTCTGGATGCCCATGGCGGGCAGGCTGGTCCCGTCGGAGAGGTCCAGATGGACCCACGAGTCGCCGGAGCGCAGGTTGACCCGCACGATCTGCGCCCACTCCAGCCGGCGGACCGTCGTCAGGTTGGTGACGGTCACGCCGGCCTCGGTGGCGACGACCTTGGGCCGGCTGAGCAGGGCCAGCACGGCGAGCCCGAGCAGCCCGGTGCAGATGAACGTGATCCGGTCCCCGGTGGTGAACGACTCCAGCAGCAGCGACAGCGCCGTGAGCACGACGAGCAGCACCGTGCCGATGCCGAGGAGGACGACACGGGTGCGGGTCGGGCGGAAGGTGACGGGCAGCGCGGGCGGGCCGGCCACGGGCGCGGGGGTGGTCACGTGGATTCTCTCTCGGGCTCTACCGGTGGTCCGTCAGAGGCGGCAGGCGTGGATGCCGGTGGTGAGGATGGCGCGGGCGCCCAGGTCGTAGAGCTCGTCCATGATGCGCTGGGCGTCCTGGGCGGGGACCATCGAGCGGACGGCGACCCAGCCCTCGTGGTGCAGCGGGGAGACCGTCGGCGACTCCAGGCCGGGGGTGAGGGCGACGGCGCGCTCGACCTGCTCGACGCGGATGTCGTAGTCCATCATCACGTAGCGGCGGGCGACGAGGACGCCCTGCATGCGGCGGAGGAACTGCTGCACCTTGGGGTCGTCGGCGGGGGCGCCGGTGCGGCGGATGACGACGGCCTCGGAGTGCAGGATCGGCTCGCCGATGATCTCCAGGCCGGCGTTGCGCAGGGTGGTGCCGGTCTCGACGACGTCGGCGATGACCTCGGCGACGCCGAGCTGGATGGCGGTCTCGACGGCGCCGTCGAGGTGGACGACGGAGGCGTCCACGCCGTTGTCGGCGAGGTGCTTGGTGACCAGGCCGGCGAAGGAGGTGGCGATCGTCATGCCGCCGAACTCGCTGACGTCCTTCGCCGTGCCCGGGCGGGTCGCGTAGCGGAACGTCGACCCGGCGAAGCCCAGCTGCATGATCTCCTCGGCCCGGGAGCCGGAGTCGAGCAGCAGGTCGCGGCCGGTGATGCCGATGTCGAGCTTGCCGGAGCCCACGTACACCGCGATGTCGCGGGGCCGCAGGAAGAAGAACTCGACGTCGTTGGCGGCGTCGACGAGGACGAGCTCCCTGCGGTCCTTGCGCTGGCGGTAGCCGGCCTCATGGAGCATCGCCGACGCAGGCTCGGAGAGAGAACCCTTGTTGGGAACGGCGATGCGCAGCATGAGGGTGTTTTCCTTTGTGCGAAGGGTGGAACGGGGGTCGGGCTGATCCGGAGGGATCAGAGATGAGCGTATACGTCGTCGAGGGAGATGCCCCGAGCCACCATCATCACCTGAAGGTGGTACAGCAGCTGGGAGATCTCCTCGGCCGTGGCCTCGGCGCCCTCGTACTCGGCGGCCATCCAGACCTCGGCGGCCTCCTCGACGACCTTCTTGCCGATGGCATGGACGCCCTTGCCCACCAGCTCGGCCGTGCGGGAGGTGGCGGGGTCGCCGGAGGCCTTCTGCTGGAGCTCGACGAAGAGCTCCTCGAACGTCTTCTTGGACATGGTGGTCCTACCCTACGGGGTCGGACCCGCCGTCAGTGCCAGGGCTCGGACACCGAGCGCAGGGTGACCGCCGTGGCGACGGCGGCGGTGACCGCCTCGTGGCCCTTGTCCTCGGTCGAGCCGTCGAGCCCGGCCCGGTCCAGGGCCTGCTCCTCGGTGTCACACGTCAGGACGCCGAAGCCGACGGGGACGCCGGTGTCGACGGAGACCTGGGTCAGGCCCTGGGTGACGCCCTGGCACACGTAGTCGAAGTGGGGGGTGCCGCCGCGGATGACGACGCCGAGGGCGACGATCGCGTCGTAGCCCCGCCCGGCGAGGGCCTTCGCGGCGACGGGCAGCTCCCAGCTGCCGGGGACGCGCAGCACGGTCGGCTCGTCGATGCCCAGCTCGTGCAGGGCCCGCAGGGAGCCGTCGACGAGACCGTCCATCACCTTCTCGTGCCACTGCGCCGCGATGACCGCGACCCGCAGGTCCTGGCAGTTCCTCACACTCAGCTGGGGGGCGCCCTTGCCGCTCACGTTCTCTCGTCTCCTCGATCGTGTTCGTGTGGTCTTCTTCGGATGGTCTTCACTGATTGCCGCAGGCGGACACGTGCTCGGCGTCCAGCCAGGGCAGGTCGTGCCCCATGCGGTCCCGCTTGGTCCGCAGGTAGCGCAGGTTGTGCTCGCCGGCCTGTACGGGCATGGGCTCGCGGCCGGTGACCTCGAGGCCGTGCCGGACCAGGGCGGCGGTCTTGTCGGGGTTGTTGGTCATCAGCCGCAGTGAGCGCACGCCGAGGTCGGCGAGGATCCGCGCGCCGGCGGCGTAGTCGCGGGCGTCGGCCGGGAGGCCGAGCTCGAGGTTGGCGTCGAGCGTGTCGGCCCCGTCCTCCTGCAGCTGGTAGGCGCGCAGCTTCGGCAGCAGGCCGATGCCGCGGCCCTCGTGGCCCCGCAGGTAGAGGACGACGCCGCGGCCCTCCTCGGTGATCCGCTCGAGGGAGGCGTGCAGCTGGGGGCCGCAGTCGCAGCGCAGCGAGCCGAAGACGTCGCCGGTCAGGCACTCGGAGTGGACGCGCACCAGCACGTCCTCGCCGTCGCCGAGGTCGCCGGCGACGAGCGCGATGTGCTCGACGCCGTCCACGGTGGAGCGGTAGCCGAACGCCCGGAACTCGCCGAAGGCGGTGGGCAGCCGGGTCTCGGCCTCGCGTCGGACGGTGGGCTCGGCGGACCGGCGGTAGGCGATCAGGTCCTCGATGGAGATGATCGACAGCCCGTGCTTGCGGGCGAAGGGCACCAGCTCGGGCAGGCGCAGCATGGCCCCGTCCTCGCCGGCGATCTCCACGATGGCCGCGGCGGGGCGCAGGCCGGCGAGCCGGGCCAGGTCGACGCCGGCCTCGGTGTGGCCGTTGCGGGCGAGGACGCCGCCGGGCTTGGCCCGCAGCGGGAAGACGTGGCCGGGGCGGACGAAGTCTCCGGGGATGGCGGCGGGGTCGGCCAGCAGCCGGATGGTGGTGGCCCGGTCGGCGGCGGAGATGCCGGTGTCGGTGCCGTGGGCGCGGGAGGCGTCGACGGAGACGGTGAAGGCGGTGCGCATGGACTCGGTGTTGCGCTGGACCATCTGGGGCAGGTCGAGCCGGTCGATGTCCGGCTCCTCCATGGGCACGCAGATCAGCCCGCGGCACTCGCTCATCATGAAGGCCACGATCTCGGTGGTGACCTTCTCGGCGGCCACGACGAGGTCGCCCTCGTTCTCCCGGTCGGCGTCGTCCACGACGACGACCGGCCGGCCGGCCGCGACGTCGGCGATGGCGCGCTCGACGGGATCGAGGATCAGCTCGTCACTCGCGTACCAGCTCTGCAGGGCGGTCATGCGTTTACTCCTTCGTTCGCTTCTCCGCCCGCGCGGCGCAGAGGTGCGGTCTTCGTCGTCGCCTGCGGCCCGGCGGCCGCCCGCACGTCGCTCACAGCAGTACTCCTTCCGCAAGCGCGGCGCTCGTCCGCGAGCGCCGCCACCAGTCGCGCAGGCCCCACAGGACGAGGGCGAAATAGACGATGTAGACGAGGCCGGAGAAGGCGAGCCCGCTGTCGAAGGCGAGGGGGACGCCGACGACGTCGACGAGCAGCCAGGCGAACCAGAACTCCACGAGCCCGCGGGCCTGGGCGACCATCGCGGCGAGGGTGCCGACGAAGATGTAGGCGTCCGGCCAGGGGTTCCAGGACAGCACCGGCACGGCGGTGAACAGGGTGCCGACGGCGAGGGTACCGAGCGCGGTGCCGCCGAGCAGGAGGGCGCGCTCGCGCCACGTGGCGAAGCGGACCGCGATGCTGCCGTCCTGCGCCTGCCGCCGGCCGCGGCTCCACTGCCGCCAGCCCCACAGGGCGACGCCGATGACCAGGAGCGGCTTGCCGACGCCGCCGCTGAGGTGGGCGGAGGCGTAGGCGGCGACGAGGATGACGCCGGAGAGGAACTGGGCGGGCCAGGTCCATATGGAGCGGCGCCAGCCGAGGGCGAGGGCGGCCAGGCCCACGCTGTTGCCGATCATGTCGGACCAGATCACGTGCTGGCCGAAGGCCGAGAACGCCTCGCCGTTGAGCCAGTCGAGGGCGCTCATGCGACGGGCTCCTCGGCGCCGCGGCCGCCCAGCAGCCGCTCGACGTACTTGGCGAGGACGTCGACCTCGAGGTTGACGGGGTCGCCGGGCTTCTTGATGCCGAGCGTGGTCAGCTCGAGGGTGGTGGGGATGAGGCTGACGGTGAACCAGTCGTCGCCGACCCCGACGACGGTCAGGCTCACGCCGTCGACGGTGATGGAGCCCTTCTCCACGACGTAGCGGGCGAGGCCGGCCGGGAGGGAGATCTTCACGATCTCCCAGTGCTCGCCGGGGACGCGCTCGGCGACGGTGCCGGTGCCGTCCACGTGGCCCTGGACGAGGTGGCCGCCGAGACGTCCGCCGAGGGCCATGGGGCGCTCGAGGTTGACCCGGGACCCGGCGGCGAGGGCACCGAGGCTGGAGCGGTTGAGGGTCTCGGCCATGACGTCGGCGGTGAACTCGCCGTCGGCGGTGTCGACGACGGTGAGGCAGACGCCGTTGACGGCGATCGAGTCGCCGTGCTTGGCGCCCTCGGTGACGAGCGGGCCGCGCAGGCGGAACCGGGAGGCATCGCTGAGTTCTTCGACGGCGACGACCTCGCCCAGTTCTTCGACGATTCCGGTGAACACTCTCAGATCTCCTCGGTGGCGGGAGCGGTGACGGGGGCGAGGGGGGTGGCGGTGACGCGCAGGTCGGGGCCGAGCCGGGCGACGTCGGTGACCTCGAGGCGCAACGCCTGGGCGATGGTGCCGATTCCGGCGTCGCCCAGGGCGGTCGGCCCGGCGCCCAGCAGGGCGGGGGCGAGGTAGCCGATGACGCGGTCGACCGCGCCGGCGGCCAGGAAGGCGCCGGCGAGGGTGGAGCCGCCCTCCAGCAGGACCGAGCACACGTCGCGCTCGTGCAGGGCGGTGAGCAGGGCGGGTACGTCGAGGCCGGTGCCGCCCGCGGCGCGCGGCAGCCGGAGGATCTCGGTGCCGGGCAGACCGGTCAGGTGGCGGGTGTCGGCGTCCTCGGCGACGGCGACCAGCGTGGGCGCGGCGTCGTCGAGGACCCGGGCGCCGGGCTTGACGGTGGCGTG
>KL569489.1:11626-14017 GCA_000715685.1 Streptomyces lilacinus
GATGTGTATAAGAGACAGGACGCACCCCGTCCCGGCCGCGCACGGCCAGGTGCGGGTCGTCGGCGCGCAGGGTGCCGGAGCCGACGACGACGGCGTCGGCCTCGGCGCGCAGCCGGTGCACGTCGGCGCGGGACTCGGCGGAGGTGATCCAGCGGCTGGTGCCGTCGGCGGCGGCGCTGCGGCCGTCGAGGGTGGCTGCGTACTTCCAGGTGACGAAGGGTCGCCGGTGCAGGACGGAGGTGAGCCAGGCGGCGTTGCCGGCGGCGGCCGTGTCGGCGAGGAGGCCGCCCTCGATGTCGATGCCGGCGGCGGCCAGGGTGGCGGCGCCGCCGGAGGCGGTGGGGTGGGGGTCGGCGACGGCGTAGACGACCCGGGCGACGCCGGCCTCGACGAGGGCCTGGGCGCAGGGGCCGGTGCGGCCGGTGTGGTTGCAGGGCTCCAGCGTGACGACGGCGGTGCCGCCCCGGACGTCGTGTCCGGCGTCGGCGGCGGCGCGCAGGGCCTCGACCTCCGCGTGCGGGCCGCCGGCCCGGCGGTGCCAGCCCTCGCCGGCGGTGCGGCCGTGGGCGTCGAGGACGACACAGCCGACGACGGGGTTGGGGCTGGTCGAGCCGAGGCCGCGGGCGGCGAGCGCGAGGGCGCGTCGCATCGCGTCGGCTTCTGTCGCGGTGGCCACCGGGGTCCTCCTGTTGCCTCGTCGGGCAACGGACTCCGGGGCTGTCGTACGGGACGACGAGGAGCGGGTACACGTCAGCGGGTCACACGTCGGGAGGGGTGCGGAGGGACCACGGATGGGTGCCTCGCGCGTCACCTGCGACGGTGTGCCGATGCGTGCCCGCCGCGCACTGCCTCCCATCCGGACTTTAACCGTCGGTCCAGGAATTTCACCTGGTCAACCGGCCGCTGGCTGCGGTCGGGTCGCGGACTGTAACCGCCGGTTCGGAATTTCACCGACCCCGGAGTGCGCTGCGTGATATGGATCAATTAATGGTACAAGGCGTCTGACCTGCGACTTCTGATGCGGGTCCGACGGCTTTGAGCGTACGCCGCCCGGCCGCGCGGTGTCCATGGGGACTTGACAGAGTGCGCGGGCTCACACTTGGCGGCGCCCGCCGCGGGTCACGGGATTGGTCCATACCCATTGACGCACTGGTCTAGTCCTTTTAACCTCTGCCACACCTCCGAGGAGTAACGGCCCGCCGGTCTGCGCACACCACGGGCCACAGCACGTCGCAAGCCCCCCACGCACCGCGCTCGCAAGAGCCCCCACTGTGAGGAACCGATCGTGTTGTCCCGCAAGAGATCCCTCAGACCCCCTGCCCGCGCGCCCCGCAGAGCCGCCGTCCTCGCATCGGTCGGCACCGCCCTCGCCGGGCTGCTCGCCGGCACGCTCTCCGTGACCGCCTCGCACGCCCAGGACCAGTCCTCCTGTCGCCCCGACGGGCTCTACACCACCCCCGGCGTCGACGTCCCCTACTGTTCGGTCTACGACACGGACGGCCGCGAGAAGATGGGCCCCGACCACCGGCGTCGGGTCATCGGCTACTTCACCGGCTGGCGCACCGGCAAGGACGGCACGCCCGCCTATCTCGCCCCCGACATCCCGTGGGACAAGGTCACCCACCTCAACTACGCCTTCGCGCACGTCGGCCCGGACGACAAGATATCCGTCGGCAAGGACGGCCCGGACAATCCCGCGACCGGAATGACCTGGCCCGGAGTCGCGGGCGCCGAAATGGACCCCGCCCTCCCCTACAAGGGCCATTTCAACCTGCTCAACAAGTACAAGAAACAGCACCCCGACGTGAAGACGCTCATTTCCGTGGGCGGCTGGGCGGAGACCGGCGGCTACATCGACGAGAACGGCAAGCGCGTCGACTCCGGCGGCTTCTACAAGACGGCGACCAACGCCGACGGGTCGGTCAACCAGGCGGGCATCGACACCTTCGCGGACTCCGCCGTCGCGTTCGTCAGGACGTACGGGTTCAACGGCGTCGACATCGACTACGAATACCCGACGTCGATGAAGGACGCGGGCCACCCCAAGGACTGGGCGCTCGCCAACGCCCGGCGCGGCGGCCTCAACAAGGGCTATGCGGCGCTGATGAAGACGCTGCGCGAAAAGCTCGACCGGGCCGGCGCCGCCGACGGCAAGCACTATCTCCTCTCCGTCGCCGCCCCCTCGTCCGGCTATCTGCTGCGTGGCATGGAGACGTACCAGTCCACGAAGTACCTGGACTACGTCAACGTGATGTCCTACGACCTGCACGGCGCCTGGAACGAATTCGTCGGCCCGAACGCGGCGCTGTACGACGACGGAAAGGACGCCGAACTCGCCAAGTGGGGCGTCTACACCACCGCCCAGTACGGCGGCATCGGCTACCTCAACGG
>KL569489.1:14270-20988 GCA_000715685.1 Streptomyces lilacinus
TGTGTATAAGAGACAGCACTACTTCCGCGGCGCCCTGCCCGCGGGGCGTATCAACCTCGGCCTGCCGTACTACACGCGCGGCTGGAAGAACGTCACCGGCGGCACCGACGGCCTGTGGGGCACGGCGAAGACGACGTCCTGCCCGGCCGGCTCGGGCCTGACGACCTGCGGCGACGGCGCGGTCGGCATCGACAACCTCTGGCACGACAAGGACGACGCCGGCAAGGAGTCGCCCGCCGGCTCCAACCCCCTGTGGCACGCCAAGAACCTCGAGAAGGGCGTCGCCGGCGACTACCTCGGCCGCTTCGGCTTCCCCGCCGGCACCAAGCTCACCGGCACGTACGCCCGCCACTACGACCCCACGCTCACCGCTCCCTGGCTGTGGAACGCGGAGAAGAAGGTCTTCCTGTCCACCGAGGACGAGCAGTCGGTGAAGGCCAAGGCCCAGTACGTGGTCGACAAGGGGCTCGGCGGCACCATGATCTGGGAGCTCGCGGGCGACTACGGCTGGAACGCCGCCAAGGGCCAGTACGAGCCCGGGTCCACGCTCACCACCGCGCTCCACGACGCCTTCACGTCCGCGCCCGCCTACGGCGCGCGACGCGCGACCACCGACCTGCCGAGCCAGGCGCTCGATCTCGACGTCGCCCTCACCGACTTCCCGCTCGGCGACTCCAACTACCCCATCAACCCCAAGCTGCGCATCACCAACAACAGCAGGACCACCGTCCCCGGCGGCTCGGAGTTCCAGTTCGACTACGGCACCTCCGCGCCCGGCAACGCCAAGGACCAGTCGGGCTGGGGACTCAAGGTCGTCCGCAGCGACCACACCGCCCCCCACAACATCGGTGGCCTCAAGGGCGACTACCACCGCGTCGCGGTGAAGCTGCCGGCCTCGCAGGCGCTCCCGCCGGGCGGCACGGCCGTCCTGGACTTCGTCTACTACCTGCCGACCACCACACCCTCCAACTGGACCGTCTCCTTCGGCGGAAAGACCTACGGCCTGGCCGGCGACCTGACCCGCGGCACCACCGTGGTCGACCCGGGCGGTGCCACACCGACCCCGACCGGCACACCGACGAGCACGCCGACGGGGACCCCGACCGGCACGCCCACGGGCACCCCCACCGGCGGCACGTGCGCGGCGCCGTCGTGGGACCGGGCGGCCGCCTACAACGGCGGGGCCACCGTCTCCTGGAAGTCCCGTTCCTGGAAGGCCAAGTGGTGGACCCGGGGCGAGGAGCCCGGCACCACCGGAGAGTGGGGGGTGTGGCAGGACCTGGGCGCCTGCTGATGGACTGAGGGTCCACGGGCCCGAGGCCGAGGAGGAACGGGTATGGGCACGGAAACCCCGGTGCGCCGGGCGCGGTTCGCCGTCGCGGCGGTCTTCGCCACCCACGGTGCCGTCAGCGGCGGCCTCGCCACCCGCATCCCCTGGATCCAGGAGCACACGGGCATCGGTCCCGGCCTGCTCGGCCTCGCGCTGGCCTGCCCCGCGGTCGGCGCGGCCCTCGCCATGCCGCTCGCGGGCCGGGTGAGCCACCGCCTCGGCTCGCGCGCGGCGCTGCGGATCCTGCTCCTCGCGCTGTGCGCGTCCGTGGCCCTGCCCGCCCTCAGCCCCGGCATCGCGCCCCTGTGCGGGGCGATGGCCCTCTTCGGGGCGGCGTCGGGGATGGCGGACGTCGCGATGAACGCCCTCGGTGTCGAGACCGAGGAGCGGCTGGGCCGCTCCATCATGTCCGGGCTGCACGGCATGTGGAGCACGGGCGTGCTCGTCGGTTCCGCGGCGGGCGCGGGCGCCGCGCACGCCGGCACGGACGCACGTCTCCACCTCGCCGTGGCGGCCGGGGCGCTCGCGCTGGTGGGTGCGGTGGTCTGCCGCTGGGTGCTGGACCTGCGGACGGATGCGGGGAGCGAGCCGGAGAGGTGGGCGCTGCCGCCGCGTTCGGTCCTGGTCATCGGGGCGGTGGGGGCGTGCGCGGTGTTCGCCGAGGGGGCGAGCCTGGACTGGTCGGCGGTCTACCTCCGCGACGTCATGGGCTCCGACCCGGGCGTCGCCGCCGCCTGCACCACGGCCTTCGCCTGCACGATGGCGGCGGCCCGGCTGGTCGGTGACGCGGCGGTGCGCCGGTACGGCCCGGTGCGGACCGTACGGGTCGGGGGCGTGCTCGCGGTCGCGGGCGGCGCCCTCGTGGTCTCGGCCGGCTCACCGGTGCCGGCCATGGCCGGGTTCGGGCTGCTCGGGCTGGGCATCGCCGTCGTGGTGCCGCTGGCCTTCGCGGCGGCGGGGCGCAGCGGGCCGGAGCCCAGCCGGGCGATCGCGGGAGTGGCGACGATCAGCTACACGTCGTGGCTCGTGGCGCCGGCGGTCATCGGCCAGGTCGCGGCCGCCACCTCGCTCGCCGTGTCGTTCTCCCTGGTGACGCTGGGCGCGGTGGGTCTGGTGATGGGGGCGGGGGCGCTGCGCGTCCCGGCCCGGGAGGCGGCGGTCGCGCCGGCCGACTCCACCGTGCCGCGCTGACGGCCGGGCCGGGAGTCGGAGACTTCCGGACGCTTCCGGACGCGCCGCCGCGGGCCGTGCGCCGGACCCCGAAGGGTACGGCGACGGCCCGCGGTGGAGGGGAACTGTCAGGCGCGTGGGGGTCAGATCACTCCAACGCCCCAGCCGCCGCCCCAACCGCCACCCCAGCCGCCGTGGCCGCCGTGGCCGCCGTGGCCGCCGTGGCCGCCCCACCAGCCGCCGTGCTTCCACTTGCCGATCCAGATGCCGCCCCAGTTCCAGCGGTTCCAGCCTCCGTCGTCCCAGCTCCAGCTGTGGTGGCTCCAGTTGCCGTGACGGTGGCCGTGGTCGCAGTCCCGGTCGTGGCGGCCGTGGTCGCAGTCGCGGTCCCGGTCGCGACCCCGGTCACGGTCGCGGCCGTGGTCGCAGTCCCGGTCCCGGTCCCGGTCCCGGTCACGGTCACGGTCCCGGCGACCGTGGTCGCAGTTGCGGTCCCGGTCGCGGTCGCGGCCCTTGTCGCGGCCGTGGTCGCGGTCCTTGCCCTTGTCTCGGCCGTGGTCACGGTCACGGCGGTGGTCGCGGTCGCGGTCACCGTCGTGGTCGTCGTCCCAGCTCCAGGTCTGGTTGCCGGACGCGATCTGCGGCGCGGCCTGAGCGACCCCGGCGACCGGAACAACGGTTGCGGCGGCGATGATCGCGGCGGCCGCGGTGCGGCCGACGTGCTTGCGCATGTGTGTCTCCTGAATTGCAGGAAATCGGACACCCGAACCCATACCTCGCATGAACCGATAAACATCTGGCAATCGTGGCCATACAGCCCTACGAGGTGTTAATTGAGCTGATCGCAGCAACTCGTGGAGACAAGCGGCCCGACGTCTGCCAGGCCGACGCCCGAGAGCCCGTCGTACAAGAGCCCGCCGCGGGCCGGGGCACCGCCCGGCCCGGCTTAGCATGATGCGGATCATCACCCGCACCATCGAGAACACCGGCACCGCCCAGCACAGCGACGCCGTCGAGAACTCGAGACCACACAAGGGAGCAGTCATGGGCCTCGGCGTGCGCTGGACTCTGCACGGCGACGGGCGCACCCCCGCCCCCGGGGCCGTCGTCAGACCGGACGAGCGGCTGTCGTGGCCGCGGACGGCGGGCCTCGGCGCCCAGCACGTCGTGGCCATGTTCGGCGCGAGCTTCGTGGCGCCCGTCCTCATGGGCCTGGACCCCAACCTGGCCATCATGATGTCGGGCGTCGCCACCATCCTCTTCCTGCTGGCGACCCGCGGCCGGGTGCCCAGCTATCTCGGCTGCAGCCTGTCCTTCGTCGGTGTCGCGGCGATCATCAGGGCCCAGGGCGGCGGCAGCGCCGCCGTCACCGGGGCGATCTTCGTGGTCGGCGCGGCGCTCCTGCTGAGCGGCCTGGTGGTGCGGCGGTTCGGCGCGCGGATCATCCACGCGGCGATGCCGCCGGTGGTCACGGGTGCCGTGGTCATGCTGATCGGCTTCAACCTGGCGCCGGTGACGGCGCGGACGTACTGGCCGCAGGACCAGTGGACGGCGCTGCTCACGATGCTCTTCACCGGGCTGGCCGTGGTGTGCCTGCGCGGGTTCTGGTCGCGCGTCGCCATCTTCCTCGGCCTGGTCTTCGGCTACGCCGTCTCCTGGGTCTCCGACCGCCTCTTCGGCAGGATCCACTCCTGTCTCTTATGTGTATAAGAGACAGGCAGGATCCACTCGGTCAACGGCGGCACCGAGGCCGTCGACCACTGGCGGCTGGACCTGTCCGGGGTCGCCAAGGCGGACTGGGTCGGCCTGCCCTCGCTGCACGCGCCGAGCTTCGGCTGGTCCGCCGCGCTCGTGGCGCTGCCCGTGGTCATCGCGCTGATCGCGGAGAACGCGGGGCACGTGAAGGCCGTCGGCGAGATGACCGGCGACCGGCTGGACGACCAGCTGGGCACCGCGATCTCCGCGGACGGCGTGGCGACGATGCTGTCCACGGCGGTCGGCGGACCGGCGAACACCACCTATTCCGAGAACATCGGCGTGATGGCCGCCACCCGCGTCTACTCCACCGCCGCGTACTGGGCCGCGGCCGTCTTCGCGCTCCTCTTCGGCGTCTGCCCGAAGTTCGGGGCGGTGGTCGCCGCGATCCCGGGCGGCGTGCTCGGCGGGATCACCGTCATCCTGTACGGCATGATCGGCCTGCTCGGCGCGCAGATCTGGGTGCACAACAAGGTCGACCTGCGCAATCCGCTGAACCTGGTGCCGGTCGCGGCGGGCATCATCATCGGCATCGGCGGCGTCACGCTGAAGTTCTCCGACACCTTCGAGCTCAGCGGCATCGCGCTGGGCACGATCGTGGTGCTGTCCGGCTACCACGTGCTGCGCGCCCTGGCCCCGGCGCACCTCAGGGAGCAGGAGCCGCTGCTGGACGAGGGCACGAGCAGCTACGACCCGGTGGAGGACACGGACGCGGCGGGGACCGCCCCCGCCCGCGGCGAGGCCTGACCGCACACGCGGCGTGACGCCACACCGCAGAGCCCGCCGTCCGTTCACCCGTTCTGGTTAACTGTCCGACGCTTTCGCCTACGCTCCGTGTTCAGATGTCACTCTGTGCGTATGACGATGACGCGGGCACAGCCGGCGGTGCCCGCCGGCATCGACTGGGTGCTGGAGCGGATGCGGACGTTGGAGGCCGCGCTGCCGCCGACGGACGGGGTGGCGGTCTTCAATCGGGTGTATCTGTCGGTCACGGAGGAGGTCGGCCGGCGGGCGGCGACCGGCGGCTTCCGGGACGGGGAGGCGGCGGCGGAGCTGGACGTGCGCTTCGCCAAGCGCTATCTGCACGCCGTCGACCAGGCGGCCCTGGGCCGCCGGCAGCCCGCCTGCTGGCGGCCGCTGTTCCAGCTGCGGGGACACCCCGCCGTCCAGCCCCTGCAGTTCGCGCTGGCGGGGATCAATGCCCACATCGGCCACGACCTGGCCCTCGCCCTCGCCGACACCTGCCGGGCGAGGGACGCCGAGCCGCGCTCCCTGGAGGCCGACTTCCATCGCGTGGGCGAGCTGCTCGTCGCCATGGAGGAGCGGATCCGCGAGGAGCTGATGCCGGGGCCCGACCTGCTGGACGTCGCCGATCCGCTGACACATCTGGTGGGCTCGTGGACGTTGGAGGCCGCCCGGAGCGCCGCCTGGGCCTCGTTCCGCGCGCTGTGGGCGATGCGCGCGCTGCCCGACGTGGCGGAGGAGTTCACCGACCGCGTCGACGCGAGCGTCGGCATGGTCGGCCGGTGTCTCCTCACACCCCTGGGGTGAGGAGACACCCGGGCCGGCGCGCCTCGGCGCGCCGGCCCCGGCGGCCGTCAGTCCTCGGGCAGCTCGACGGGCGCGATCTCGTCGAAGACGTCGCCCGGGCCGGGGTTGGTGCCGTCGGTCGAGCCGCCGAACTGGTGCATGACACCCCACACCGCGTTGAGCGCGGTCTGGACGGCGCCCTCGGCCCAGCCGGCCGTCCAGGAGATGTCGTCGCCGGCGAGGAAGATGCCGCGCTTGTCCTCGGGCAGGCGGTCCTGCATGAAGTGGGTGTACAGCCGCCGCTGGTAGCGGTAGTGGCCCGGCAGGTTGGCCTTGAACGCGCCCATGAAGTAGGGCTCGTTCTCCCAGGAGACCGTCACCGGGTTGCCGATGATGTGCTTGCGGATGTCGACCTTGGGGTAGATCTCGCCGAGCGACTTGAGCACTGTCTCTTAATGTGTATAAGAGACAGAGCCACTTGAGGCTGTCGTCGCACCAGGTGTAGGAGAGGCAGATGACGGCGGGCTTGTCCGGCCCGTTGTCCAGCAGGTAGGTGCCGCGCGTCATGCGGTCGGTGAGCGTCATCGACATGACGTCCCGGCCGGTCTCCTCGTCCTTGTCCAGCCAGAACGGCCGGTCCACGGGCACGAAGAGCTTGGACGACTCCATGTAGTGCGTGCGCTCCATCGCCGTCCAGTGGTCGATGGGGAAGAGCGAGTCGTCGCACGCGATCTTCGACAGCAGCATCCAGGACTGCGCGGTGAAGATGGCCGCCTTGAAGGTGCGGATGTCGCCGGTCGCGTCGGTGACCGTGATGCGGTTGCCGGCGGTGCGGTGCAGGCGGGTCACGGCCGGGCGGGGGTCGCCGCCGTGCAGCGAGGACAGCGAGGTGCCCGGCGCCCAGTGGACGATCTCTGTCTCTTATACACATCT
>KL569489.1:21258-22695 GCA_000715685.1 Streptomyces lilacinus
TCTGCCTTGCCAGCCCGCTCAGAGATGTGTATAAGAGACAGGTGTAGACGACGCGCAGGATCTCCAGGATGGAGTTGGGGAAGTCGGTGTCCCAGCCGCCGGTGCCGAAGCCGACCTGACCGAAGATCTCGCGGTGCCGGAAGGACTTGAAGGCCTCGGACTCGCAGAGGAAGCCGTAGAAGGTCTGGTTGTCGAGCTTCTCGACGAGCTTGGCCCAGATCTCCCGGATGCGGGGCACGTCGCGCTCGCGCATGGCCCGGTTCATGTCGGTGAAGTCGGCGCCCTCCTCCAGACAGGCGTTCCACGCGGCGGCCACGTCGCGGTAGACCTGCGGCAGGTCGTCGATGGTCTCCGCGTAGTGCGACTCGCCCTTGAGGTCGACGACCGTGGAGGGGGTGTCGGGCGCGAGCGGGTTGGGGAACGGCTTGGTCTCCAGGCCCACCAGGTCGATGTAGTGCTGGAAGGCGGTGGAGGACGGCGGGAAGCGCATCGCGCCCATCTCGGCCGTGAGCTCCTCGTCGCAGCCCTCGAAGCCGACGGTGCGCAGCCGGCCGCCGATCTGGTCCGCCTCGTAGACGACGGGCTTGAGGCCCATCTTCATCAGCTCGTACGCGGCGATGATGCCCGACAGACCGCCGCCGATGACCGCGACCTCGGTGCCGTGCTCAGTGGCCGGTATCTGGCCGATGCCCGCCGGGTGGGCGAGGAAGTCGTCGTAGGCGAAGGGGAAGTCCGGCCCGAACATGGTGATGGGCGGCTCGACGGGCTGCGTCGACTCGTGCTCGTCGTGGGCGGCGGGGGGCACCGTGGACGTCATCGGCGGACTCTCCTACTGGCAGGGGGTTCGGGTGTGGCAGGGGGCGGGGCGGTCCCCGGTCAGGCGGGTGAGGCTCAGGTGAGCGACGTGTAGAGGGCCGGGCGGCGGTCGCCGAGGTAGGTGTTCTCGGCCCGCGACGCCGCGAGCAGCCCCGGGTCGACGTCGGCGACGATCAGGTCCTCGCCCGCGCCGGCCCGCGCCCGTACGGTCCCGTCCGGGGCGGCCAGGCAGGACAGCCCGGCGAAGGTGAAGTCCCCTTCGTCGCCGCAGCGGTTGACGTACGCGATGTAGAGCTGGCTCTCCCACGCCCGGGCCGGGACGATCGTCTGCGGAACGATCTCGTACGGCCGCATCAGCGCGGTGGGCGCGAGCAGCAGGTCGGTGCCGGCCAGCGCGTGGGCGCGGACGGCCTCGGGGAACTCCACGTCGTAGCAGATCAGCAGCCCGAGCCGGACGCCGTCGAGGTCGGCCTGGACGACGAGGTCGTCGCCGGGGGTGAAGGCGGCCGTCTCGTACGCGCCGAAGAGGTGGGTCTTGCGGTAGTGGGCGAGCCGGGCGCCGTCGGGGCCCACGAGCTGCAGCGCGTTGAAGACCGTGCCGTCGGCGCGCTCGGGGTAGCC
>KL569489.1:22940-24741 GCA_000715685.1 Streptomyces lilacinus
CGTAGCCGATGGCGAGCCCGTGCGCGGCGGCGATGCGGGCGACGGCCTCGGCGCCGGGCCCGTCGGCCGGCTCGGCGAGGTCGCGGACGGCGGGGCCGAGGGCGTAGCCGGTCAGGAACAGCTCGTTGGTGAGCAGCAGCCGGGCGCCGGCCGCGGCGGCCCGGCCGGCGGCGCGGTCCAGGGCGGCGAGGCTGTCCGCGGTCGAGGAGGGAACGCCGCCGGGGCCTTGGTACAGCGCGATACGCAGCGGCGTCATGCGTCCTCTTCGGATCCGTTCGACTGGGGCAGCTCGAACGGTACGGGTCCGGCTCGGGGCCGGACAAGGCAGGGATGTTGCGTGCCGAGGTCGCATTCGTTGCGCGTTTCGCGGGTGCCGCGGCGATTCGTTGCGCGGGGGTCGGGGTCCTAGTCCTGCACCTCGCGGGTCCACGCCGCGAGCCCTGCCAGGAACCCCGCCCGCTCCCCCGGGGTCAGCCCGTCCAGCGCGCGCAGCAGCGGCTCCATCCGTCGGGCGAGAAAGGTCTCGAGCGCCGGGCGGTAGGGCCGGGCCAGGGAGACGAGGACGCGGCGCCGGTTCGCGGGGTCCTCCGCGCGCTCGACGATCCCGGCCCGGCTCAGCGCGCCGACCAGCTCGCTCGCGGTGGGCAGGGAGACGTGGAGCCGGCCCGCGATCTCGCTGACGGTCAGCGGCCGCCCGGCCAGCAGATGCGGCAGGACCGCGCCGTGGCGCGCGGTCAGCCCGTGGTTCTCCATCGCCGCGCGCAGCGGCACGGGCATCTGCTCCCGCACCACCGACTTGCGGAAGAAGGGCTCCAGGAGGGGCACGAGGCCGACGACCTCGACCTCCTCGGGCGTGGGCACCCGGGGCGCCTTCCCGGCCTCGTGTGTGTGCGGCATACTGCGCAGTGTAGATGGTTTGGAATTCCAAACTGTTGGGATATACGAAAGGTGTGGCGCGTCATGCCGTCGATCAGTTACACCGATGCCGTCAACGAGGCCCTGGAGCGCATGGAGGACCTCGGTTACGAGCGCGGCCAGGGCGTGGACCTGGCCAATCACGGCCCGATGGGCGCCGAGGCGCTGGCCGTCCTGGGGCAGGAGGACGAGGTCGCCCGCTGGGTGCGCCGCTACCGCGCCGCCATGGAGCACCACGAGCCGCCGGCCGCGCGCTTCGCGCTGGATCCCGCGGACGAGGCCTCCTGGCGGCCGGCGCTCGGGGCCTTCGACCGGGCCGGGGACTGGGAGCGCCTCTTCACCCGCGAGCTGGCCGAGGCGCACTGGCGGGAGGTGCTCGTGCGCTGGTGGCCCCGGCTGCTGCCGGGCCTGTTCGCCGGACTGACGCACGGCCTGATCCGCACCGCCCACGCCGTGCGCGGCCTGTACGCGACGGACAAGCCCACCCGACTCCAGCTCGACGAGCTGGCCCGCGGCCTGGCGTACTGGGCGGCCCGCTGGACCGCGCTCCCCGGCCGGCCGCGGCTGACCGGCACGTACGACCTGGCCGGCGCGGTCGCCGCCCTCCCCCGCACGCCGCCGGACGAGCCGATGGGCCCGGGAGTGGTCCGGCGCCGCTTCGAATCGCTCGACCGCATGCCGGGCTACGAGGAGGCTTTGGGGTGGCTCGCCCCGGAGCAGGCGCCCCGGCTGCTGAGCGAGATGACGGTGCAGTTCGCCGACGTCTACCTCGGGCATCCCGAGCTCTACCCGGTCCCGCTCATCCACGGCGTCACCGCGCCCGCGGCCGTGCGCCTGGTCCTGCCGCACCTGCCGCACGAGCTCTACGAGCCGACGCTGGCCGCGC
>KL569489.1:25016-27089 GCA_000715685.1 Streptomyces lilacinus
GAGCCGACGCTGGCCGCGCTGTGGCAGGTGCACACCACCTTCCTGGTGGCGCTCACCGCCGACCGGGGCGGCGAGGGCACCACGGCCTGGCGGGCGGAGGTGGGGGACCTGCCCCCGCTGGACGAGCTGGGCGCGCGGGCGGTGGAGCACGGCGACGAGCACGTCATCAAGTTCACCGAGGCGTGCCTGCGCGAGTACGCCCTGCGGCCCGACCCGCGCTACCCGGCCGCCGCCCTGGCCGCGCACCGGCGCATCGAGCGCCTGGACAGCGGCGGCGCGGTGGGGGCCTTCCGCGGGTAGCCGGCCGACGTCTTCAGGAGCTCAGGAGGGACGCTTCAGGAAGGGGCGCCGGAGCTGAAGCGGCGCAGGAGCGGCGAGAGCACCAGCACCGACTTGGTCCGCTCCACGAAGGGCTCGCCCGCGATGCGCTCCAGGACCCGCTCGAAGTGGCGCATGTCCGAGGCGAAGATCTGCACGATGGCGTCGGCCTCGCCGGTGACGGTCGAGGCGGACGCCACCTCGGGGTAGCGCGAGAGGCCCCGGTGGATGGCCTCGGGCGAGGTGTTGCGGCGGCAGTAGAGCTCGATGAAGCCCTCCGTCTCCCAGCCGAGCGCCGCCGGGTCCACCCGTACCGTGAAGCCGGTGATGGCGCCCTCCGCGCGGAGCCTGTCCACGCGCCGCTTGACGGCGGGCGCGGACAGGCCGATCTCCGCGCCGATGTCGGCGTAGGAGCGCCTGGCGTCCTCGGCCAGGGCATGCACGATGCGTTCGTCGAGCTCGTTCAATCGCACGGCGGGTGGATCACTTTTCTCCGGGTAAACCTCTGCTGCTACCAGCAGTAGATCACGTGCCCGGGGGTGCCCCCGACTCGAGCGTGGCGCGACGGACCTCAGCTGCCGAGGGCGGTGACCATGGCCGACGGGCCGGGGAAGTCCTCGAGCAGGGCGTCCATCAGGACTTCGTCGACGTACTGCCCCATCCAGTGGCCGGATTTGCGGAAGCGGCCGGTCGGCCGGAAACCGGCCTTCTCGAAGGCGGTGATCCCGGCCCGGTTGGGCTCCAGGACCCGCAGCCACACCGCGCGCAGCGCGCCGAGGTGGAAGGCCCAGTCGAGGGTGAGCCGGGTGGCCTCCTCCCCGAAGCGTTTGCCGCGGTGGGGCGGGGCCAGCAGGATCGTGAACTCCGCCCGGTGCTCACGGGCGTCGACGCGCAGGGCGGTCAGGCCGACGGCCTGCTTGTCCTTGAGGCGGACGACCTCGAACCGCACGTGGTCCGGGTCGTCCAGCTGCCGGTCCCACTCGTCCGCCCGGGCCTCCCAGGTCTGCGGGAACCTGCTGCCGCGGCCGAGGACGGATCCGGGATCGGTCTCCCATCTGTGGTACTCGGTCAGCATCTCGTCCCGGGGCACGCCCAGGGCGAGCCGGTCGCCGGTCAGCAGGAGGTGGGGGCTGCTCATCGGTGGTGATCCCTTCCGTGCTGCCGGGTCGCCGGACGGCGACCCGGCAGCCAGGGATCATAGGGCCGGCGCGGAGAAGATCACTTCTTCTCACCGGTGCCGACGGCGGCCTCCTCGGCCTCCGTGGCGGCGTCCTTCGCCGGTGCGGCGTCGGTCTCGGCGCCGTCCTTCGCGTCGGCGTCCGTCGTCTCGGCCTCGGCGCCGTCCTTCGTCTCGGCCTTCTCCGCCGGCTTCTCGGAGGCCTTCTCCTCGGCCGTCGCGGCGGCCTCGGCCGCCGGCTCGGTCGTGGACTCGGCACCGGCCTTCGGCTCGGACGCCGGCTCCGCGGCCGGCTCGGACTTCGGCTCCGCCTTCGCTTCCGGCTTCGCCTCGGGCTTCGGCGCGGCCTCGGCCTCCGCCTCGGTCCGGGCGGCGGCCTTCGGGGCCGCCTTCTTGCCGCGGGCCTTCTTCTGCGGCTTCGGCCGACCCTTGCCGGCGGCCTTCGCACCGGCCTTGACCTCGGACTTCGCCGCGGACTCGCCCTCGGACGCGGCGTCGGACCCGGCCTCGGAGGCAGCCGTGGTGCGCGCCTTCCTCGCCGCGGCCGCGGCGGCCTTCCGGGCTGGCCGCGCCGGCTT
>KL569489.1:27312-33061 GCA_000715685.1 Streptomyces lilacinus
GTGTATAAGAGACAGCTTCCGGGCTGGCCGCGCCGGCTTCGACGGCTTCGCCGCCGCCTTGGCACCGGCCTTCACGTCCTCCGTCGCGGTCGGCGCCGCGTCCTCGAGGACGATCCCGGCAGCGCCTTCCTTCGCCAGGCGGGAGCTGCGCATGCCGTAGGCGAAGTAGATCACCAGGCCGACGACCATCCAGCCGCCGAAGACCTCCCAGGTGACGACGTCCAGGCTGAGCATCATGTAGACGCACATCGCGAAGCCGAGGACGGGGAAGATCAGGCCGACCGGCACGCCCGTCCGGCCTAGCGGGATGCGCACACCCGAAAGCGGTACCTGGAAGCTGCGGTGCATGTCGGGACGGGTGAAGCGCAGCACGATCACCGCGACGTTGACGAGGCCGAAGGCGAAGAGCGTGCCGATGCTGGTGGCGTCGGCGAGCTGGGCCAGCGGGATCGCGGCGGCCAGGACGCCGCAGAACAGCGAGACGATCACGGTGTTGGCCACCGGCACGCCCTTGCGGCTGACCTTCGCGAAGGACTTGGGGACCAGTCCGTCGCGGGACATCGCGAAGAGGATGCGGGTCTGGCCGTACAGCACGGTCAGCACGACGCTCGCGATGGCGATGACGGCGCCGGCGGCGAGGAGCACGGCCCAGAAGCTCTGGCCGGTGACGCCCTTCATGATGCCGGCCAGCGCGGCCTCGGAGTCCTTGAACTCGCCCCACGGCAGCGCGCCGACGGCGATCGCCGCGACCAGCACGTACAGCGCGGTGACGATCAGCAGCGACAGCATGATCGCCTTGGGCAGGTCCTTCTTCGGGTTCTTGGCCTCCTCACCGGCGGTGGAGGCGGCGTCGAAGCCGATGTACGAGAAGAACAGCGTGGCACCCGCGGCGCTGACGCCGCCGAGGCCGAGCGGCATGAAGGGGGCGTAGTTGCCGGCCTTGATGCCGGTGAAGGCCACGGCGCAGAAGAGCAGCAGGGCCACGATCTTCACGCCGACCATGATCGCGTTGGCGCGGGCGCTCTCCTTGGCGCCGCCCAGCAGGAAGGCCATGCAGAGCAGCACGACGAGCAGGGCGGGCAGGTTGAAGACGCCGCCGTCCACGCCGGGCGGGTTGGCCATCCAGTCCGGGATGGTGACGCCGATCGTGCCCTCGAGGAGCTCGTTGAGGTACTGCCCCCAGCCGACGGCGACGGCCGCGACGGAGACGCCGTACTCGAGGATCAGGCACCAGCCGCAGATCCAGGCGACGATCTCGCCCAGGGTGGCGTAGGCGTACGAGTACGACGAGCCGGAGACCGGGATGCTGCCGGCGAGCTCGGCGTAGGACAGCGCCGAGAACAGCGCGGTGACGCCCGCGAGGATGAAGGAGATCACGACGGCCGGGCCGGCCTGGGGCACGGCGTTGCCCAGCACCACGAAGATGCCGGTGCCCAGCGTGGCGCCGATGCTGATCATCGTCAGCTGCCACATGCCGAGCGAGCGGCGCAGGGTGCCGCCCTCGCCCTGGCCGCCCTCGGCGACCAGCCGCTCGACGGGCTTGCGCCGCATCAGACGGGCGCCGAAGCCGATGGACGGCAGCGGGGTGCGCTCGTCGACGCCGATGGCGGGTGGCGCTGTGCCTTGGTCCAACACTGGGGTTGCTCCGTTCATGACTGCCGGTCGGGGGGTGCCGGTCCGGAGCGGCGGCTTCCGGCGGTGACCCAGGGGCGCGCGCCGACATGGCAGAGCAAACCCGTAGCGAGGGGGTACCGCCGAGCAAGCG
Organism: Streptomyces lilacinus; assembly: GCA_000715685.1. Taxonomy (GTDB): domain Bacteria; phylum Actinomycetota; class Actinomycetes; order Streptomycetales; family Streptomycetaceae; genus Streptomyces; species Streptomyces lilacinus. Next base: position 29,078 of record KL569489.1, read on the forward strand.
GTACCCGCCACTCCACGTTCTGCGCAGACCCTACGAGGTAAGGGCCCGCACTCGTAATGCACCATTCTTGCGTATGCCCGGTGGATCATTGCGTCCGGGGAACCGGAACGGGCGATCGTTGCACGTCGTGTCATGAATCGGTACACGGGCAGCGAAAAAGGGGCGCGACCCGGCGAACCGGATCGCGCCCCTCGGGACGGTGCGGACTACTGCCAGCTGGCGTGCAGCGGCTTGCCCTCGGCGTAGCCGGCGGCGCTCTGGACGCCGACGACGGCCCGCTCGGCGAACTCCTCGAGGGAGCCCGCGCCCGCGTAGGTGCAGGACGAGCGGACGCCCGCGATGATCGAGTCGATCAGGTCCTCGACGCCCGGGCGGGCCGGGTCGAGGAACATGCGGGAGGTGGAGATGCCCTCCTCGAACAGACCCTTGCGGGCCCGGTCGTAGGCGGACTCCTCCGAGGTGCGGTTCTGCACGGCGCGGGCCGAGGCCATGCCGAAGGACTCCTTGTAGAAGCGCCCGTCGGCGGTCTGCTGCAGGTCGCCCGGCGACTCGTACGTACCGGCGAACCAGGAGCCGATCATGACGTTGGACGCGCCGGCGGCCAGGGCCATGGCGACGTCGCGCGGGTGACGGACGCCACCGTCGGCCCAGACGTGCTTGCCGTACTTCTTGGCCTCGGCGGCGCACTCGAGCACCGCGGAGAACTGCGGGCGACCCACGCCGGTCATCATGCGGGTGGTGCACATGGCGCCCGGGCCCACGCCGACCTTGATGATGTCGGCGCCGGCCTCGATGAGGTCGCGCACGCCCTCGGCGGCGACGATGTTGCCCGCGACGATCGGGACCTGCGGGTCGAGCGCCCGGACGGCCTTGATCGCGGCGATCATGGTCTCCTGGTGGCCGTGCGCGGTGTCGATGACGAGCGTGTCCACGCCCGCCTCGAGCAGCTGCTTGGCCTTCTCCACGAAGTCGCCGTTGATGCCGACGGCGGCAGCGATGCGCAGCCTGCCGTCCTTGTCGACGGCCGGGGTGTACAGCGTCGCGCGCAGGGCGCCCCGGCGGGTGAGGATGCCGGCGAGCTTGCCGTCCTTGTCGACCGCGGGGGCGAGCTTGCGGTGCGCGGCGTCGAGCTGGTTGAAGGCCTCGCGCGGGTCGATGTCGGCGTCGAGGAGCAGCAGCTCCTTGGACATGACCTCGGACAGCTGGGTGAAGCGGTCCACGCCGGTCAGGTCGTGCTCGGTGACGACACCGACGGGGCGGTGGTCGGCGTCGACGACCACGCCGGCGCCGTGGGCGCGCTTGGGCAGCAGCGACAGCGCGTCGGCCACGGTCTGGGTGGGGGCCAGCACGATCGGGGTGTCGAGCACGTGGTGGCGGCTCTTGACCCAGGAGATGACGTCGGTGACGACCTCGATCGGGATGTCCTGGGGGATGACGACGAGGCCACCGCGGCGGGCGACGGTCTCGGCCATCCGGCGGCCGGCGATCGCGGTCATGTTGGCGACCACGAGCGGAATGGTGGTGCCCGTGCCGTCCGGCGACGAGAGGTCCACGCCCTGACGGGAGCCGACCGCGGAGCGGCTCGGCACCATGAACACATCGTCGTACGTCAGGTCGTACGGGGGCTTCTGGTCGTTGAGGAATCGCATACTGGCTCTCTCACCTGCGGTTTTGCGTAGGGAAGCGGGTGGGGAGTCAGCACCGAACCAGCGCCGGATCGGGCTGAGGTTCCTGGACCCATCATCCACGATGCAACCCGTTCGTGGCGAACCCGAGGCACATTCTGTGACTTCGGCCAGGGGGGCGCGGAGCGGGTCTGTGTCTTCCGACAAGTGGTCGTCGGGGGCGTGGCGGCGGTCCGCGAAAGAGTGCAAAAAGCCCGCCCTCTCCCGGAAGGGAGGGGGCGGACGATGCTGTTCGGAGGACCGGGGGCCGGTCGGCGGCTCAGCCGTGGTCGGGGTCGGTGCGGTCCAGGGCGGGGCGGGGGCCCGGGCCGGTCTCGTGCAGGAGGTAGTCGGCCGCGGCGGTGTCCGTGACCAGGCTCGTCACCAGCCCGGACCGCAGCACCGCGCCGATCGCGGGCGCCTTGCGGTGGCCGCCGGCGATGGCGACGACCTCCGGTATGCGGCGCAGCCGGTCGGCCTCGACGGTGATGCAGCGCTCGCCCAGGTCCCGGCCGATGCGCCGGCCCTCGGCGTCGAAGAGGTGCGCGGACATCTCGGCGGCGGCCCCGAGGGAGGCGTAGTGGGCCCGCTCCTCCTCGGTGAGCATGTCGTAGACGGTCGAGATGCCCGGCTCCCAGGAGCCGATGGACACGGCGGCGACGGTGACCCGGTCGAAGTAGTCGAAGGCGCGGGCGATGCCCGGCTGGCCGCGCAGCGCGGCGGCGGTCGCCGTGTCGGGCAGCAGCATCGGGGCGTAGATCGGGTGGGCCTCGCCGCCGGAGACCTGGGCCGCCCGGCGGACGGCCTCCACCGAGCCGCGCTCGGCGGTGCCCGCGTCGTACACGCCGGTGAGCTGGACGACCGTGCAGGGTGGCAGGCGGTGGAGGGCGGCCGCCATGTGGATGGTGGACCGGCCCCAGGCCAGGCCGAGCACATCGCCCTCGTGGACCAGCTCGCCGAGCAGACCGGCGGCCACCTCGCCCAGGTTCTCCGGGTCGGGCGCGTCGTCGGCCGCGTCGGCCGGGGACTCCACGACGACCGCGTGCCGCAGCCCGTAGCGGGCGCGCAGCGCGTCGGAGCGCTCCGCGTCCAGCTCGGCCGGCACCCGGATCTCGATCCGCACCAGGTCGCGCTCCAGTGCCGTCTCCAGCACCCGCGCCACCTTGAAGCGGCTCACGCCGAACTCCTCGGCGATCTGGATCTTCGACTTGCCCTCGAGGTAGAAGCGGCGGGCCATCGCCGCCGCCTGCACCAGCTCGGCGGGCCCCATGGGCGTGGCTGAACGGCCCGTCGACACCGCGGTCTCCTCACTGCTGTGGTCTCGCGCCAAGCTTGTCGTGCCGCTTCGCGCCGCTACTACTGTTTGCTGCTTTTGCTGCTGTCTCTTGCTGATTACTGCGGGTTACCGCTCGTGCTTCGGTCCGCTGCGTGAAGCCGAGGCCCCGACCTCATCCTGTCAGATTCGGCGGTCCTTGATCAGACCTTGACCTTAGCCCTCAGCAATTCGGGCGAGCGGCGCGGGGCGCTCAGTGGGCGCAGGCCCAGGGAGCACCCGCGGTGACCTTCTCGGCCTGCGCGCGCAGGGAGCGTACGGCCGCCGCCGGGTCGTCCGCACCGTAGACGGCGGATCCGGCCACGAACACGTCCGCGCCGGCCTCGGCGCAGCGCTCGATGGTCCCGGCCGAGACGCCGCCGTCGACCTGCAGCCAGATCGGCAGGTTGTGCCGGGAGATCAGCTCCCGGGTGCGGCGGATCTTCGGCAGCATGATGTCGAGGAACGCCTGGCCGCCGAAGCCCGGCTCGACCGTCATGATCAGGAGCATGTCCAGCTCGGGCAGCAGGTCCTCGAACGGCTCGATGGGCGTGGCGGGCTTGAGCGCCATGGACGCCCGGGCCCCGAGCCGGCGGATCTCCCGCGCGAGCCGTACGGGCGCGGCGGCGGCCTCCGCGTGGAAGGTCACCGACCCGGCGCCGATCTCCGCGTACTGCGGCGCCCAGCGGTCGGGGTCCTCGATCATCAGGTGGCAGTCCAGCGGGGTGTCCGTGGCCTTGATCAGCGACTCGACGACGGGGACGCCGAGGGTGAGGTTGGGGACGAAGTGATTGTCCATCACGTCGACGTGGAGCCAGTCGGCGCCGTCGACGGCCCGCGCCTCGTCGGCGAGCCGGGCGAAGTCCGCGGACAGGATGCTGGGGTTGATCTGCACTGCCATGCCCCAAGCCTGCCATGCCGCGCCACGTCTGCGTGGCGCGGGTGCCGCGCGGGTGCCCCCGGGTCCGGCCGGGCCGGGGCCGGTTCGGCACCGCCGAACACGTAGCC
>KL569489.1:33354-33988 GCA_000715685.1 Streptomyces lilacinus
TTCCCCAGTCCCGCCCCTTCCCGAAACCGGGGCTGGGCCCCGGAGCCCGTGGCCCAACCCCGCCGCGACGGCGCTCGGCCACAATCCGACGTGACCGGCGGTGCCGAACCGGCCCCCGACCGGCAGGTCAGCCCGTACGTCGCAGCAGCGCCAGATACATCGCGTCCGTGCCGTGCAGGTGCGGCCACAGCTGGACGTCGGGGCCGTCCCCGAGCGCGGGGACGCCCGACATCAGGGGCCGCGCGTCGATCCACTCGGCGGTCACCGGCTCGCCGCCGCGTCCCTTGAGCACGTCCTCGACCACGACCCGCGTCTCCGCCAGGTGCGGCGAGCACGTGGCGTAGCCGACGACGCCGCCGACCCGCACCGCCCGCAGCGCTTCGCGCAGGAGCCCGCGCTGCAGCGGCGCGAAGCCGGCCAGGTCCTCGGGCCGGCGGCGCCAGCGCGCCTCGGGGCGCCGGCGCAGGGCGCCCAGCCCGGAGCAGGGCACGTCGACGAGGACGCGGTCGAAGGAGCCCTCGCGCCACGGCGGGCGCGTCCCGTCCGCCGCGATGACCTGGTACGGGCCGGGGTTGCCGGCCAGGGCCCGCTCGACGAGCCGGGCCCGGTGCGGCTGCTTCTCGGAGGCCAGCAG
>KL569489.1:34247-36333 GCA_000715685.1 Streptomyces lilacinus
CACCGCGGCCCGCCGCGAGCGCGCCGAGCAGCGCGGCCTTGCCGCCGGGGCCGGCGCAGCCGTCGAGCCAGCGCTCGTCCGGCCCCTCCAGGGGCGCCGCGGCGAGCGCGAGCGCCACGAGCTGGCTGCCCTCGTCCTGGACGCCCGCGCGGCCCTCGCGCACGGCCTCGAGCGCGCCGGGCTCGCCGCCCTCGGCGAGCCGCACCGCGTACGGCGACCAGCGGCCGGGCAGGCCGCAGTCCTCGCCGAGCGCCGCCAGCAGTTCGTCGGTCGTGGCCCGCCCCGGCCGGGCGACGAGCGTGACCTCGGGGCGTTCGTTGTCCGCCTCGAGCAGGTCCTCGATGCCGGCGCGGCCGCCGCCCAGCGCGTCCCAGAGGGCCGAGACGACCCAGCGCGGGTGGGAGTGGACGACGGCGAGGTGCTCCTCGGGGTCGTCGTCGTACGGCGGGGCGACCCGCTCGAGCCAGCCGTCGAGGTCATGCGCCGTGATCTTGCGGAGCACGGCGTTGACGAACTTCGCCCGCCCGTCCCCCAGCACGACCCGGGCGAGCTCGACCGTGGCCGAGACCGCCGCGTGCGGGGGGATGCGGGTGCCCAGGAGCTGGTGGGCGCCGAGGCTCAGCACGTCGAGCACCGGCGGGTCGACCTCGCGCAGCGGCCGGTACACGCAGGACGCGATGATCGCGTCGTACGTGCCCTGCCGGCGCAGCGTGCCGTAGACCAGCTCGGTGGCGAGCGCCGCGTCGCGCGCCTCGAAGCCCTCCTTCTCGCGGGCCTTGCGCAGCAGCGGCGGGAGCACGAGGTTCGCGTACGCGTCCCGCTCGTCGACGGCCCGCAGCGCCTCGAAGGCGAGTATCCGCACCGGGTCCTTCTTCGGCCGGCGGTAGGGCTTTGCGGGGCGCTTACGAGGGGCCTGATCGTTCACGAAAGGTGCTCCGGAGCTGGGATGACGAAGAAGTCCAGCCTACGCCGACCAGGCCGTCGGGCCCTGCCTAGCCCTGCCCCAGCCGCTCCCCCGCCGCTGTCTCTTATACACCTCTCTTTCTTGGCGGCGGCGATCTCGCCCGGGGCGAGGTCGGCGCGGTCCGGGGTCTGCGCCACGGACATCACCTTGAGCCGCTCGCCGCGGAACGTCGTCCACGCGCCCGGCGCGGGGGCGCAGCCGCGCACGACGCGGTCGACGCGCAGGGCGGGCGCGGCCCAGTCGATGCGGGCGTCCTCGACGTTGATCTTCGGCGCGAGGCTGACGCCCTCGGCCGGCTGCGGCACGGCCTTGAGGGTGCCGTCCTCGATGCCGTCCATGGTCGCGGCCAGCAGCCCGGATCCGGCGAAGGCGAGGCGGGTCAGCAGGTCGCCGCTGGTGTCGGTGGGGCGGATGTTCTCGGTGAGCACGCCGTAGACGGGGCCGGAGTCGAGGCCCTCCTCGATCTGGAAGGTCGAGGCGCCGGTCATCTCGTCCCCGGCGAGGATCGCGTGCTGCACGGGTGCGGCGCCCCGCCAGGCGGGCAGCAGGGAGAAGTGCAGGTTCACCCACCCGTGGGTGGGAATCTCCAGCGCGGCCTTGGGCAGCAGCGCGCCGTAGGCGACGACCGGGCAGCAGTCGGGCGCGATCTCCCGGAGCCGGGCGAGGAAGTCCTCGTCGCGCGGCCGGGCGGGCTTGAGCACCTCGATGCCGGCCTCCTCCGCGCGCTCGGCGACGGGGCTGGCGACCAGTCGGCGGCCGCGTCCGGCGGGCGCGTCGGGCCGGGTGACGACGGCGACGACCTCGTGCCGGTCCGAGGCGATCAGGGCGTCGAGGGCGGGAACGGCGACCTCGGGGGTACCGGCGAAGACGAGCCTCATAGGTGGCGAACAACCTCTCTCGCGGAACGGCGCTTCAGTCTAGAGGCGACTCCGCCTCAGGGGGCGTGCGGGCTGACGCGCGCCTCATTCCGGCGGATGTACGCCCCCATACCGTGACCCAGCGGCGCGTGGCGCGTTGGGTCAAGAGAGATTGACCGAAACGGGCCGCAACAGCGGCCCGCTTCCGTTCCGTTGCCCGTCAACCACCCGTCAACTCTCATACCTGTCTCTTATACACATCTCT
>KL569489.1:36602-37146 GCA_000715685.1 Streptomyces lilacinus
CCGCCGGTCCGAGAGGCTTGTTCATGCCCGACCACGCAACCCACGACGCCCAGGCACGGGCCAGCCTGCATCTTCTGGTCCGGGACATCGAGCGGGTCCGCCGTCAGGTGGACGCGCTGCGCACCCTCACCGCCCAGCTGGGCAACGTCTACCGTCCGCGCCGCACCGGCCCGTCGGCGGGCTTCGTCGTCTACGGACGCGCGCCCGCGCCGACGGTCCGGCTGGCGCAGGAGCTGCGGGACAGCGTCGAGACGCTGGTCACGGCGGCGGTGGACTTCGACCGTTCGTTGGGCTTCTCGTGGGACGCGGTGGGCTCGGCGCTGGGCGTCACCAAGCAGGCGGTGCACCGGCGTTACGGGGCGCGGCGGGCGGGCGCGCAGGGCGCGACCGAGACCGCGGAGTCGGCGGTCCGCACCGCCGAGCCGGCCGCGGTGCCGGTCGTCCCGGCGGCCCGCACCGTCCCCGGCCAGCCGGTCGCCCACCGCGAGGAGCCGCGCGCCGCCTCGGCGTTCCCGGGGCCGCGGAACGGCTGAGGCGGGTTCGG
>KL569489.1:37511-38484 GCA_000715685.1 Streptomyces lilacinus
CGCCCCGGACCCCGTGGGGGCTGGGGCAGCGCCCCAGGAAACGGTGAAAGGGCGGGACTGGGGAAAGGATCCCCGCGCCCCCGTCACGCCGCGGCGCCGTCACGCCGCGCGCGGGCGTGCAGGACCTCCTCGTAGTGGTCGAGGAGGCGGTCCACGACCGTGGGCCAGGTCCGGGCGAGGACCCCGGCGCGGCCGGCGCGGGCGTAGGTGTCGCGGGTGCGGCGGGCGGACTCCAGGGTCAGGACCGCCTCGCGCAGGGCCTCGGGATCGCGGGGGCGGACGAGAAGGCCGGTGCGGGCGTGCTCGATGAGGTCGAGGGGACCGCCGGCGGCCGGCGCGATGACGGGGACGCCGCTGGCCTGGGCCTCCTGGATGGTCTGGCAGAAGGTCTCCTGGGGGCCGGTGTGCACGAAGACGTCCAGTGAGGCGAAGATGCGGGCCAGTTCGTCGCCGGTGCGGGTGCCCAGGAAGCGGGCGCCGGGCAGCGCGGCGCGCAGCCGCGCCGCGTGCGGCCCGTCGCCCGCGATGACGACGCGGACGCCGGGCAGGGCGCACACGGGAGCCAGTAACTCGACGCGCTTCTCCGGCGCGAGGCGCCCGACGTAGCCGACGATCAGCTCGCCGCCGGGCGCGAGGGCCCGGCGGAGTTCCAGGTCGCGCCGGGCCGGGTGGAAGCGCTCGGAGTCGACGCCGCGGGGCCACAGCCGTACCCGGGGCACCCCGTGCGCCACGAGGTCGCGGACGGCCGCGGCGGAGGGGGCGAGCGTGCGGTCGGCGGCGCGGTGGACCGCCCGGATGCGGTGCCAGGCGTAGCCCTCGCCCACACCGAGGTACGTGCGGGCGTACCCGCCGAGGTCGGTCTGGTAGACCGCGACGACCGGCAGGCCGAGGCGCGCGGCGACGGCCATCGCGCGGGCCCCGAGCACGAAGGGGCCGCGAGGTGGACGACGTCGGGCCGGTGGGCGGCGAGCAC
>KL569489.1:38719-41622 GCA_000715685.1 Streptomyces lilacinus
GTGTATAAGAGACAGGATCTGCGGATAGCCGGGCAGCGGCACGGACGGGACGCGGACGACCGGGCACGGTCCGGCCGCGCCGTCGACCGGGCCGCCCGGGGCCACGACCAGCGGTTCGTGGCCGCGCAGCGCGAGGTGCCGGGCGGTCTGCCAGGCGCAGTGCGCGACGCCGTTGACGTCGGGCGGAAACGATTCGGTGACGATGACGACACGCATACGCCTGTTGTCGGCGGTCCGCGCGCCGCCCGGGCCACGTGGATCTTTCCGGCCGGAAAACGTCCCATGAGCGTCAGTCCACGCCCCGGATGATGTGGGACTCCGACTCGTCCTCGTCGTCGGTGTACGCGGCGGGCGGTGTGCGCGGGCCGGCCGGCGGCGGGGCGCTGTCACCGGCCGTGCCGCGCTCCTCCGGTCCGTCGGGCTCTTCCATGGTGGGTCGCTCCCCCCTGAAGTGCCGGTTCTGGACTGGTAAGCCTTTCCCGATCCGCCGGCCACATACGCCGCCAACAGGGTGAATTAACGGGCAATTGGGTTAAAATGCAACCAGGTCCGCACCGACTTGGAAGACGGAAAGAAGGTGGCTGACGTGACCGCCCCTACGTCGCCCCGGATCGACCAGCACCCGGACATCCTGGCGCTCCGCGCGCACTCCGAGGAGACGACCACGACCCCGGCGGCCCAGGCCGTCGAGGCCCTCGCCCTGCTCTGCGGTGTCTACTTGGCCGCCTCGCCCTGGATCGTGGGCTTCAACGGCTTCACCACCCTGGCCATCAACAACCTGATCACAGGCGTCGCCTTCGCCTGCCTGGCCGGCGGCTTCGGATCCGCCTACGAGCGGACCCACTCCATGAGCTGGGCAGCGCTCGGCATCGCCCTCTGGACGATCATCACGCCCTGGGTGGTGTCCGGCCACGCGTTCATCACCGCCGCCGTCGTCAGCAACGTCGTCGTCGGCGCCGTCGCGTGCGTGGTCGCTCTGGCGCTGGCCCGCCTGGGCGTCACGAACGTGAGGAGGTCTCGCCACTGATTCCCCGCCCAAGCGCCGGACGGACTGGCATCAGCCCGTCCGGCGCTTGAGCGCCGGGGTCCGGGGCGGAGCCCCGGTGGCGGGAAGGGGCGGGATCGGGGAAAGACCCCCCGGCGGCGGGCGCCCCGTCCCGCGTCTCGCCGGTCTCGCCGGAGACGGCCCAGCCCGACGGGCCGCCGTGGGCCGCCCGCCGCGCCCGCTTGCGCAGCTCCGTGTCCATGTCCCGGCGAATACGTCGGATGATCTCATCCATGTCAGGCATGCGGGCGACGGTAGAACCGCCCCGGCGGCAACGGAGCGCAGGTCAGGGCGTATTCACCCGCTCGGATGAATACTCGGGTGATCTTCCGGGGTCCCGGTTCGCCGCACGGGAAGTGGCAATGCTCCCCTCTCCCCACCGGCCCACCGACCCCGAGAGGTGTCAGGCATGACGAGCGCGACGGTGTTCGGCGACGCGGTCTCCGCCGAACTCCCCTTCCACCGGCCCCCGCAGGGGAGCCCCGTCCCCGGGGAGGTGCGGGCATGAGCCGGATCGGCGAGACCTGCGGCGGCGGAACGCGGACGGTCCCGGACCCCGTGGAGACGGCCCTCCCCACCGCCTCCCGGAGCGAGAACCTCCGCCTCACCCTCGGCTACCTCCTCCCCGGTCACCTCAAGGGAGCCTTCCGCACCCGCCCCCGCCTGGCCCGGCTCGTGACCCGGCTGGCCCCCGAGCGGCGCGGCGCCGAGCTGCTGCGCGCCCTGCGCCGGCGGCACGGCCGCGGCCCGGTCCTGGTGCGCGGCACCTTCGGCCCCACCCTGCTGGTGCTGGACGCCGAGGACGCCCGACAGGTGCTGGCCGGGCCCGTGGACGTGTACGCGGTCGACACCTGGGAGAAGGTGAAGGGCTTCGCCGCCGTGCAGCCCGAGGCGCTGCTCGCCTCGCACGGCCGGCAGCGCACGGCCCGGCGGGCGTTCAACGACGCGGTGCTGGACGCCGGCGTCCCGGCGCACCGGCTCGCCGGGCACTTCCTGCGGATCGTGGGCGAGGAGTCCCGGGTGCTGCTGGGCCCGGAGGCGGAGGCCGGCCTGTCGGCCGAGCGGATCCGTGAGCGGGTCGAGCGCATGGGACGGCGCTGCTTCCTGGGCGAGGCGGCCGCCGACGACCTGGAGTTCTCGCGACTGCTGGGGGAGCTGCTCGCCGAGGCCAACTGGATGGGGGCCCGTCGCTGGCGGACGGTCCGGACCCGACGGCTGCGCCGGCGCATGATGCAGCGTCAGGCCCGCTATCTGTGCGACGCCGACCCGCGCAGCCTCGCCGGCCTCTTCCGCACCGCGCCCCGGGGCCCGGAGACCGCCCCCGAGGGACAGGTCGCCCAGTGGTTCATGGCGCTGGGCGTGGTGCACGCCGCCGTGCTGCGCACCCTCGCCCTGCTGGCGACCCACCCGGACCACCACCGGTCCGCCGCCCGTGAGGTGCGGGCGGCGGACCGGGAGCACGGCGCCCACACGGTGCCCGGGTTCCTCGCGATGCCGTACCTGCGGGCCTGCGTCCAGGACGCGGTACGGCTGTGGCCGCCGGTGCCCGACCTGCTGCGTCGTACCACGGCGGAGACCCGCTGGCGGTCCGCCGTGGCGCCCGGCGGGGTCACCGTGCTGGTGCCCACCGGCTTCCACGCGCGCGACGGGGAGCGCCTCGACCACGCCCACCGCTTCGCCCCCGAGCAGTGGCTGGACGGCACGGCCGAACAGGACTGGGCCATCAGCCCGTTCAGCCGCGGCGAGGCGCGGTGCAGCGGCATGGAGCTCGGCCTGCTGCTGGCCACCGGCTTCGTCGCGGAGTTCCTGCGCGGCGGCGAGCTGGCGGTGGCGGGTGTGCGGCTGAGCCCCCGCAAGT
>KL569489.1:41854-43074 GCA_000715685.1 Streptomyces lilacinus
ATGTGTATAAGAGACAGGGCCGGGGACGTACGGGATCTCTCCGGCCCGCCCCCGGCCTGCGCAAGGGGCTCCGCCTCAGCGGCCGGCCGCCGCTCCCTCGGCCGTCGCGTACCAGCGGTCGCCGCGCAGCTCGGCCAGGCCGTGGTCGGCGAGGCCGTTGACGTGCTTGAGGATCGTGCGCGCCTGGTACCCCACGGCCGCGCACAGCTCGTCGACCGAGGCCCCGCCGCTGCCGCGGGCCCGCAGCCCGTCCCAGGTCCGGGCCTCGTGCCGGCCCAGCCCCGGCACCTGTCTCTTATACACGGCGCGGGCCTCCGCCCTCGGCTCCGGGCGCGACTCCGGCCGCGCGGCGTGCGGCCGGGACGAGCCCACCGGGCGCGGCGTGCGGTTGACCCTGCGGTGTCGGCGGCCCTTCTGGCGCTTGCTCATGGCTGAACCACTGCTCCGTCCTGCGTCGTCGATCCTGCGGTGTCGGTGCGACAACTCGGCGCGACACCGGCCGGTTACGACCCTTCCACTAAGTGTGCGCGACATCACCCATCGTGACTCCGATGGCGGTGCCCAAGAGGTCCGAGATCGGATATGTGAGGCATGGGGCGTCGGGGAGGGGCCGTGCGCGTCAGCGCCGTCGGGATACGGGAGCGACGCCCCGCGTGGGGACGAAGCGGATCGGCGTCCCGGGCCGGGCCTGGGCCGCGCCGGGCAGGGCGGCGGCGGGCACGACGCCCACGACCGGATAGCCGCCGGTCGTGGGGTGGTCGGCGAGGAAGACGACGGGCCGGCCGTCCGGGGGGACCTGGACGGCCCCCAGGACCATGCCCTCGCTGGGGAGTTCGCCCTCCCTCGCCCGGGCCAGCGCCGGCCCCTCCGTCCGCAGCCCGATGCGGTTGCTCGCCGGCGACACCCGGAAGCCGCCGCCCGCCAGCACCCGCGGCGCCTCCGCCGTGAACCAGTCGTCGCGCGGCCCGAGGACGAGCGGCAGGACGAGCTCGTCCAGCGGGGGCCCGGCCCACGGCACGGCGTCCGCCGCGGCCGGCGGCCCGCAGGGGGCACCGAGCGGCAGCCGGACGCCCTCGACGAGCGGCTCGGCCCCCAGCCCGGAGAGCAGGTCCCGCGAGCGGCTGCCCAGCACCGCGTCCGCCGCCACCCCGCCCGCGAGGGCGAGGTACGAACGCAGCCCCGCCGTCGCGGCGCCCACGTCGAGGACCGCCCCCGCCGGC
>KL569489.1:43378-43536 GCA_000715685.1 Streptomyces lilacinus
GGCTCGCACCACGCCACCGGCCGCCCGTCGACCCGTACGGGACAGGGCGCGCCGGTGACCGCGACGGTGACGGCCGCATCGGTGCGCACCGCGCAGCCGTTGACCGTGGTCTCGAGCGTCGCGAGGTCCACGGGATTGCCGCTGTCTCTTATACACAT
>KL569489.1:43840-45688 GCA_000715685.1 Streptomyces lilacinus
GGGGGAGCCGGTGCGCCGGCTCGTCGAGGGCGCCCGAGCGGGGCACGCCGAGATGGGCGTGGCCGGGCCGACCGAGGTCCTGCACGGTGGTCAGCGCCCCGGCGCGCACGACCGTGAGCGCGGTCATGGTCCGCACTCCTCGAAGCGCACCCGCGTCCCCGGCGCGAGCAGGGCGGCCGGCTCCCGCGCGGGGTCCCACAGCACCGCGTCCGTACGGCCGATGAGCTGCCAGCCGCCGGGGGAGGAGCGGGGGTAGACGCCGGTGTACGGGCCGGCGAGGCCGACCGAGCCCGCCGGGACGGCGGTGCGCGGCGTGGCCCGGCGCGGCACGTGCAGGCGCTCCGGCAGCCCCGTCAGATAGCCGAACCCCGGCGCGAACCCGCAGAAGGCGACGCGGAACTCGATGCCGCTGTGCACGCGCGCGACCTCCTCCTCGGCCACGCCCCACAGGGCCGCGACCTCGGCGAGGTCCGCGCCGTCGTAGCGGACGGGCAGGACGACCGGCTCGGCGGCGGTCGCGGTCAGGGGCGGCACCGTCCAGCGCGCGATGTCGGCGGCGAGCCGGCGCGGGCGTCCAGGCCGTCCAGCAGGACCGTGCGGGCGGCCGGCACGATCTCGCGCACCGGCGGCAGGGTGCCGGCGTCCCGGCGGCGCAGCAGCTCGGCATGCAGGGCCTGCGCCTCCTCCGGACCGTCGAGCTCCAGCAGCAGCGCGTCGCGCCCGACGGGCAGGGCGCGCAGGGCCGGGGCGTCGGGCGCCGTCATGCGAACGCCTCGACGCGGACGCCCGCCGCTTCCAGCCCCTCCCGCACCCGCCGGGCGAGCAGCGCGGCGCCCGGCGTGTCGCCGTGCACGCACAGCGAGCGCGCCCGGACGCCGACCTCCTCACCGGTGAGCGCGGTGACCGACCGGTCGCGGGCGATCCGGACGGACCGGGCGATGACGGCGTCGGGGTCGGCGATCAGCGCCCCGGGCTCGCGGCGCGACACGAGCGTGCCGAGGGCGGTGTACGCGCGGTCGGCGAACGCCTCGGCGACCACGGGCAGCCCGGCCCGGGCGGCCGCCTCGTGCAGCCGGGACCCGGGCAGGCCCAGGACCGGCAGGTCCCCGCCCGCGCGCAGGACGCCCGCGACGACGGCCGCGGCCTGCTCGGCGTCGGTGACCACGCGGTTGTAGAGCGCGCCGTGCGGCTTGACGTACGTCACGTCGGACCCGGCGGCCCGCGCGAAGACCTGCAACGCGCCGATCTGATAGGTGATTTCGTCGGCGAGCTCGTCCGCCGGCACGTCCATGGCGCGCCGTCCGAAGCCGGGGAGGTCGCGGTAGGAGACCTGGGCGCCGATGCGCACCCCGCGCTCGGCGGCGCGCTCGCACACCCGGCGCATGGTGGAGGGATCGCCGGCGTGGAAGCCGCAGGCGACGTTCGCGCTGGTGACGGCCGAGAGCAGGGCGTCGTCGTCCGTCAGGCGCCAGCGGCCGAAGCCCTCGCCGAGGTCGGCGTTGAGGTCGAGGACGGGGGTTGTCGCGGTGGTGTCGGTCATCGGTCCGCCTCCCGCATGGCGTCGAGGATGAGCTGTCGGGCGTCCGTCAGATAGGTGGTCAACTCGGCTTCCGCGCCGGCGTGGTCGCCCTTCTCGAGCAGTTCGGCGATGGCGCGGTTGCGGGCGACGAACGGTTCGTGGAAGTGCCGCGGCGAGGGCATCTCGTGGAAGGCCAGCCGCAGTTCGGCCAGCAGTCTGTCCATCGCGGTGTCGATGCGGGCGCTGCCGGCCAGCGCGGCGAGCGCGCGGTGGAAGCGCAGGTCCGCCGTGCCCACGCGCTGCCAGTCCCCGGCGCCGGCGGCCCGCTC
>KL569489.1:45934-46607 GCA_000715685.1 Streptomyces lilacinus
GTATAAGAGACAGGGCCCGCTCGGCCTCCGCCACCGCCCCCGTCACGGCCTCCAGCGTTGCACCGGGAGCCGCGGCGGCGGCCCGGACGCCCGCGGTCTCCAGGGCCTCGCGCACCCGGTAGATGTCGGTGACGTCGGCGGGCTCCAGGACCTTGACGAACACCCCGCGGTTCAGCAGGTGCACCACGAGTCCCTCGTGGACCAGCAGGCGGAAGGCCTCGCGCAGCGTGTTGCGCGACACCCCGAGCTCCCGGCCCAGGGCCTCCTCCGACAACTGGGTGCCGGGCGGCAGGTGCCCGCCCTCGATGCGGTCGCGCAGTGCCGCGGCGACGCGCTGCGCGGCGGTGGAACGGGCCATGGCCTCTCCCACGGGTTCGACGGACACGGGGTTCGACGGAGTGGCTGCTTCGGCCGGTGCCGGGCGACCGGTCGTCTCAGCCTTCGACGGGTTCAGCATCGCCTATTGAGGATTGTTGAACAATATCTTAGCGTCCTCCGCAGTCGCCTCACCTCGTCGAGTGAGGTCCGAGAATGCGGAAGGCCCCACGCATGCTCGTACTCCTGGGCGTCCTCGTGGTCGTGGCCGGCTTCGCCACGAGGCGCAACCCCCTCCTGGTGGTCGGCGCCGCCGGCATCGTCACCGGCCTGCTGGGCGGGCTGTCGCCGCAGCGGG
>KL569489.1:46867-47652 GCA_000715685.1 Streptomyces lilacinus
CCGGCTTCGCCGACAGCCGCGCGGTGACCGTCTTCGCCATCACCCTCCCCGTCATCGGCCTCCTGGAACGCCACGGGCTCAAGGAACGGGCCCGGCACCTGATCACCCGCCTCGCCGGGCTCACCACCGGCCGCTTCCTCGCCCTCTACCTCCTCCTGCGCCAGATCACGGCGGCCCTCGGCCTCAACGGCGTGCTCGGGCACGCCCAGACCGTACGGCCGCTCGCGGCGCCCATGGCCGAGGGCGCGGCGGAACGCCGCCACGGACCGCTGACCGACCGGGCCCGCGAGAAGGTGCGCTCCTTCGCCGCCAGCGCCGACAACGTCGGCTTCTTCTTCGGCGAGGACGTCTTCCTCGCCGTCGGCTCGATCCTCCTGATCACCGGATTCGTCAACACCACGTACCACACGCACCTGGAGCCGCTGAAGCTCGCGCTGTGGGCCGTTCCCACGGCCCTGTGCGCGCTGGCCGTCCACGGCTGGCGGCTGCTGCGGCTCGACCGCACGCTCGAGCACACGCTCCGGAAGGAACCGCGGCCCGCGCCGCTCGACGAGGTGGCGAAATGATCAAAGCCGAATGGTTCTTCTGGCTCGTCGGCGGCGTCTTCCTGGTGATGGCCGCCCAGATGCTCACCGACCGCAGCAACCCCAGGCGTCTGGGCACCGCCGCGTTCTGGGGCCTGCTCGGCGCCGGCTTCTGCTACAGCACGTGGGTGGCCGACCGGAGCGCGCCCGCCGAACCGCTGGGCGCCGCCGTCCTCGTCATGGTCCTGTCTCTTATACACA
>KL569489.1:47787-48364 GCA_000715685.1 Streptomyces lilacinus
CGGTCTGCCTTGCCAGCCCGCTCAGAGATGTGTATAAGAGACAGGATCTGCGCGGTCGGCGTCAAGCGGCTCTCCGTCGGCGGCGAGCCGATCCTGCAGAAGGGCAGCGAGACCGTCCTCGGGCTGGGCATCGGTGCCGTCGTCGCGCTCGTCGTCGGCATGGTGATGCTGCGCGAGCGGCGCGTGTCCGTGCCCCTGCACGCCGGGCGTTCGATGCTCGAGTCCATGGGCTGGGCCATGCTGCTGCCGCAGCTCCTCGCGACCCTCGGCGCGATCTTCGCCGTCGCCGGCGTCGGCGAGCAGGTCCGCCGCATCACCACCGCCGTCCTGCCCGACGGCTCCGTCCTCCTCGCGGTCGTCGCCTACTGCGCCGGCATGTTCCTCTTCACCGCCGTCATGGGCAACGCCTTCGCCGCCTTCCCCGTCATGACCGCCGCCGTCGGCTGGCCCGGCCTCGTCGAACAGGCCCACGGCAACGCCCCCGCCGTCCTCGCCGTCGGCATGCTCGCCGGCTTCTGCGGCACCCTCGTCACGCCCATGGCCGCCAACTACAACGTCGTACCGGCCGCCCTGCTCG
>KL569489.1:48616-52760 GCA_000715685.1 Streptomyces lilacinus
CGAGCTCACCGACCAGTACGGGCCCATCAAGGCACAGATGCCGACGGCCTTCGTCCTGCTCGGGTGCAATATGGCCATAATGTTCGCTTTCGCGGTATGAGGGGGCGATGCCCGGGGGACGCCGGGCATCGCCCCTAAACTGGTGGTGCCGTTTCGTCCGTTGTCGGTGCGACCGCCTACTCTGTGCGACGTGACTTCTCCAGCCCCGGCGGCCGTTCCGCCCCAGCTCAACGGGCCGACGCGCCCAGCCCCGGGCCCGGCCGCCGACGAGGGCCTGGCCCGCCGGCTGCGCGCACTCGCCTGCACGGCCCCGCTGCACGACCTCGACGCGCGCAAGGCCAATCTCGCGGGCGAGTACGGCGTCTACGCCATGGCCGAGGTCGCGCTGGCCGCCATCGACCTCGTCACGCTCAACATGGACTTCGACACCGGGGCCGACCACGAGCAGATAGTCACCAGGCTCCAGCCGCGCGTCGCCGCCCAGGCGCCCGAGCGGCCCCACGCCGAGCACGAGCGCGTCGCCCGCTGGGTCCTCGAGAACCTCATCAACGTCGGCAGCGTCGATCGAGGCTTCCGCGCCGTCTACGGCACGTTCGGCGCCGACGGCGCCTACGTGCGCCGCGACTACGACTTCAAGCTCGTCGAGGAGGTCCCCGGCCCCGGCGGCACGGTCTTCCTGCGCACCACCGACGAGGCCGTCAACGTCCTGGTCGGCGCCCTCGACACCGACGTCACCAGCGCCCAGATCGCCGCCGAGGTCAAGCTCGAGGTCCTCATCAGCCGCGGCCGGCTCGCCGACGCCCAGCTCGCCGCCGAGCAGGCGCGCTACCGCACGGTGCAGTACGCCGAGACCCTCCGCAAGACCCTCGACGCCACCCGCCGCAACGTCCGCGCGGTCGACTGGCTGCGCGCCGTCCCCGACATGATCGCCGAAGCGCTCGACCACGTCGCCGACCGCTACCGCCACGAGAACGCGATCCTCACCAACATCCGCAAGGCGCGCGACGAGGCCGAGGAGCCCGAGCACAAGCGCCGCGCCGCCGAGCTCGTCGACATCGTCAAGGACTGCATCCGCCGCCACACGCAGCTGCAGTCCCGCCTGCTCGAGGCCGGCCCCCTCTTCCGCGCCGAGCAGGACCGCCAGGCCTTCGCGACCCCCGCCGCCCGCGCCGGACTCGACCTCTACGGCCAGCTCCTGGCGCCCGTGCTGCCGCTGCCCGTCGAGCAGGCCGGCCGCGTCACCGACGCCTTCTTCGCCCGCGGCACGGGGCTGCGCACCCCCGTGGCCGTACGCGTCACCGACCTCGTCGACATGCTCCTGACGCCCCCGGCGGAGCGTGAGCACCTCGGTGCGGAGATGCCCGAGCCGGACCTGATCGCCACGCCGGACGACAGCCGCTTCAGCGAGGAGCAGCTGGCGAGCGCCATGGAGCTCCTCACCCTGCCGCCGGACGCCCCGCGCCGCCTCTCCGGCCTCCTCGCCGACGCGCGCCGCCGCGACCCCGAACTGCCCTACCTCGTCGCCCTCCTGGCCGTCCACGCGGCCAGCCCCTCGGTCGGCACGGCCTACCGCCAGGGCGAGCCGTCCCTTCTCTTCGCCGTCGACGACGGCACGCAGCTCGACGACGTCGAGTTCGGCGGCGCCGACCTGATCGTGGGCACGGCGCTGCTGGACGCGGCCGGGATGGCGGCCGATCGCCAGGAGGCGACGTGACCGCCGCGCGGCGGGCTCCGGCGACCGCCCGGCTCGGCACCGCCGGGCACGTAGCCGGGGGTTCCTCGCCGTCGCGGCGGGAGTGGGGCCCCGGTCCCACCCTTTCACCGTTTCCCGGGGCTGCGCCCCGGACCCCGGGGGCCCGGGTCGCGGCCTGGGCGCGGGGCTCCGCCCCGGCCCTCGGCCCCGCCCCGGGGGCCCGGGGGCTCGCCCCCGGTTACGGGAAGGGGCGGGCTTGGGGAATGACTCCCGCCGCGACGGCGCTCAGCCCCCGGTCATGTGCCCGGCGGTGCCGAACCGGCCTCGGGCGTGGACCGGCGCCGCACCGGCACCCCCACCGGCGCCGCGCCCACCGCATGGTGCCCGGCGGTGCCGAACCGACCACACCCCACGCAAACCCTCAGCAGGAGCAAGCGAACGTGACTGAGTACGACGACGCCGACCCGGCGGCGCAGCCCGACGCGGAGGCCCCCGCAACGCCGAGCGGCAGCGGCGGCGGCACCGCCCCGGTGACCCCCGCCGACGCCGCCGACGCCGCGCGCCTCATCGCGTTCGGGCTGCAGCCCAAGCTGCAGCCCGCCCGCGACGCCGAGTACGCCGAGCTGCTGCGGCGCCACCGCGAGGACCCGGCCTTCGCGCGGCTCGCCGACGCCGTCGCCGCCGGGCTCGGGCTCGTCGTGCTCGAGGTGTCCACCCGCGCCGGCATGGCCGTGACGGCCGCCGAGGACTCCGTCTTCGCCGTCCGCATGGGCGACTACGCCCGCCGCGCCACCGTCGACTCCGGCGACCGGTTCCTGCACGGCCTGGCCCACCTCGCCGTCGCCGCCATGGCGTTCCCCCGCCCCGAGGACCTCGCCGACGACGGCTACATCGGCCGCGTCACCGTCAACGGCGTCGACGCCTTCGTCCGCCAGGCCTGCCGCCGGCTGGAGGAGCGGGCCGCCGAGCAGGGCGAGAACACCGACCCCACCAGCGACGCCCCCGGCCTCGAGGCGGCCTGGCGGGTGTACGCGCGCCGCAGCGCGACCGGCGCGACCAAGGACTGTCTCTTATGCGTTCCTCGTCGACTCCGGCTTCCTGCAGCGCACCGGCGACGACGCGGGCGGCACCTTCCGCACCACCGCCCGCTACCAGCTCCAGGTCCGCGACATGGCCGGCACCGCCGCCATGGCCGAGCTGCTGGAGCTGGGCGTCGTGCCCGTGGCCGACGGCAGCGCCACCCTCCTCCCGCCGGACGACGCCGACGCCCTCGACCTGGTCGCCGACGCCGGCCTGCCTTTCTTTGAAAACCAGCACAGCCACTCCGCCTGACCGCCCCGCCTGACCGACCGATATACGAGAGTCCGCCATGTACGAGCTGTCCCGGGTCCGCCTCTACTCCATCGGACCCGCCGGTGCGCGCTACGCCGACACCGTGCTGGACCTGCGCGGGGTGGGCGCGCCGGTGCCCACGCCCGCGCCCGCGCAGGCGGAGTTCTTCGAGGACGAGCCCGTCGGCCCGCCGCGCCGCCCCGCCCCCGCCGGCGTGCTCTTCCTGGAGAACGGCGGCGGCAAGTCCGTCCTCCTCAAGCTGATCTTCTCGGTCATGCTGCCGGGCCACCGCAACACCCTGGGCGGCGCCAGCTCCGGCGTGCTCCGCAAGTTCCTCCTCGCCGACGACTGCGGCCACGTCGCCCTCGAGTGGCAGCACGTCCTCACCGGCGAGTCCGTCGTCGTCGGCAAGGTCAGCGAGTGGCGCGGCCGCCAGGTGTCCAACGACCCGCGCAAGTTCGCCGAGGCCTGGTACTCCTTCCGCCCGGGCCCGGGGCTCAGCCTGGACTCGCTGCCCGTCGCCGAGTCCACCGCCGTGCGCCGCGCCGCCGACGGCACCTCCGGCGCCCGCGGCCGCCGCCGCACCATGAAGGGCTTCCGCGACGCCCTCACCGAGGCCGGCAAGGCCTACCCCCACCTGGACGTGGTGTGGGAGGAGATCCACGAGCGCTGGAACGAGCACCTCGGCGAGCTCGGCCTCGACCCCGAACTCTTCCGCTACCAGCGCGAGATGAACGCCGACGAGGGCGAGGCCGCCGGCCTCTTCGCCGTCAAGAACGACTCCGACTTCACCGACCTGCTGCTGCGCGCGGTCACCGACACCCGCGACACCGACGGCCTCGCCGACCTCGTCCACGGCTTCGCCCACAAGCTGGGCCGCCGCGCCGAGCTCACCGCCGAGCGCGACTTCACCGCCGGCTCGCTCGACCTGCTCTCCCGCATCGCCGAGGCAGCCGGCCGCCGCGAGAAGGCCCGCGAGATCCACGCCGGCGCCGAGCGCCGCACCCGCGCCCTGGCCCGCCGGCTGTCCGCGCGCGGCGCCCGGGAGCGCGGCCGCGCCCTCGAGCTCGCCGAGCAGGTCGCCGCCGCCGCGCACGCCGTCACCGACGCCGAGACCGG
>KL569490.1:0-190 GCA_000715685.1 Streptomyces lilacinus
GATGTGTATAAGAGACAGGTCTACCGGGGCCTCCCCGAACGCCGCCCCCACCACACCCCCGTCCCCCTCCCGCGCGACCCCGACGCCGTCGAGCTGAGCGGTCCCGTCTTCGGCCCGGCCGACGTCCGCCCCTTCGACAGCGATCTGACGCGGCAGCACCCGGGGGAGCCGCTCGGCGAGCGGATCACCG
>KL569490.1:514-2835 GCA_000715685.1 Streptomyces lilacinus
AGAGATGTGTATAAGAGACAGAGGCCGCTGCCTGACCGACGACGAGGGCCGCTACCGCTTCACCACCATCCGGCCCGGCGCCTACCCCCTGGCCGGCCGGCACAACGTCTGGCGCCCCGCGCACCTGCACTTCTCCCTCTTCGGCACGGCCTTCACCCAGCGCCTGGTCACCCAGATGTACTTCCCCGGCGACCCGCTCCTCGAGCACGACGAGATCATCCGCTCCGTCCGCGACCCCGACGCCCGCCGCGCCCTGATCGCCACCTACGACCCCGCCGAGAACGCGTCGGAGTGGTCGCTCGGCTACCGCTGGGACGTCGTCCTCGACGGACCGGACGCCACCTGGACCGAGGAGGGCCGCTGAATGTCGCGCCCCGCCACCCCCTCCCAGCCCATCGGCCCCTTCTACGGCACCGCCCTGCCCTTCCCCGGCGGCCCCGACCTCGCCCCTGCCGGCCACCCCGACGCGATCACCCTGCACGGCCACGTCCACGACGGCGACGGCGTGCCCGTGCCGGACGCGCTGCTGGAGTTCTGGCAGGCGGCCCCCGACGGCTCGCGCACGGGCGCGCCCGGCAGCCTGCGCCGGGACGGCGCCGCCTTCACCGGCTTCGCCCGCGTCCCCACCGGTGGCGACGGTCACTACGCGCTGCGGACCCTGCCGCCGCCGGACGGGGCGCCGTACCTCGCCGTGTGCCTCTTCGCGCGCGGCATGCCGCGCCACCTGTTCACCCGCGCCTACTTCCGGTTCCCGGACGAGGACCCGCTGCCGGCCGCCCTGCCGCCCGACCGGCGCGCCGCGCTGCTCGCCGTCCCCGAGCCCGGCCGGCACCGCTCGTACCGCTTCGACGTCCGGCTGCGGGGCGGTGCGGAAACGGTCTTTCTCAACGTCGCGCCCGACTCGTAACGTGGACGCCATGACGGAGCGACGGCTGGTGGTCATCGGAGGCGACGCGGCGGGCATGTCCGCCGCGTCCCGGGCCCGCAGGCTCCGAAAACCGGGGGAGTTGGGCATCACCGCGTTCGAGCGCGGCCGCTTCTCCTCGTACTCGGCCTGCGGCATCCCCTACTGGACCGGAGGCGTCGTCGACGGCCCCGACGCGCTGGTCGCCCGGACGCCCGAGGAACACCGCGAGCGCGGCATCGACCTGCGCACGCGGACCGGGGTGACGGAGATCGACCTGGCCGGACAGCGGGTGCGGGCCCGGGACCTGACGTCCGGCCAGGAGGCCTGGCACGGCTTCGACGACCTCGTCGTCGCCACCGGCGCGCGGCCGCTGCGGCCACCGCTCGAGGGCATCGACGCGGCCGGTGTGCACGGCGTGCAGAGCCTGGACGACGGTCAGGCCCTCCTCGACGGCCTGGCCCGCACGTCCGGTCGCCGCGCGGTCGTCATCGGCGCCGGCTACATCGGCGTCGAGATGGCCGAGGCCCTGCTCCGCCGGGGCTTCTCGGTGACGGTCGTCGAGCGTTCGGCACAGCCGATGGCCACGCTCGACCCGGACATGGGCGCGCTGGTGCGCGAGGCGATGTGCGGCATGGGCATCGAGGTGGTGACGGACACCGCGGTGACCGGCATCGTCACCGGCCCGGACGGCCGGGCCGCCGCGGTGGCCACGGCCGACCGCGAATACCCGGCCGACGTGGTCGTCCTCGGCCTGGGCGTGCGCCCCGAGACCTCGCTGGCCGAGGCCGCCGGGCTGCCCCTCGGCGAGTCGGGCGGCCTGCTGACGGACCTGGCGATGCGGGTGCGGGGACACGAGAACGTGTGGGCGGGCGGCGACTGCGTCGAGGTCCTCGACCTCGTCTCCGGACGCACCCGGCACATCGCGCTGGGCACGCACGCGAACAAGCACGGCCAGGTCATCGGCACGAACGTCGGCGGCGGCTACGCGACGTTCCCCGGCGTCGTCGGCACCGCCGTCAGCAAGGTCTGCGACCTGGAGATCGCCCGCACGGGGCTGCTGGAGGCGCAGGCCAGGGCGGTGGGGCTGCGCTTCGTCACGGCCACGATCGAGTCGACGAGTCGGGCGGGCTACTACCCGGGGGCTTGCCCGATGACGGTGAAGATGCTGGCCGAGCGGGGCACGGGGCGGCTGCTGGGCGTCCAGATCGTGGGGCGGGAGGGGGCGGCGAAGCGGGTGGATGTGGCGGCGGTCGCGCTGACGGCGCGGATGACGGCGGGTCAGGTGGCGGCGCTGGATCTGGGGTACGCCCCGCCGTTCTCTCCCGTGTGGGACCCGGTGCTGGTCGCGGCGCGGCGGGTTGCGGCGGCGGTGGCCGAGGGGTGATTGTCCTCAAACGCCGGACGGGCTGGATTT
>KL569490.1:3125-4980 GCA_000715685.1 Streptomyces lilacinus
CGGCGTTTGAGGACCGGGGTCCGGGGCGAAGCCCCGGGGGCTCAGCGCGCCGTGCGCTCGTGGACGTACTCCACCAGCCGCGTCAGCGCATCCGGGTCCGTCGTCGGCATCACACCGTGCCCCAGGTTGAAGACGTGGCCCTCCAGGCCGGCCGCCGCCGCCAGGACCTCGTCCGTCTTCGTCTCCACCGCCTGGCGCGGGGCGAAGAGGACGGTCGGGTCGAGGTTGCCCTGCAGCGCCTTCCCCGGGCCCACCCGGCGCACCGCCTCGTCCAGCGGGACGCGCCAGTCGACGCCGACGACGTCCGCGCCGGCCTCGCCCATGAGGCCGAGCAGTTCGCCGGTGCCGACGCCGAAGTGGATGCGCGGCACGCCGTACTCCGCGACGGCGTCGAAGACCTTCGCGGAGGCGGGCATGACGTGGCGCCGGTAGTCCGCGGGGGCGAGCGCGCCGGCCCAGGAGTCGAAGAGCTGGACGGCGCTCGCGCCGGCCTCGATCTGGACGCGCAGGAACGCGGCGGTGATGTCCGCGAGCCGGTCGACGAGGTCGACCCACAGCTGCGGGTCGCCGTACATCATGGCCTTGGTGTTCTCGTACGTCCGCGACGGCCCGCCCTCGATGAGGTAGCTGGCCAGCGTGAACGGCGCGCCGGCGAAGCCGATCAGCGGCGTGGCGCCGAGCTCGGCCGTGAGCATGCCGATGGCCTCGGTGACGTAGGGGACGTCGGTGGGCTCGAGGGGGCGCAGGCGCTCGAGGTCGGCGCGGGTGCGGATCGGCTCGGCGACGACGGGGCCGACGCCGGGCTTGATGTCGAGGTCGACGCCGATGGCCTTGAGCGGCACCACGATGTCGCTGAAGAAGATCGCGGCGTCGACGCCGTGCCGGCGCACGGGCTGCAGGGTGATCTCGGTGACGAGCTCGGGCCGCATGCAGGACTCGAGCATGGGGATGCCCTCGCGGACCTTGCGGTACTCGGGGAGCGAGCGGCCGGCCTGCCGCATGAACCAGACCGGCGTGTGCGGCACGGGCTCGCGGCGACACGCCCGCAGGAACGCCGAATCGTGTGCCGCGGTGCGGCCGGTCTGCTGGTGGCTGCGCTCACTCATGCCCCAAATCTTCGCACGGGCCGAACGAGTGACCCGCCAGTGTGGGTGTCCCTACCCGGAACCGCGCGTCCTTCCGCCTAGTCTTCCGGGCATGGCTGCGGCGCAGGGACACCTCTCGGACGGTCCGGACGACGCGGATGGGGAGGGCACCCCGTCCGTCTTCCGGCAGGCTGTCGCCGGGCTGCAAGGGGTACGCCTGCGGCCCGAGATCGAGCTGGACGCGACGCCGCCGCCCCAGCGGCTCGCCCCGTACTCGTACGCGCTGGAGGCGGCGGTCGTCGTCGACGACGAGGAGCTGGCGGACGGGCGGCTGATCCTGCTGCACGATCCGGCGGGGCACGAGGCGTGGGGCGGCACGTTCCGGCTGGTGACGCTGGTGCACGCGGAGCTGGAGCCGGAGATGGCGGCGGACCCGCTGCTGCCTGAGGTGTGCTGGTCCTGGCTGACCGGGGCGCTGGAGGCGCGCCGGGTGCCGTACGCGGCGCCCAGCGGCACGGTGACGCGGGCCGGCTCGCACTACTTCGGCGGGCTGCGGGAGCGGGAGCCGTCGACGCGGATCGAGATCCGGGCCTCGTGGTCGCCGGCGCCGGCTCCCGTACAGGGGGCGGGGGGTGGCGCCGAGCAGGCCGTGCCGGACACCGGGGCGCACCTGGCGGCGTGGTGCGACCTGCTGTGCCAGATCGCGGGGCTGCCGCCGGGCGGCGGGCCGGAGGCGGGCATCGTGACGCTGCCGCAGCGGCGGGGGGCGC
>KL569490.1:5238-7189 GCA_000715685.1 Streptomyces lilacinus
CCGCTAGCGGACCGTCGGCGAGCGGATTCAGCCGTCGTTTCACACCGCCGACCGGCGGGTTTCGGTCACAGAAGTGGCCAAGTTGATCGGGCAATCGTCCGAATTGCCCGAATTGTTACTCATCAATTCGTGATCATTCCCTAAAGCCGGGCCGTTCCGTTGCCGAAGGACCTTGTGACCCTTCCGATACGGATCGCCCCGGCTTATCCCCAAGTCGGCACCCGTCCCCGCCACTCCCCCCACTGGAGGCCTGGTGTCCGTTCTCCTCGAGCAACCCGCTAGCCTCGCCTACCGCCCGAACAAACCCACGGCCATGGTCGTCGTCGCCGACCCCCGGGTCCGCTCCACCGTCACCCGTCATCTGTGGGCGCTGGGCGTGCGCGACGTGATCGAGGCCTCGTCCATCGCGGAGGCCCGCCCGCGCATCGGCAGCCCGCGCGACATCTGCGTCGCCGACGTCCACCTTCCGGACGGCTCCGGGCTGACGCTGCTCTCCGAGACCCGCGCCGCGGGCTGGCCCAACGGCCTCGCCCTCTCCGCCGCCGACGACATCGGCGCCGTGCGCAACGCCCTCGCCGGCGGCGTCAAGGGCTACGTCGTCACCGGCACCCGCACCAACCTCGGCGTGCCCGGCCGGCCCGGCGCCGCCCCCATCGGATCCGCCGCCGCCCGGATGCAGCGCCGCCCCCCGGGCGCCCCCGGCCACCCCGGCGGCTACCGCGAACTCTCGGGACGCGAGGTGGAGGTGTTGCGGCTGGTGGCGGAGGGCCAGTCCAACAAGGCCATCGGCGTCTCGATGGGGCTCTCGGCCCTCACCGTCAAGAGCCACCTCGCCCGCATCGCCCGCAAGCTCGGCACCGGGGACCGGGCCGGAATGGTGGCCGTCGCCCTGCGCACCGGCATCATCCACTGACCGCGCGAAACCGCGTCGCGCCCGTCGCCGGAACGTTCCGGCGACGGGCGCTTGCCATCCACGGATACCCTTGACCAGTGACCGACGCCCAAGAGACCGCAGAAGACACGACACTGCGAACCACCGGGGGCGGCCCCCCGGACGACGTCGATTCGGCGCCGATTCCCCTGTTGGAACCGCGTGAGGGCATGCCCCCGGTCGTCGCCGACGCCGACGCCCTGGCCCGGGTCGTCGCGGCCTTCGCCGCGGGCACCGGGCCCGTCGCCGTGGACGCCGAGCGGGCCTCCGGCTACCGCTACGGCCAGCGCGCCTACCTCGTCCAGCTGCGCCGCGAAGGCGCCGGCACCGCGCTGATCGACCCCGTCGGCTGCCCCGACCTGTCCGCCCTCGGCGAGGCCATCGGCGACGCCGAGTGGGTGCTGCACGCCGCCACCCAGGACCTGCCGTGCCTGCGCGAGATAGGGATGGCGCCGGCCCGACTCTTCGACACGGAGCTCGCGGGCCGGCTCGCGGGCTTCGCCCGGGTGGGGCTCGGCGCGATGGTCGAGAACGTCCTCGGGTACGCCCTGGAGAAGGGCCACTCCGCCGTCGACTGGTCCACCCGCCCGCTGCCCGAGCCCTGGCTGCGCTACGCCGCCCTCGACGTGGAGCTGCTGGTCGACCTGCGCGACGCGCTGGAGGCCGAGCTCGCCCGGCAGGGCAAGCTCGAGTGGGCCCGCGAGGAGTTCGACGCCATCGCCTCCGCGCCGCCCGCGCCGCCCCGCAAGGACCCCTGGCGCCGCACGTCCGGCATGCACAAGGTGCGGCGGCGTCGGCAGATGGCCGTGGTGCGCGAGCTGTGGACCGTGCGCGACCACATCGCCCAGCGGCGCGACGTCTCCCCCGGCAAGGTGCTCGGCGACGCCGCGATCGTCGAGGCCGCGCTCGGCATGCCGCCCAACAGCCACGCGCTCGCCGCGCTGCCCGGCTTCGGGCACCGCATGAGCCGCAAGCAGCTCGAGCAGTGGATGGCCGCGGTCGACCGGGCGAAGGCGCTGC
>KL569490.1:7449-7813 GCA_000715685.1 Streptomyces lilacinus
GCCTGGGCCGACAAGGACCCGGCCGCGGCCGCGCGCCTCCCCGCGGCCCGGGCCGCGGTGTCCGAGCTCGCCGAGCGGCTGACGATGCCGCAGGAGAACCTGATCACTCCGGACACGGTGCGGAGGCTGTGCTGGGAGCCGCCGAGGCCGGCGACGCCGGAGGCGGTGGCGGAGGTCCTTTCCGCGCACGGGGCGCGGGCGTGGCAGGTGGAGCAGGTCACCCCCGCCCTGGTGAAGGCCCTTGCGGAGACCGCTGTCTGAGCGGCGGGGTCATCTTTCCCCAGTCCCGCCCTTTCACCGTTTCCCGGAGCTCCGCCCCGGACCCCCCGGGGGGGGCGGGGGCTTGCCCCCGGTTTCGGGAAGG
>KL569490.1:8109-12039 GCA_000715685.1 Streptomyces lilacinus
GGGGGCTTGCCCCCGGTTTCGGGAAGGGGCGGGCTTGGGGAATGTCTCCCGCCGCAACGGCGATCAGCCCGGTCGTACGTGACCGGCGGTGCCGAACGGCCTCCGCGGAGCCGGAATGTGACCTTCGCCGCTCCCGCCCGAGGGTCTGGGCAGCGTGGTTACCCGCAAGTAGCATGACGGTGTCAGCCCGCACCGCGGCGGAGCCGTCTCGGCATGCCCGCGCGCAGCGATCCGCACCTGGAGGAGAGCCAACGTGCCTCGTACCGCTAGGGACGTCGTTTTCGTCGACGGCGTCCGCACCCCGTTCGGCAAGGCGGGCCCGAAGGGCATCTACCACGAGACCCGCGCCGACGACCTGGTCGTCAAGTGCATCCGGGAGCTGCTGCGCCGCAACCCGGACCTGGACCCGGCCCGCATCGACGAGGTCGCCATCGCCGCGACCACGCAGATCGGCGACCAGGGCCTGACCCTCGGCCGCACCGCCGGCATCCTCGCGGGCCTGCCGCAGTCCGTCCCGGGCTACTCCATCGACCGCATGTGCGCCGGTGCGATGACCGCCGTGACGTCCATCTCCGGCGGCATCGCCCTCGGTGCGTACGACATCGCCCTCGCCGGCGGTGTCGAGCACATGGGCCGTCACCCCATGGGTGAGGGCGTCGACCCCAACCCGCGCTTCGTGTCGGAGAAGCTGGTCGACGAGTCCGCCCTCTTCATGGGCATGACCGCGGAGAACCTCCACGACCGCCTGCCGCACATCACCAAGCAGCGCGCCGACGAGTACGCGGTCCGCAGCCAGGAGAAGGCCGCCAAGGCGTACGCCGACGGCAAGATCCAGGCCGACCTGGTGCCGATCTCCGTCCGCCGCACGTCCCCCGAGGGCGGCGAGACGGGCTGGGGTCTGGCCACCGCCGACGAGCCGATGCGCCCGGGCACCACGCTGGAGAACCTGGCCGGCCTGAAGACCCCGTTCCGTCCGCACGGCCGGGTCACCGCGGGCAACGCCGCCGGTCTCAACGACGGTGCCACCGCCTCGCTGCTCGCCGCCGAGGACGTGGCCCGCGAGCTGGGCCTGCCGGTCAAGATGCGCCTGGTCTCGTACGCCTTCGCCGGCGTCGAGCCCGAGGTCATGGGCATCGGCCCGGTCCCGGCGACCGAGAAGGCCCTGGCCAAGGCCGGTCTGACGATCGACGACATCGGTCTCTTCGAGATCAACGAGGCCTTCGCCGTCCAGGTCCTCTCGCTGCTGGACCACTACGGCATCGCCGACGACGACCCGCGCGTCAACCAGTACGGCGGCGCCATCGCCTTCGGCCACCCGCTGGCCTCCTCCGGCGTCCGTCTGATGACGCAGCTGGCCCGCCAGTTCGAGGAGCAGCCGCACGTCCGCTACGGCATCACCTCGATGTGCGTCGGCTTCGGCATGGGCGGAACGGTCATCTGGGAGAACCCGCACTTCGACGGAGGCAACAAGTGAGCACCACCGCTGAGCTCCTGAAGGGCGCGGCCGAGCTGTTCCCCGACGAGGTCGTCACCCAGGCGCACGTGCGCCACCTCGACCTCCCGGGTGCGGGGCGCTTCGCGCTCATCACGCTGGACAACGGCTTCGACCACACCAAGCCGACCACCTTCGGCCCGAAGTCGCTCGCCAACCTCAACACCGCCATCGACCAGGTCGAGGCGGAGGCGAAGGCCGGCGAGATCGTCGGTGTCGGCGTCACCGGCAAGCCGTTCATCTTCGCCGTCGGCGCCGACCTCAAGGGCGTCGAGCTGCTGAAGAAGCACGAGGACGCGCTGGCCATCGGCAAGGGCGGCCACGACGTCTTCAAGCGTCTGTCCTCGCTCGCCGTGCCGACCTTCGCGTACTACAACGGTGCCGCGATGGGCGGCGGCGTCGAGGTCGGCCTGCACTGCACCTACCGCACGGTGTCGAAGGCGATCCCCGCCTTCTCCCTGCCCGAGGTCTTCCTGGGTCTCGTCCCGGGCTGGGGCGGCTGCACCCTGCTGCCGAACATCATCGGCGCCGACCGCGCGGTCTCGGTCATCATCGAGAACTCGCTCAACCAGAACAAGCAGCTGCGCGGCAAGCAGGTCTTCGACCTGGGCATCGCCGACGCGCTCTTCGAGGGCGCGGACTTCCTCGAGCAGTCGCTGCTGTGGACGGCCTCCGTCCTCAAGGGCGAGCTCGAGGTCGCCCGGCCCGAGGTCGACCGCGGCGAGGCCTGGGACCAGGCCGTCGAGCGCGGCCGCTTCATCGCCGACTCCAAGGTGCACGGCGCCGCCCCGGCCGCGTACCGCGCGCTGGACATCATCGCCGCCGCCAAGAACGGCGACCTGCGCCAGGGCTTCGACGCCGAGGACCAGGCCCTCGCGGACCTGATCATGGGCGGCGAGCTGCGCAGCGGCATCTACGCCTTCAACCTGGTGCAGAAGCGCGGCAAGCGCCCCGCCGGTGCCCCGGACAAGTCGCTGGCCCGCCCGGTCTCCAAGGTCGGTGTCGTCGGCGCCGGTCTGATGGCCTCCCAGCTCGCGCTGCTCTTCGCCCGCCGCCTCGAGGTGCCGGTCGTGCTGACCGACATCGACCAGGAGCGCGTGGACAAGGGCGTCGGCTACGTCCACGGCGAGATCGACAAGCTGCTCCTCAAGGGCCGCATCAACCAGGACAAGGCCAACCGCCTCAAGGGCCTGGTGACCGGCGTCCTCGACAAGGCCGCCGCCTTCGGCGACGCGGACTTCGTCATCGAGGCCGTCTTCGAGGAGATGGGCGTCAAGCAGCAGGTGTTCGCCGAGGTCGAGGCGGTCGTGCCGGCGCACGCCATCCTCGCCACCAACACCTCCTCGCTGTCCGTCACCGAGATGGCCTCGAAGCTGAAGCACCCCGAGCGGGTCGTCGGCTTCCACTTCTTCAACCCCGTCGCGATCCTCCCGCTGCTGGAGATCGTGCGCGGCGAGCAGACCGACGACGCCTCGCTGGCCACGGCCTTCGGCGTCGCCAAGAAGCTGAAGAAGACCGCGGTGCTGGTGAAGGACGCCCCGGCGTTCGTCGTCAACCGCATCCTCACCCGCTTCATGGGCGAGATCCAGAACGTCATCGACGAGGGCACCCCGGTCGCCACCGCCGAGAAGGCCGTCGAGCCGCTCGGTCTGCCGATGTCCCCGCTGGTGCTGCTGGAGCTGGTCGGCCCGGCGATCGGCCTGCACGTCTCCGAGACGCTGCACGGCGCCTTCCCCGACCGCTTCACGGTCTCCCCGAACCTGGCCGCCGTGGTCAAGGCCGGCAAGCGCGGCTTCTACGTCTACGACTCCGGCAAGCCGGAGCTGGACCCCGAGGTCGCCGCCCTTCTGGTGCAGGGCGACAGCGTCCTGACCGAGGAGCAGGTGCGCGCCCGCGTCCTGGACGCCGTCGCGCAGGAGATCGGCCTGATGCTGGAGGAGGGCGTCGTCGCCGAGGCCCAGGACATCGACCTGTGCCTGATCACCGGCGCCGGCTGGCCCTTCCACCTGGGCGGCATCACGCCGTACCTGGACCGTGAGGGCGTCTCCGAGCGCGTCAACGGCAAGCGCTTCCTGGCGCAGGGCGTGGCGAGCGTTCCGGCGTAGGGACACACCGCCACCGCGTGAGGCCGCGCGGCCCGAGGACGCTCTCCTCGGGCCGCGCGGCCTCCGGCTCTTCCGGGCCCCGGACATGGTGAGGCCCCGCGGTCGGGGGGACGCCGCGGGGCCTCGTCCATTCCAACGGGCGGCCGATTGGGTTGGTTCCCGCGCTTCTGCGGCAGTATGGCGGGTGGGGGTGATGGGCGTGCGAGAGCGGCCGGAAGCGAAGAGGAGCGCGAACGGAAAGACCTACGACCCCGACAGGCTCTTCCTCCCGCCCGACGACGATCTCGCCCCGAACCGGCCCGGGGAGACCCTGCGGGCCCGGCTGGAGCGGTC
>KL569490.1:12290-15686 GCA_000715685.1 Streptomyces lilacinus
GTGTATAAGAGACAGGTGGAGGACGTCTGGCGCCGGGCGCTGGCCGCCGAGCAGCTCGTCGGTGCCGCGCTGGAGGACCTGACGGCGGGCGGCTGGGAAGTGGTCCACTCGATCGTGCTCCCGGGCGACGCCCTCATCTCGCACCTGCTGATCGGCCCCGGCGGGGTCTTCTGCGTGGCCGCCGAGCAGGTCCGCGGGGCGCGGGCCCGGGTGGACGACGCCGCGGTGCGCGTCGACGGGGAGCGGGAGCAGCGGCCGTACGTCCGCCGGGCCCGGCACAGCGCGGCCCGGTGCACGATGGTTCTCTCGCGGGGCTGCGGCTATCCGGTGCGGGTGCGGCCGGTGCTGGTGCTGGTCGGCGTCGCGGAGGTCGAGGTCGCGCCGTCGCTGGAGGACGTCAGGGTGCTGCGGGAGCCGGAGGTGTCCCGGCTGGGTGCGCTGGGCGGCGTGCTGCGCCCGGACCGGGTCGACCGGATCCACACGGTGGCGCGCGACCGCCGCGCTGTGGCTGGGGGCGTGAGGCCCCGGCGGGCCCGTACCGCTAGCGGACCCGGGGCGCGCCCTCGGACAGCACGAGGCGCAGCAGCTCCTGGTCCTCGGTGGTGAGGCCGTCGGCGAAGCGGGTCAGCACGACCTCGCGGTCGGGGCGGCCGTCGAGGACCTTGTGCATCCGGCGCGCGGCGAGGCCCGCCTCGTCGGTCAGCGGCGCGTAGGCGTAGGCGCGGCCGCGCGGGGTGCGGGTGAGCACCTCCTTGCCGTGCAGCCGGGAGAGGATCGTGACCACCGTGCTGTAGGTCAGCTCGCCGGCGAGGGCGGCCTGGACCTCGCGCGGGGTGAGCGGCCCGCCGGCCCGCCGCAGGGTGGCGAGGACCTCGCCCTCCAGCGCTCCGCTCGCGCGGCGGCGGCCCTGGCGCACGACGGCGGGGGGTGTGGCGACTGCCATGAGTCCGGTGATTCCTTCTGATAAAGCTGTGATGACCTCTACAGGAGTGTAAAGGACTCGGATTCCGTTTATGGCAGACTCAGCCGGTATCGAGCAAGAGATCCAACAACGGATGTCCGAACAGCAGGGGCAGGGTCAACCGGTGGTCGAACGGCACAACAGGGCGCACGCCCGCAAGAACTCCGGCATGGCCCGCAGCCTGCGCGGTGCCCGCGGCCGACGGGCCGCCGACCGCCCCCGCACCGGCCTCCCCCTCCGCCTCGAGCGCTTCCGGCCCGCCTACCCCCGCCCGGGGAAGACCGGCTTCCGCCGCTGGGTGCCCTCCTGGCGCCAGGCGCTGGGGCTCTTCGGCGGCTTCGCCGGCGCCCTGACCGCCGCCCTCGCCGTGCTGTACGCGACCACGGAGATACCCGCCGACCTCAACGCCTTCGCCACCCAGCAGGACAACGTCTACTACTGGGCCGACGGCACCGAGATGGCCCGCACGGGACCGGTCGACCGCCAGGACGCCGCGCTGGACAAGATCCCGGAGAAGGTGCGCTGGGCCGCCCTCGCCGCCGAGAACGAGACCTTCTACTCCGACAGCGGCGTCTCCGTCAGCGGCATGACCCGCGCCGTCACCAGGATGATCACCGGCGGCGACACCCAGGGCGGGTCCACCATCACCCAGCAGTACGTGAAGAACGCCTACCTCAACCAGCAGCAGACGTTCAGCCGCAAGCTCACCGAGACGTTCATCGCCATCAAGCTGGACAACAAGATGAGCAAGGACGACATCCTCCAGGGCTACCTCAACACCAGCTGGTACGGGCGCGGCAGCTACGGCATCCAGCGCGCCGCGCACGCCTACTACGGCAAGGACGTCTCGGAGCTCACCCCCAGCGAGGGCGCCTTCCTCGCCGCCCTGCTCAAGGGTGCCGGCCTCTACGACCCGTCGCTCGGCAGCAAGAACCACGAGCGGGCCGTCGAGCGCTGGAAGTGGATCCTCGACCGCATGGTCGCCATCGGCAAGCTGTCGCCGGCCGAGCGGGCCACGTACACCACCTTCCCCGAGCCCAAGGCCCCGCCGAAGCAGGCCGGGCTGACCGGCCAGACCGGCTACCTCGTCGACACCGCCCGCGCCTACGTCAGCGCCCACAGCGACGTGTCCGACGCCGAGTTCGACCTCGGTGGCTACCAGATCCGCACCACCTTCGAGAAGCCCAAGGTCGAGGCCCTCGCCAAGGCCGTGGCCGGCGCTACCGCCAAGCTCGACCCAGAGAAGCGGGAGGCCGACAAGAACGTCCGCGTCGGAGCCGCCTCCGTCACCGGCGACGGGCGCATCGTCGCCCTCTACGGCGGACCGGACTACCTCAAGCAGGGCTTCAACGACGCCAACTCCTCCGTCGTGCCGGCCGGCACGACGTTCGGCCCCTTCGTCTACGCCTCCGCCCTCAGCAACGGCATCCAGCGCGAACGCGGCGGCCCCCGTACGCCCGTGACGCCCGCCACCGTCTACAACGGCGACGACAAGGTCGCCATCCGCACGCCCGAGGGCCCGTACTGGGACCGCTCGGGGAAGATCGTCAAGGCGAACAACGACGACGGGAAGTCCTGGGGGAAGATCTCGCTGCGGGAGGCCGTCGCGCAGTCCGTCAACTCCCCGATCATGCAGCTGGGCATGGACGTGGGCCTGGACAGGGTGAGCCGGACCGCCGTGGCGTGCGGGCTGCTCCCCAGCAGCCTCGGCCCGCAGGTCCCGGCCTTCTCCCTGGGCACCACCCGCCCCAGCGCCATCCGCATGGCGAGCGCCTACGCCACGTTCGCGGCCAAGGGCATGAACGTCGAGCCGTACTCCGTCGCCGGACTCAGCCGCAACGGCGACGCCGTGCCCGTGGAGAAGCCCGCGGGCGAACGGGCCCTGTCCGAGAGCGTCGCCGCCGCCGTGGACGACGCCCTGCGCCAGAGCGTCGAGCGCGGGGCCGCCGCCGCGGCGAAGCCGGCCGGCGCCGGCGCGGCGGGCAAGGCCGGCACCGGGCCGGACAACAAGTCCGCCTGGTTCGCCGGCTACCGCGGCACCGTGGCGACCGCCGTCTCGCTCTCCCGCATCGACCCCCAGACGCAGGAGCTCCTGCCCCTGGACGGCCTGGGCGGCGCCGCGAAGTCGGCGCGCGGCAGCACGTACCCGATCGACATCTGGACGACGTACATGGGGAAGTCGGGCAAGTGACCGGGGGGAAGCCCCCTACTTCAGGAACGTCTTCCAGTCCGGCGCCTGCGCGGGGTCCAGGCCGCGCAGCTTCGCCAGCACCTTCGGGTCCTGCGCGTCCAGCCAGTCGGCGACCTGCCGGAAGGACACGCAGCGCACCCCGTCGCGGCGGCAGACGTCCTTCATGACGTCCTCCATGGCCTTCATGTAGATGCCGCCGTTCCACGTCTCGAAGTGGTTGCCGATGAACCTGTCTCTTATACAC
>KL569490.1:15940-22627 GCA_000715685.1 Streptomyces lilacinus
CTGCCGTTGTAGACGCGGTTGAAGCCGTTCATGTAGCCGTCGTAGGTCAGCTTCTGCCACTCGGCGCGCTTGGCGGGGTCGCCGTTGGTGTTGTCGCCGGACTGGTTGTAGAGGAAGTTGAAGTCCATGGAGAGCACCTGGCGGTCGCTCTTGGGGTACGGCAGCAACTGCAGCGGGAAGTTCCAGATGCCGTCGATCTTGGACGGCCACAGCTGGAAGTCGCCGGGGGAGCTCGCGTCGTAGCGCCAGCCGAATTCCTTCGCCGCCGGTATCAGCGTCTTCTGGCCCTCCAGGCAGGGGGCCCGGCCGCCCACCAGCTCCTTCTTGTAGTCGAAGGGGAGCGGGTCGACGTTCGTGAGGCCGGTGTTCGTCTTCCAGTTCTGGACGAAGGAATAGGACTGCTCTATCTCCTTCTTCCATTCGTCCGTGCTCCAGTCACCGCCGCCGTTCTTGCCGCAGAAGTGGCCGTTGAAGTGCGTGCCTATCTCGTTGCCGTCGAGCCACGCGCCGCGCAGCTGCGCCAGGGTGTCCTTGATGTGCGCGTCGGAGGTGAAGTCGATGGCCGCGTCGCCCGGGTCGTGCTTCGGCGGCTGGTACTTCTGCCGCTGGGACTTCGGCAGCAGGTAGATGCCGCTCAGGAAGTACGTCATCTGGGCGTTGTTCTGCTTCGCCACCTGGCGGAAGTGCGAGAAGAGCTTGTCGTCGTTCTCCAGCGCGCCGTCCCAGGAGAAGACGACGAACTGCGGCGGCTTCTCGCCCGGCTTCAGCTTCTCG
This sequence comes from Streptomyces lilacinus, assembly GCA_000715685.1. Lineage (GTDB taxonomy): Bacteria > Actinomycetota > Actinomycetes > Streptomycetales > Streptomycetaceae > Streptomyces > Streptomyces lilacinus. The sequence goes on from KL569490.1 coordinate 16,715, forward strand.
GGCTTGGCCACCTTCGGCTGCGGCCCGGTGTAGGAGGTCGAGCCGTCACCGAGGACGTGGACCTTCCCGTCCCACACCTCTTCCGGCTTCTTGCCGCCGTTGGCCTCGTTCTGCGAGCCCGCCTGCGCGGAGGACGACGCGGCGGCCCCCTCCTTGCGGCCGTCGTCCCCGTCGGATCCGCCCCGCGTGAGGCCGACCACCAGCGCCACCACGACGCACAGGGAGCCCACAGCCGTCGGACCGTACACAGACCTCTTCGACAACAACGTCGTACTCCCTGGCGCCCCTACACATGTTCTGGCCGCCAGTATCACAGGCCCATATGACAACTTCGTAGCACCGGGTGGTCGGCGACGACCGTGCACGAGCCGGGAGCGATCTCGGTGAAGCCCGCGTCCCGGACCACCGGCAGTCCGCTCGCCGTCAGCTCCGCCCAGCGCGCGGGATCGGCCGTCCGCACCGACAGCGCGAAACCGTCCTTCCGCCAGGCCTCGCGCGCGGCGTCGTCCAGTCCCCACCACGCCAGCTGCGCGCCGTGCCCCGCCTGGGCCATGGCCTTGCCGGCCGACATCTCCAGGCCGGGGTTGAACCACAGCACCGGACGGGCGGGGTCCGGTGCGGCCGGCGGCCGCGGATCGGCCAGGTCCGTTCCCGACACCTGCAGCTTGACCAGCTCCTTGGGCCAGCCGTCCAGCGGCACGGGCGGGAACACCCGCACCTCCGCCGTCTCGCCGACGACGGTGATGCCCGGCAGCGTCGACGCCTTGCGCCACTCCGCGCCCCGCGCCCGGCGTACCACCTTGCGTATCCGGGCGTCCTGCCAGTCCCGCACGGCCTGCGCCCACTCGCCCTCCGGCTCGGCCGCCCGCTCGTCCGACAGCAGCACCAGCACCGCGCGCGCCGCCGTCTGCAGGGCGTCGGTGCGGTCCGGGGGCGCGGTCTTCTCCATCCGCACCACCAGGGGCAGGACGAACTGGGGCGCGCTGTCGCGGGGGTCCTCGCGGGGGTCCTCGGCGGACGGGACGGTGTCGGTGCTGGTCACGCCCCCCAGTCTGCCAGCCGCCCCGGCCGCGCCGGCGCCCACTACTGTGGGGCGCATGAGACTGGAGGGGGTCGGGCGCCGTTACGGGATCGGCGGCCCGTGGGTGGTGCGCGACGTGGACCTCGACGTTCCCGCGGCCACCCTGCTGAGGATCGAGGGCGCCAACGGCAGCGGCAAGTCCACGCTGTTGCGCCTGCTCGCCGGCATCGACGCGCCCAGCGCCGGCCGCGTCACCGGCCGGCCGCGCACCGCGTACGTACCGGAACGCTTCCCGCCGGCCCTGCCGTTCACGGCCGTCGGCTACCTCACCGCGATGGGCCGCGTCCACGGCCTGCGCCGGGCCGTCGCCGCGCGGGCGGCGCGGGAGTGGCTGGAACGTTTCGACGCCGGCCGGCACGCCCGTACGCGCCTGTCCGAGCTCTCCAAGGGCACCAGCCAGAAGGTCGCCGTCGCCCAGGGCCTCCTCGCACCGGCCGGACTGCTCGTCCTCGACGAGGCCTGGACCGGCCTCGACCACGCCTCCCGCGCCCTGCTCGACGAGGCGGTGACCGAGCGCGTCGCGGCCGGCGCCGCGGTCGTCTTCGTCGACCACGACCCGCGGCGGCTCGCGGGCGCGCCGGACGGGGTGTTCCGGGTGGAGGCGGGCCGGGTGCGGCCGGTGGCCGCGCCGGCGGCGGACGTCGCCCTCGTCCGTGTCGAGGTGGCGGCTCCCGCGGGCACCGCCCTGCCGGCGGGGCTGCCCGGCGACCCGGTGGCCGAGGTCCACCGCGCCGGTACCGTCCGGCTGACGGTGGCGGCCGACCGCTCCGACGCGCTGCTCCGCACCCTGCTCACGGCCGACCCGCCCTGGCACGTCCGTGCCGTGACCACTCTGGAGACGAACCGATGACCGCGCTCCTGCGGTACCAGGCCGCGCTGCTGATCCGTTCCCACCGCTGGCTCGGGCCCCTGCTGCTCTACGGCGCCTTCCTCGTCATCGGCGTGCGCTCGGGCGAGCCGGTCCTGGACTCCCTCGGCGTCGCCGCCGCCGCGCTGGTGCCCGCCGCCGCCTGGCTGACGCGGGTGTGCGTCACCAACGAGCCGTCCTCCGCCCGCGACTGCGCCGCCGCGGCCGCCGGCCCGGCCCGGGCCCACCTCGCCGCGGTGCTCACGGCGCTGCTCGCCTCGGCCGCGCTCGGCACGGCGGTCCTGCCCGCGGCGTCGGCGGGGCTCGTGGCGGCACTGGCCTGCGCGCTGATCGGCGTCGCGGTGGGGGCGTTGTGCAACCGGCCGCTGCTGCGCAGCACGGCGTGGGCGGTTCCGTCGACCGTGCTCGCCGTGTTCCTGGTGGTCTTCGCGGGCGGCTCGCCGGCGAAGGCCGCCGTCAACGGGCTGGTCACGGGCTCCCTCAGCGGGACCGTCGAGGTGCCGCTGCTGCCGCTCGCCGGCGCCGCCGTCCTGGCGGCGGGCGCCACGGCGGTGGCCTGCGCGGCGAGCGCGCGGCGGGGTGCGGAACGCTAGGGCCCGCTCCGGGCGCCGTCAGTGCTCGGCGATCAGCTCCGAGACGCGTACGAACTGGTAGCCCTTCGCCCGCAGTTCCGGCACGATGCGCCGGACGGCCTCCTCCGTCGTCGGGGCCGCGCTGCGCGTGCAGTGCATGACGACGACGGAGCCCGGCTTGACCTGCGCGAGCACCTGCGCGGCCACTGGGCCCGCCTGCTTGGCGAAGGCGTCGCCGCTGACGACGTCCCACTGCACCGCCGTCACCTTCGCCGGCCCGAGCTCCTTCAGTGCCGCGTCGTCGTGACAGCCCCCGGGGAAGCGGAAGTAGGGCACCACGTGCTCGACGCCCGCACGCCGGAAGGCCTCGAAGGCGCGCTCCACGTCGGCGCGGGCGCCGCCGCGCGGGACGGTCGGCAGGCCGTAGCAGGGGGTGGTGAAGGCGTGGTGGCTGTACGAGTGGTTGGCGACCTCGAAGAGGGGGTCGGCGCCGATGGACCGGGCCTGGTCGGGGTACTGTCTCGGCCCACCGGCCGGTCATGAAGACGGTGGCGGGCACCTTCGACCGCCGCAGCGTCTCGACGAGCGCGGGGTTGTCGAAGCGCTCCCCGCGGGCGGCGCGCGGGCCCTGATCGGCCGTCATGTCGGCGTCGAAGGTGAGCGCCACGCGCTTGCCGGCGTCGCGCCGGCCGTGCGAGAAGACGGGGGCGGCTCCGCCGGGGCCGGGCGGAAGGGTGGGAGCCGGGGTCGCGGAGGGGGTCGCGGACGCGGTCGGAGCGGAAGCCTTCAGGGTGGATGCGGTGGAGGCCGGTCTGGCGGCGGTGCTGTTGCCGCCGCAGGCGGCCAGGGTGCAACAGAGAAGGGCCGCGGCGAGTGCGGTGCGCGGGGGTCGTGGCATGAGCCGATTCTTTCCCCCGACCCGCCCCTTCCCGTCACCGGGGGCGAGCCTCCGGAGCACGTCCGACACCGGGCGGCCCCGGGGGTTCGTTCTGCTCCGTCCCGGAGGTCAGCGCACCCTCACCGTGACGACGTGGGAGTGGGTCTTCCCGTGCGACACCCTCAGGTGCTCCGTGCCCTTCTTGGTGAGCTTGACGTTGACGCTGTACTTACCGTGCTTGACGGTGGTGTGCTTCAGCGTGGTCCAGTGGTTGCCCTTCTTGTGCTCGACGGTCAGCCTGCTGCCGTCCCTGATGTGGAAGACCTTGCCGCTGAGCGTGACCGTCCCACCGTGCTTGACGGTCTTCGCGTTCACATGGATGGTGATGAATTCCTTCTTCGCCACATCCGTGAACGTGACCACGGCCGTGGGGGCCGCTTGCGACTCCACCGCCGATGCGATCGCGGGTGCCGCACCGCCACCGGCCAGGAGCGCGCTGCAGGCGGCTGCGACGACAGCGGTCCTGAGGCGATGCGAACTCGCCCTTGCCTCCATGAGGTTTCACCTCGCTCCCCACATGAGAAACCGATGCGAGGCCGGAGCCCGGTGCGGGCTCTCACCCACCAGTCAAGACCCGTGGGGCTAAATGGTCAAACGCTCAACCAAAAAAGTCTGGCGCGAAACCGGGCGCCACGGAGGGTGTGCAGGTGTGCGTGGTACGTAACCCCTACGCCTCGACCAGCGGCTTCGCGTCGCGGGCCAGGGCGGTCAGGCGGGAGATGGCCCGGAAGTACTTCTTGCGGTAGCCGCCGTTCAGCATTTCCTCGCTGAAGAGCTCGTCGAAGGGGCGCCCGGACGCGAGCACCGGCACCTCGCGGTCGTAGAGCCGGTCGGCGAGCACCACCAGGCGCAGCGCCGTCGACTGGTCCGGCACCGGCTCGACGCCGGTGAGGCACACGGCCCGGATGCCGTCGCACATGGCGCCGTAGCGGCTGGGGTGGACCTTGGAGAGGTGGGCGAGGAGGTCGGGGAAGGCGTCGTAGGAGGCGCCGTCGGTGGCGTGCGCGACGCGCTTGACGGTGTCGTCGTCGTACGGCGCGGGGGCCTGCGGCAGGCCGCGGTGGCGGTAGTCCTCGCCGTCGATGCGCAGGGGGCGGAAGTGTGCGGAGAGGCCCTGGATCTCGCGGAGGAAGTCGGCGGCGGCGAAGCGGCCCTCGCCGAGCTTGCCGGGCAGCGTGTTGGAGGTGGCGGCGAGCGCCACGCCCGCGTCGACGAGCTTGCCGAGCAGGGTGGAGACGAGCACGGTGTCGCCCGGGTCGTCGAGCTCGAACTCGTCGATGCACAGCAGCTTGTGGCCGCTGAGGGTCTGCACGGTCTGCTGGAAGCCCAGCGCGCCGACCAGGTTGGTCAGCTCCACGAACGTGCCGAAGGCCTTCTGCTCGGGGGCGGCCGGAGCGGCGTGCCAGAGGGAGGCGAGCAGGTGGGTCTTGCCGACGCCGTAGCCGCCGTCGAGGTACTGTCTCTTATACACGTGTATAAGAGACAGGCGCCGAGGACGGTGACGGCCTCGGCCTGGCTGGGCTGCTTCGCGTCGGGGATGTAGGTGTCGAACCGCACCGAGTCGAAGCGCGGCGGCGGCACCATCTCGGCGACCAGGCGGTCGGCGGGTACGTGCGGGGCGCGCGAGGTCAGCGCGACGGGCTGCCCGGCGGCGGGGCCCATGGCGCTGCTGGATGATGCGGTGGAGGATGACACAGCTGTCCAGCCTAACCGCTGAATGGGCGGCGGCGGCCCGGAGCGGCGCGAGCCGTGTCACACTGCGGCTCATGCGACGCCTGTTCCCCTCGCCCCTGAGCCCCGCCGACCTCGAAGACCGCGAATGGGGGCTGGACGAGCTCGCCGACCTCTACGCCTACCCGGAGGACGTCGGCGACGGGCGCCCGTGGCTGCGGGCCAACATGGTCTCGTCCCTGGACGGCGCCGCCCACCACGAGGGCCGTTCGCAGCCGCTGTCCTCCGCGGCCGACATGCGGATCTTCGGCACGCTGCGCGGGCTGGCCGACGCGGTGGTGGTCGGCGCCGAGACCGTACGGCAGGAGGAGTACCGGCCGGCGCGGGCCCGGGAGGCGTTCGCGGCGCGGCGGGCGGCGCTCGGCCAGGGTCCGGCCCCGGTCATAGCCGTGGTCAGCGCGGGGCTCTACCTGGACTTCTCGCTTCCGCTGTTCTCCTCGCCGCTGGTGCCGACCGTCGTGCTGACCGGCGCGGACGCCCCGGCGGACCGGGTGGCCGCGGCGCACGCGGCGGGCGCCGAGGTGGTCGTGGCGGGGGAGGGGCGCGGGGTCGACGCCGCGCGCGTGCCGGAGGTGCTGGCCGAGCGGGGGCTGACCCGGCTCCTGACGGAGGGCGGCCCCCGGCTGCTGGGGCAGTTCGCCTCGGCCCGGGTGCTGGACGAGATGTGTCTGTCGCTGGCCCCCGTGGTCGCCACCGGCACGGCGCCGCGGATCATGGCGGGGGC
>KL569490.1:22878-23933 GCA_000715685.1 Streptomyces lilacinus
TGTGTATAAGAGACAGCGCTGGCGGTGCCGGAACGGTTCGCTCCGGTGTCCGTGCTGGAGGATGCGGGCTTCCTCTTCACCCGGTACCGAAGGATCTGACAATCGGCGGAATTTGCCGTTCCGCTTCGCTCCCGGTGGGCAGAATTGAGTCAGACGCTCCCCAGGGGGCACAGGATCAAAACAGGCGTGCTTCCGAGAAGCATGCGCAGGATGGTTTCTGTAGGGGCCCGGTGGCCCATGGAGAAGAAGGGCTCCCACCGTGTTCACGAGCGTATTGATGATCGAGCAGCCGCTGTCCTCGGCGGATGTCGACTTCGTCACGACCCTGCACGACGACGCCATGTCCTTCGTGGTCCTCATGCGCCCCAGAGGCGACGAGGACCGGCTCCTGCGCGCCATCGACGACGTGGCCCTCGGCGAGCTGGAACAGGCCGTCCACGAGGCCGACGAGCCCGAGGGCGAGGCCGCCCTGCGGCCCGCCGCCCTCGCCCTCGAGCACTCCCTGCAGCGCCTGCGCGCGGCGGGCTGCGAGGCCATCGGCCAGGTCATCGACGACCATCCGCTGGACCTGCTGCGGTCGGTCGTGGAGCAGACGCACGCCGACGAGGTGATCGTCCTGACCGCGCCCCACCTGGTCGAGGAGTTCTTCCACCGGGACTGGGCCTCCCGCGCCCGCCACAAGGTCGGCGTGCCGGTCCTCAAGCTCTACGCCCACAACGACGAGGACGAGGTGGAGGAGTGACCTGACGGACGGTGTCGCCCGTCAGCCGGCCGCCGACGCCAGTCCCTCCGTACCGCCCTCGGGTTCCGTCAGCCTGCCGTCGCTCATCGTCAGCACCCGGTCCGCCCGGCCGAGCAGGGCCCGGTCGTGGGTCACCAGAACCGTCGCCGTGCGGTGCCGCCGGGTGATCTCGGCCAGCAGCTCCACCACGCGCTCGCCGCGCTCGTGGTCCAGCGCCGACGTCGGCTCGTCCACCAGCAGGACCGACGGCCCGCCGAACAGCGTCCGGGCGATGTTCACGCGCTGCCGTTCGCCACCCGACAGCCGATGCGGC
>KL569490.1:24126-26323 GCA_000715685.1 Streptomyces lilacinus
CGCCGCTGGGCGGGGCCCAGGCCGACCGACTCCAGCAGGTCGTCCGCCCGTCCGCGGGCGGCGCGCACGGCGCCGCCGCGCAGGTGCTCCACCGCCAGCAGCTGCTCCTCGGCCGTCAGGGACGGCAGCAGGTTCGCCTGCTGGAAGACGATGCCGATCGCGTCGCGCCGCAGCGCCGTACGGCCCTTCGCGTCCATCCGCGCCGTGTCCCGCCCCGCCACGACCACCCGCCCGGCGTCCGGGCGCAGCAGCGTCGCCGCGACCGCCAGCAGGCTCGACTTGCCCGAACCGGAGGGCCCGGCGACCGCCACCAGCTCGCCGGGGGCGACGCTCAGCGACACGTCGTCCAGGGCGGTGAGCCGGCGATCGCCGTCCGGATAGGTGAGGGTGACGCCTTCCAGCGACAGACCTTCCGACGGCAGAACAGAGGTGGTCATCACAGAAGTCATCGCGAGGCTCCCAGCGCGGTCAGCGGGTCGACGGAGGTGATGCGGCGCACGGCGAGCGCGGAGCCGGCCAGCCCCAGCAGCACCATCGCCGCCACGGGGACGGCCACCGCGGCCGCGCTCAGCTCGAACGGCACGGCCGTCGCCGCCAGCGCCCCGCCCGCCGCGCCGGCCGCGGCGCCCGTCGCCGCCCCGGCGACCAGCACCGCCGCCGCCTGCCCGAGGGCGTCCCGCACCAGATAGCCGCTGCTCGCGCCCACCGCCTTGAGCACCGCCACGTCGGGCCGCCGCTGCACGGTCCACACCGTGAAGAAGGCCCCCACCACCAGCGCGCTCACCACGAACAGGAAGCCCTGCACCATCCGCAGCGTGCCGTGCTCGGCCGCGTAGCCGTCGATGCCGTCCAGCGCGTCCTCCAGGCCGACGGCCCGCGTCGTGCCGGCGACCGTGCCGGACGGGTTGCCGCCGCCGGTCACGGCGAGCGCGGTGGGCCGCGCCAGGTGGCTCACCTCCCGCCAGGTCGCGAGCGTCGTCCAGACGGTGGGCGCGTGCCCGTGGCTGCGGTCGGGGGTGACGCCCGAGACGGTCAGCTCCCGCGTGCCCAGGGTGAGCCGGTCGCCCGCCCGGAGCCCGTGCTCGCGCGCCACCCGCGCGCTCACCGCGACCTGGCCGTCCTCCGGCGCCGCACCGGACGTCGGCGCGGGCAGCAGCCGCGCCGAGCCGCCGAAGACGCTCACCGACGCGGCCGAGCCGTGCGCCGTCAGCCGGGTCATCGCCACGCCCAGCGGCTCGACCGACCGCACCCCCGGCGCCCCGCGCCACGCGGCGTCCTGCCGCTCGTCCACGGTGCTGTTGGAGAACGAGATCTCCGGCTCCGCCCCCGCCGGGGCGCCGAAGACGATCCGGTCCGCGGGCAGCCCCGCCACCGCCGACGACGCCTCCCGGGCCAGGCCGTCGGTCAGGCCGTAGAGGAAGACCACGAGCGTGGTGATGAGCGCGACGACCGTGCCCATCAGGGCGAACCGCCCCCGGGCGAAACGGATGTCACGAAGCGCGACGAACAAGACGACGACCCTTCCGGGCGACAGGGGAACAACGACCCCCGCGAGGAGGACAACGACCCCGCGACGAGGACAACGACCCCTCCACCCTCCCGTCCGCGCGGCCCCGTGCCATCGGGGCAAGGAGCGGTTCCCGCCCCCTCCGTGCGATGCACCCGGAAATCAACCGAACGATTGATGGGCACCGCCGCGAGCGCACCCGACCCCGGCCCGTACGCTCGATGGGGTGAGTCGAACGAGCCCTCCCGGCCCCGCCCCGGCAGCCGCGCCCGCCCACGAGCGCGCCGTCGCCGACATGCCCGCCCTACGGCTGGTCCGCCTCGCCCTGCACTGCGCCTTCTACGCGCTGCTCGCCGTCGCCCTCGCCCCCGCGCTCGTCGGCGCCAAGCCGGCCGTCCTGCTGGCGCCCGGCCTCGCGCTGGCCGCCGCGTACGGCCTCGGCGTCGTCCGCCGCACCCGCCGCCCCGGGGCCTGGCTCGCCGCCGTCACCGCGCTGTGGCTGGTCGCCCTGGCCATGGACCACGGCTTCAGCTACGTCGCCTTCCCGGTCTTCTTCCTCTTCCTGCACGCCATGCCCGTCCGCTGGGCCCACCCGGCCATCGCCGCGGCCACCGCCGCCGTCGTGGCCGCCCAGGCCGCCGGACCCGGCGGCCTCACCGCCGCCAAGGTCATCGGGCCCGTCGCCGGCGC
>KL569490.1:26572-27887 GCA_000715685.1 Streptomyces lilacinus
GCGGCAGCGGCTCGCCCGGGAGATCCACGACACCCTGGCCCAGGGCCTGTCCAGCATCGTCCTGCTCGCCCGCGCCGCCGAGACCGCCGACCCCAAGACCACGGCGGCCCGGGTGCGCGAGATCGGCCGGACCGCGGCCGACAACCTCGCCGAGGCCCGCCGCTTCGTCCAGGCCCTCACCCCGCCCGCCCTGGAGGACGCGCCCCTGCCCGAGGCCCTGCGCCGGGTCACCGCCCGCACCGTCCCCGGGGCCGCCTTCCGCCTCGACGGCGAGCCCTGCCCGCTGCCCGTCGAGACGGAGGTCGCCCTGCTGCGCCTGACCCAGGAGGCGCTCGCCAACGTCGCCCGGCACGCCCGGGCCGAGCACGCCGCCGTGACCCTGGCCTTCCTCGACGGGCAGGTCACCCTCGACATCTACGACGACGGCGTCGGCTTCGCCCCCGGCGACGGCCCCGCCGACGGCCGCCGCACCTTCGGCCTGCACGGCATGCGCGAGCGCATCGCCGAGCTCGGCGGCACCCTCACCGTCGAGTCCGCCCCCGGCGAGGGCACGGCCATCGCGGCGACGGTCCCGACGGGCACCGCCGCCCTGGGGGTGGCGGCGTGAGCGGCGTCATCAGGGTCCTCCTCGTCGACGACCACCCCGTCGTACGCCGCGGCCTGCGCGCCATGGTCGACGAGCTGCCCGACGTCGAGGCCGTCGGGGAGGCCGCCGACGGCGCCGAGGCCCTCCGGCTGCTCGACGACGGGGCCCGGCCCGACGTCGTCCTCATGGACCTGCAGATGGGCACCGGCATGCACGGCGTCGAGGCCACCCGGCGCATCACCGCCCGGCCCACGCCGCCCGCCGTGCTCATCCTCACCACCTACAACACGGACGCCGACATCCTCGCCGCCGTCGAGGCCGGGGCCACCGGCTACCTCCTCAAGGACGCCCCGCCCGAGGAGGTCGCCGCCGCCGTGCACGCCGCCGCCCGCGGCGAGACGGTCCTCGCCCCGCCCGTCGCCGCCCGCCTCCTGGGCCGCGTCCGCTCCGGCGGCCGGCCCGCGCTGTCGCCCCGCGAGACCGAGATCCTCGGCCTCGTCGCCGAGGGGCTGGCCAACCGGCAGATCTCCCGCCGCCTCTTCATCAGCGAGGCCACGGTCAAGACCCACCTCGTGCACATCTACGGAAAGCTCGGCGTCGACAGCCGCACCGCCGCCATCGCCGCGGGCCTCGCGGCGGGGCTGATCCGCCCGGTGTGACGCCTGCGGGGCGCCCGCGCTGTGCCCGTGGGGCGCCCACGCGACGGGCGCGGCTCTGTCTCTTATACAC
>KL569490.1:28149-31201 GCA_000715685.1 Streptomyces lilacinus
GTCGGCGGCGGGGGCGACAATCGATCGCTGTAGCCACACCGCACCGACCCAGGGAGCTCCGCACATGGCACCGGCCGTCCCCACGACGATGGACCGACCGCACTTCATCGGCATCGGCGGCGCCGGCATGTCGGGCATCGCGAAGATCCTCGCCCAGCGGGGCGCGGCCGTCGCCGGCAGCGACGCCAAGGACTCCGCCACCGCCGAGGCCCTGCGGGCCCTGGGCGCCACGGTCCACGTCGGGCACGCCGCCGACCACCTCGCCGAGGACGCCAGCTGCGTCGTCGTCTCCAGCGCCATCCGCGCGGACAACCCCGAGCTGGCCGCCGCCGCCGAGCGCGGCATCCCCGTCGTCCACCGCTCCGACGCGCTGGCCCGCCTGATGGACGGGCTGCGCCCGATCGCCGTCGCCGGCACCCACGGCAAGACGACCACGACGTCCATGCTCGCCGTCTCCCTCGGCGCCCTCGGCCTCGACCCGTCGTACGCCATCGGCGGCGACCTCGAGGGCCCCGGCTCCAACGCCCGGCACGGCGCCGGCGAGATCTTCGTCGCCGAGGCCGACGAGAGCGACCGCAGCTTCCACAAGTACGCGCCCGAGGTCGCGATCATCCTCAACGTGGAGCTGGACCACCACGCGAACTACGCGTCGATGGACGAGATCTACGAGTCCTTCGACACCTTCGTCGGCCGGATCCGCCCCGGCGGCACGCTCGTCGTCTCCGCCGACCAGGCGGGCGCCCGCGAGCTGACCGAGCGCGTCTCGGGCCGGTACGACATCGAGGTCGTCACCTACGGCGAGGCCGAGGACGCCGACGTCCGCGTCCTGAAGGTCAACCCGCGCGGCCTGACCAGCGAGGTCACCGTCCAGCTCGGCGGCAGGATGCTGACCTTCACCGTCTCCGTGCCCGGCCGCCACTACGCGCTCAACGCCGTCGCGGCCCTCGCCTCGGGCGTCGCCCTCGGCATCCCGGCGCACAACCTCGCCTCCGCCCTCGGCAAGTACACCGGCGTCAAGCGCCGCCTGCAGCTCAAGGGCGAGGCGAGCGGCGTGCAGGTCATCGACTCCTACGCCCACCACCCGACCGAGATGACCGCCGACCTCGAGGCCATCCGCGGCGCCGTCGGCGACACCGCGCGCGTGCTGGTCGTCTTCCAGCCCCACCTCTTCAGCCGCACCCAGGAGCTGGGCACGGAGATGGGCCGGGCGCTCGCGCTGGCCGACTCCTCCGTGGTCCTGGACATCTACCCCGCCCGCGAGGACCCGATCCCCGGCATCACCAGCGCCATGATCATCGACGCCGCCGTGGCCGCCGACGCCGACGTGCGCGCCGAGCACGACATGGCCGCCGTCCCGGACGTGATCGCGGGAATGGCCCGCCCGGGCGATCTCGTTCTCACCATGGGCGCGGGCGACGTCACGGACCTCGGTCCGAAGATCCTGGCCCGCCTGGAGAGCTGAGCGAAGCCGACCGACACACCGCGGAGGGCGTGCGAGATGACGTACGAGGTCGAGAAGACGGACGAGCAGTGGCGCGCCGAGCTGACCCCGGCGGAGTACGAGGTGCTCCGCCGGGCCGGCACCGAGCCCGCCTTCCGCGGTGAGTACACCGACACGAAGACGGCGGGCGTCTACGCCTGCCGTGCCTGCGGGGCGGAGCTCTTCCGGTCGACCGAGAAGTTCGAGAGCCACTGCGGGTGGCCGAGCTTCTACGACCCGAAGGACTCCGCCGCCGTCGAGCTCGTCGAGGACCGCTCCCACGGCATGGTCCGCACCGAGGTGCGCTGCGCCCGCTGCGGCTCCCACCTGGGCCACGTCTTCGAGGGCGAGGGCTACCCCACGCCCACCGACCAGCGCTACTGCATCAACTCCGTCTCGCTGCGGCTGGAGCCGACGGAGGGCTGACGGGCGGAGGGCCGACCGGTCGGGCCACGCAGCTTCCGCCGACCGGTCAGGCCACGCGCTCCGCGCGCTCGATGACCACGGGCTCGACCGGGACGTCCTGGTGGAAGCCCTTGGTGCCCGTCGTCACGAACCTGATCTTGTCGACGACGTCCTGGCCCTCGGTGACCTCGCCGAACACCGCGTAGCCCCAGCCCTGCGGCGTCGGCGACGAGTGGTTCAGGAAGGCGTTGTCGACGGTGTTGATGAAGAACTGCGCGGTCGCCGAGTGGGGGTCGTTCGTGCGGGCCATGGCCACGGTGTAGCGGTTGTTCGCGAGGCCGTTGTTCGCCTCGTTGTCGATCGGGGCCTTGGTCGGCTTCTGCTGCATGTCGGGGGTGAAGCCGCCGCCCTGGATCATGAAGCCCGAGATCACCCGGTGGAAGATCGTGCCGTTGTAATGGCCGGCATCGACGTATTCCAGGAAGTTCGCGACGCTCTTCGGCGCCTTCTCGTCATTGAGCGCCAGCACGATGTCGCCGTGGTTGGTGCTGAGCCGGACCTTGGTCATGAATACTCCACAGTGAGCCGGAGTGCCCTGTTGGGGCATGGGATACAAGTGATCAAGAGTCTGTCACAGCGGGGCCCCCGCTCCCGAAGCACCTGAACCGCTCGTGCCGCTCAGCCCGCGGCGGCCAGACCCTTCTTCAGGTCGTCGGCGTTCATGACGGGGTGCAGCTCGACCTCCGCCTCCAGCTCGAGGAACAGCTGCTCGCAGATGGCGGGCATCTGCGAGGGGTCCTGCATGTCGAAGACGAGGATGGCGGACCGACCGCCGTCCAGCGCGGTGAAATAGGCGGCCTCGGGCTTGAGCTGCGTCATCAGTCCTTCGACGACCTTGCCCAGGGTGCCGTTGCGGAATGCCTCGTTCGCCGCACGGGTGTCCATCCGGGCCCTCAGAAGCGTGCGCATGGCCCTCACTCCTCGGTGCGGCGCGCCGCACCCGGCGCCCTGGACCGGCGCTCACGAAGGAGCGGTCACGCCCCTTCCAGCGTCACCCCGCTCCGGGGAGCCCGCAACCGCCCCGCCGCCGCACCGCAGCACGGCCGCCGACTCCGCGGGAAGCGTCAGCACCCCGTCCGCGCCGGGCGGCTCCACCGGCCCCCAGGC
>KL569490.1:31486-32612 GCA_000715685.1 Streptomyces lilacinus
GCCGGAAGGACACCGTGCCGCCGCCGGCGGACAGCTCGTCGTACTCCCAGCGCGGGTCCGTCAGCGCCGGCTCCGCGCGGCGCAGGGCGATCAGGCGCCGGTACCAGTCGAGGAGGGCCGCGTGCGGGGGGCGCTCCGGCTCGGTCCAGTCCAGGCAGGAGCGGTCCCGGGTCGCGGGGTCCTGGGGGTCGGGGATCTCCTCGGCCGGCCAGCCGTGGGCCTCGAACTCGCGCCGCCGCCCCTGCCGCACCGCCTCGGCCAGCCGGGGTTCGGTGTGGTCGGTGAAGTACTGCCAGGGGGTGTGCGCCCCCCACTCCTCGCCCATGAACAGCATCGGCGTGAACGGCGCGCACAGCACCAGCGCGGCCGCGCAGGCCAGCAGGCCGGGGGAGAGGTGGGCCGAGAGGCGGTCGCCCAGGGCACGGTTGCCGACCTGGTCGTGGGTCTGCGCGTAGCCCAGCAGGCGGGTGGCCGGGGTGGTGCGCGGGTCGAGGGGGCGGCCGTGGGGGCGGCCGCGGAAGGACGAGTGGGTGCCGTCGTGGAAGAAGCCGCTCCGCAGCGTCTTGGCCAGGGCGTGCGCGGGGTCGGCGGCGAAGTCGGCGTAGTAGCCCTGGGACTCGCCGGTGAGCGCGGTGTGCAGGGCGTGATGGAAGTCGTCGTTCCACTGCGCGTGCAGGCCCAGGCCGCCGGCCTCGCGCGGCGTGGTGGTCGCCGGGTCGTTGAGGTCGGACTCGGCGACGAGGAACAGCGGCCGGCCCAGCCGCCGGGCCAGCGCGTCGACGGCGCCCGACAGCTCGGCGAGGAAGTGCTTCGGCCCGGTGTCGACCAGCGCGTGCACGGCGTCCAGCCGCAGCCCGTCGAGCCGGTAGTCCCGCAGCCAGGCCAGCGCACTGCCCGTCAGATAGGCCCGCACCTCGGCGGAGCCGGGGGCGTCGAGGTTGACGGCGGCACCCCAGGGCGTGTGGTGGGTGTCGGTGAAGTAGGGCCCGTACGCCGGCAGGTGGTTGCCCGAGGGGCCCAGGTGGTTGTGCACCACGTCGAGGACGACTCCCAGCCCCAGCCCGTGCGCCGCGTCCACGAACCGCCGCAGCCCGGCCGGCCCGCCGTACGGCTGTCTCTTATACAC
>KL569490.1:32868-33372 GCA_000715685.1 Streptomyces lilacinus
GTGCACGGCCCACGGCGCCACCCCGTCGTAACCCCAGCCGTGCCGGCCCGGGAAGGGGCAGACGGGCATGAGCTCCACATGCGTGATGCCCAGGTCGGCCAGGTGGGGGAGCCGCTCGGCCGCCGCGTCGAAGGTGCCCTCGCGGGTGTACGTGCCCACGTGCAGCTCGTACAGCACCGCGCCCGGGAGCGGCCGTCCCGGCCAGTCGTGCCGCCACGCGAAGCGCGCGACGTCGACGACCGCGCTGAGCCCGTCGGGGCCGTCCGGCTGCCGCCGCGAGCGCGGGTCGGGCAGGACGGGGCCGCCGTCGAGGGCGAAGCCGTAACGACTGCCGTCGCCGGCGATGTGTATAAGAGACAGGCCACCGGCCGGCACGGGCCGGATCGCGCTCCATCGCGCACGCGCGCCCGTCCACGTGCAGCGTGACGCGCGCGGCGCGCGGTGCCCACACCTCGAACAGCACGGTTGGCTCCTCTCGACGGGGGGTTCTTCCCCAGTCCCGCC
>KL569490.1:33637-35516 GCA_000715685.1 Streptomyces lilacinus
GTCCTCAAGCGCCGGACGGGCTGAATTCAGCTCCGCACCAGCAGCGCCACCGGACCCGCACCCAGCAACTCCGCCAGCCGCACGGGCCCCTCGTACGACCCCCCGGTCAGCACCTCCCGCCACGTGCCCGCCGGCAACGACAGCACCGTCTCCCCCCATCCCGCAGCCGCCTCCAATCCCCGCGCCAGCCGGGTCGCCACCGCGACCACCCCGCCGCCGCGTGCGAACGCCACACAGTGCTCCGCCCCCACCCCCGCCGCAGCCAACGGCTCATAAGAGCCCCCGAACCACTCCGGCCGCTCCCGCCGCAGCCCCAACGCCGCCCGCGTCAGCCGCAGCTTCTCCCCGGACAAACCCCCATCTGCTGACCCGAATTCACCCGGCACTCGCCGGTTGTCCGGATCCACCAGCGCCGCGTACACGCACTCCGTCCCCATGTACACATCCGGCACCCCCGGCATCGTGAGATGCAGCAGCGTCGCCCCCAGGGTGGTGGCCCGGACGGCCGGGCGGAGGGTGGCCGCGAGAGCGGCGACACGCTCGTACGCCGTGCCGCACGGGCCGTCGGTCACGAAGGCGCTCACCGCCGCCTCGTACGCCGCGTCCGGCTCCGTCCACGTCGTCCGCAGGGCGGCCTCGCGGACGCTCTTGAGGAGAGCCGGGACGAGGCGGCCGGCATCCGGCGCGCCGGCGTCGAAGGCGAGGCCGAAGGCGTTCTGCCAGGCGACCCAGGCGACGTGCGGGTCCGGGGCCGGGGAAGCGGTCCGCAGGCGGTCCATCAGCTCCGCCCACTCGCGCGGGCACTCGCTCAGCGCGGCGATCCGCGCCCGCACGTCCGCGCTGCGCTTGGTGTCGTGGGTGGACAGGACGGTCCCCGTCGCCGGCCAGTCGCGCTGCAGCCGCGCGCAGAAGGCGTGGAACTCCTCCACCGTCACCGCCGGGCGGTCCGGTCCGCCGCCGACCTCCGTGGCGGACAGCAGCGGCGCGTAGCGGTAGAAGGCGGTGTCCTCGACGGACTTGGCGCGCAGCGCGGAGGCGGTCTGGGCGAAGCGCGCGCAGAAGTCCCGCTGGTCGGGGCCGTCCCCGAGCCGGCCCAGCGCCGCGTCCCGGACGACCTCGACCGCGTGCGCCTCCTCCGGCACCGCGAAGGCCGTCCGCGCCTCCCGCGCGGCCTCCTCCAGCAGCGCCGCGTCCGTCTGCCCCGGATCTCGGCCGGCCGCCGCGTACGGGCGGTAGACGGGCAGCCGGACGAGGATCTCGCACAGCGCGGCGCGCAGCGCCCAGGGGGCGTGGTCGCGCAGGCGGTGGGAGGTTTCGAGGGGAGAGGTCGAGCACAGCCGCACGGCGGTGCGGACCAGCCGTTCGACCTCGGCCGCGAGCTCGTGGGTGATCACGCGGTACGCGGCGCGGCGCGCGGTCGCGGGCCAGTCGCCGCCGCGGTCGGGCGGGACCGCGGTGAAGGCCCGGTAGGCGGCGGTGAGTTCGGCGGCGCCGTCCGGGTCGGTGAAGAGGCCGTCGAGGTGGCGCAGGGCGTCGTAGCCGGTGGTGCCGGCGACGGGCCAGTCGGCGGGCAGGTGCTCGTCCCGGCCGAGGATCTTCTCCACGACCGTCCACCGGCCGGCCGTGGCCTCGTGCAGGCGCCGCAGGTAGCCGGGCGGGTCGGCGAGCCCGTCGGGGTGGTCGACGCGCAGCCCGTCGACGACGCCCTCGGCCAGCAGTCGCAGGACGGTGGCGTGGGTGGCGGCGAAGACCTCGGGGTCCTCCACGCGGACGGCGATGAGGTCGGAAACGGTGAAGAAGCGCCGGTAGTTGAGCTCGGTGCGGGCCAGGCGCCACCACGCGGGCCGGTACCACTGCGCGTCCAGCAGCTCGGGCAGCG
>KL569490.1:35779-37235 GCA_000715685.1 Streptomyces lilacinus
CAGCCGCTCGGTGCCGGGCCGCAGCGGGAAGGCGTGGTCGCGGTAGCGCAGGACGCCGTCGGCGGCGGTGAAGCGGTCGAGCTCGTCGCCGAGCCGGCCGGTCAGCACCGGCAGCAGGACCTTGCCGCCGTGCTCGGACCAGTCGATGTCGAACCAGCGCGCGTACGGGGAGGCGGGCCCGTCCCGGAGCACCTCCCACAGGGGGCCGTTGAGCCGCTCCGGCGCGGGCACGGCCATGTGGTTGGGCACGATGTCGAGGACCAGCCCGAGCCCGTGCGCGTGGGCGGCGCGGGCCAGCGCGCGCAGCCCCTCCTCGCCGCCGAGCTCCGCGCGGACGGCGGAGTGGTCGACGACGTCGTAGCCGTGGGTGGAGCCGGGGACGGCCTCCAGGACGGGGGAGAGGTGGAGGTGCGAGACGCCCAGGTCGGCGAGGCGGGGCACGGCCCGCTCGGCCGCCGCGAAGGGGAAGGCGGGCTGGAGCTGGAGCCGGTACGTCGCGGTCGGTGGGGTGCGGCTGTCACGCTTCACAGGAACATACGTACCCACATACGTACCCACATGCCGCCCCGGCCGCCCCTACGCGGGCTCCCGCCGCCCTTACGCGGGTCGTTGCAGCACCACCAGGCTGCGGTCGGTGACCGTCAGCCGGTCGCCCGCCTGCACCTTGGGCCCGTCGGTGACCGCCCCGTCGGGCCGGGCGGTGTCGACGACGAGCTGCCACTGCCTGCCGTGGTCCACGGGGACGACGAAGTCGATCGGCTGGTCGTGGGCGTTGAACATGAGCAGGAACGAGTCGTCGACGATCGGCTCGCCGCGCGGCCCGGGCTCGGAGATCGCGCCGCCGTTGAGGAAGACCGTGAGGGACTTGGCGTGGGCGGCCTGCCAGTCGCTGTCCCGCATCTCCTCACCTTCCGGGGTGAACCAGGAGATGTCGGACAAGTCGTCGTGGGTACCCTGCACCGGGCGGCCGTGGAAGAAGCGCCGGCGCCGGAAGACCGGATGGTCGCGGCGGAGCCAGACCAGCGAGCGGGTGAAGCGCAGCATCCGGCGCGCCGCGGCGGACGCCTCGTCCTCCGGGTCCGGCCAGTGCACCCAGGACAGCTCGCCGTCCTGACAGTAGGCGTTGTTGTTGCCCCACTGGGTGCGCGCGAACTCGTCGCCGTGGCTGAGCATCGGCACGCCCTGCGACACCATCAGGGTGGCGATGAAGTTGCGCATCTGCCGCTCGCGCAGGGCGAGCACGGCGGGGTCGTCGGTCTCGCCCTCGACCCCGCAGTTCCAGGAGCGGTTGTGGCTCTCGCCGTCCTGGTTGTTCTCGTCGTTGGCCTCGTTGTGCTTCTCGTTGTACGAGACGAGGTCGTGCAGGGTGAAGCCGTCGTGGCAGGTGACGAAGTTGACCGAGGCCAGCGGCCGTCGGCCGTCGCCCTGGTAGAGGTCGGAGGAGCCGGTGAGGCGG
>KL569490.1:37503-40619 GCA_000715685.1 Streptomyces lilacinus
CAGAGATGTGTATAAGAGACAGGCCACAGGTCGCGCGCCGTGTCGCGGAATTTTCCATTCCACTCGGTCCACAGTGGAGGGAAGTTGCCGACCTGGTACCCGCCCTCCCCGACGTCCCAGGGCTCGGCGATCAGCTTCACCTGGCTGACCACCGGGTCCTGCTGCACCAGGTCGAAGAACGACGACAGCCGGTCCACCTCGTGGAACTGCCGCGCCAGCGTCGCCGCCAGATCGAAGCGGAAGCCGTCCACCCGCATCTCGGTCGCCCAGTAGCGCAGCGAGTCCATGATGAGCTGCAGCACGTGCGGGCTGCGCATCAGCAGCGAATTGCCCGTGCCGGTGGTGTCCATGTAGTAGCGCGGATCGTCCGCCAGTCGGTAGTACGAGGCGTTGTCCAGGCCCCGGAAGGACAGCGTGGGGCCCAGGTGGTTGCCCTCGGCCGTGTGGTTGTAGACCACGTCCAGGATCACCTCGATGCCCGCCTCGTGCAGCGCCCGCACAGCGGACTTGAACTCCAGCACCTGCTGACCCCGGTCGCCCCACGACGCGTAGGCGTTGTGCGGCGCGAAGAAGCCGATGGTGTTGTACCCCCAGTAGTTGGACAGCCCGGCGTCCACCAGCCGGTGGTCGTTGACGAACTGATGCACCGGCATCAGTTCGATCGCCGTCACCCCGAGCTCCGTCAGGTGCTCCAGCACCGCGGGATGCGCCAGCGCCGCGTACGTACCCCGCACCTCCTCCGGCAACGCCGGGTGAAGCATCGTCAGGCCCTTCACGTGGGCCTCGTAGATGACCGTGCGGTGGTAGTCCGTCCGCGGCGGCCGGTCGTCGCCCCAGTCGAAGTACGGATTGACCACCACCGAAGTCATCATGTGCGGCGCGGAATCCATGTCATTGCGCTTCTCCGGACGCCCGAAGCGATAGCCGTAGACGGCCTCGCCCCAGTCCACCGTGCCGCTCACGGCCTTCGCGTACGGGTCGAGCAGCAGCTTGGCGGAGTTGCACCGCTGCCCCCGCTCCGGCTCGTACGGGCCGTGCGCCCGGAAGCCGTACCGCTGCCCCGGCATGACGCCCGGCAGATAGGCGTGGCGCACGAACGCGTCGCTCTCGCGCAGCTCCACCGCCGTCTCCGAGCCGTCGTCGTGCAGCAGACACAACTCGATGCGCTCGGCGGCCTCGGAGAAGACCGCGAAATTGGTCCCGGCGCCGTCGTACGTGGCGCCGAGCGGGTACGCCTGTCCCGGCCAGACCTGCATGACCTGAGTCTTCCACCCCGCGCACCGCTTTCCGCAGATCTTCGCGAAAGCGGAGCCGATCTTCACAAAAGCGGGGCCGACCGTCGCCAAAGCGGAGCCGACCGCCGGCGGTCCCGCTCGGCCGTCCGGGTGACCACCACACTTCTGGCTATGAATCAGCTCACGTCCCCCCGAGGGCACTTCGGACAACCGCCACGTCCGACGCGTGAGTTGGCCGGAAGGCCGCTCGGAGGCGGGTGCACCGCCTCCCGGCCGCACAGTACTCTGCCTTGATCATTGGGACGGGGGCGGAAAGGCGGTGCACAGGTGAGCTCGGGCGGGCTGGAGCTGCCCCCCGGAGACGACTCTCCGGAGGAGGACGGCGCCACCGACACACCACCGGGTGTGGTGTCCCTGACCCGCCCGAGGGAAATCGGGGCGGAACTGGACTGGGACGCCGGAGCCTGGGGCGAGGTGCGTACCCGCGCCCGCCGCGCCGGGCGCGCCTACATCTGGCTGAACCTCGTCGAACAGCGCCTGCGCGCCGTCGTCGCCGCCGTGCTGCGCCCGGTCTACGAGCCGGTCCACGGCGAGGAGGAGTGGGTCGTCGCCGCGGCCGGCCCCGCCGGCCAGGAGTGGGTCCAGCGCGCCGCCGCCGTCCGCGAGGTCAGCCGCCGCAAGGGCTACCTCCTCGACCCCGCCGACGACAACGTCCTCAGCTTCCTCACCCTGCCCCAGCTGCGCGAGCTCCTCGTCCAGCACTGGCCGTGCTTCGAGCCCTACCTCGACGACCGGCGCGAGCTGGAACTGGCGCTGGACGAGCTCGAGGTGGCCCGCAACGTCGTCTCCCGCAACCGCGCCCTGTCCCAGACCGTCCTCGCCCAGGCCGAGCGCGCCTCCGCCCGGCTGCTGGACATCCTCGGCGGCGGCCACGGCAGCGGCGCGCCCTCCGCCGACCGGCTGCCCATCGACGCCGTCGAGGACCTCGTCGGCGACCGCTACGCCGACGTCGTCGGCGTCCACCCGGACCGGGTGCGGCTGCAGCGCCAGCTGCCCGTGGAGGACCTCTTCGGCAGCGCCCGCCGCCTCGACGCGGTCGGCATAGGTCTGAACCTGCTCGTCCAGAACTACTCCGGGCGCCGCCTGGTGCGGCTGGCCGAGTCCGGCTGCCGGGCCAGGCTGCTCTTCCTCAACCCGGCCAGCAGCGCGGTGCGCCGCCGTGAGCGAGAACTGGGGATCAAGAAGGGCGAGATGAGCCGGTCCGTCGAGATGAACATCATGCACATGCGGCGCGTGCGGGACCGGCTGCGCGACGCGGGCGCCTTCGAGATCCGCGTCTTCGACGAGACCCCGCGTTTCACCGCCTACCTCGTCAACGGCGACGGCTCGGACGGGCTGGCCGTGGTGCAGTCCTACCTGCGCAAGGCGCGCGGCATGGAGTCGCCGGTCCTGGTCCTGCGCGGCGGGACGGGCCGGAACGTCCTGCGGGAGGGCTGGGCGTCCGACGACGCCGGCGGGCTCTTCGAGACCTACCGCGAGGAGTTCGAGGGCGTGTGGGAGGACTCCCGGCCCGTGTCCTGACGCGTCGGGCGCGTTGAGGCGCTTTGTGGTGGTTTGTCGGTGGGTGCTCGTCGGTGGGGCGGGGCCGTTGTCAGTGGGCTGTGCGACGCTGAGGCAGCACCAGACGGGGGAAGCACCACCGAAGGGGGAACCGCCCATGGCTTGGCACGAGGAGCCGCTGATCGGCTTCGACCTGGAGACGACGGGCACGGATCCGACGGAGGCCAGGATCGTCACGGCGGCGGTCGTCGAGACCAAGGCCGGAGAGGTGGTCGAGAGCCGGCTGTGGCTGGCCGACCCGGGCGTGCCGATACCGGCCGA
>KL569490.1:40820-42256 GCA_000715685.1 Streptomyces lilacinus
GGCCGACCCGGGCGTGCCGATACCGGCCGAGGCGGCCGCCATTCACGGCATCACCAGCGAGCGGGCGCGCGAGCGCGGCCGGCCCGCGCGCGAGGTCGTGGCGGAGATAGCCGCCGTGCTCGCCGGCCACTGGTCGACGGGCGTGCCGGTCGTCGCGTACAACGCCTCCTTCGACCTCACCCTGCTCGAGGCCGAGCTGCGGCGGCACGGACTGCCCCCGCTCGCCGAGCGGCTGGGCGGCGCCGGGCTCGGCCCGGTCGTCGACCCCTACACCATCGACCGGGCCGTCGACCGCTACCGCAAGGGCCGGCGGACGCTGGAGGCGGTCTGCCGGGAGTACGGCGTGGTGCTCGACGGCGCGCACGAGGCGGGCGCGGACGCGCTGGCGGCGGTGCGCGTCGCCCGCGCGGTCGCCGCGCGGCATCCGCGCATAGCGGAGTCCGAGCCGTGGGACCTCCACCGCGACCAGGTGCGGTGGTACGCGGAATGGGCGGCCGGCTACCAGAAGTGGCTGCGGCGGCAGGGGGACGGGGAGAACGCGACCGCGGTCGTCGACCCGGCCTGGCCCGTGCGCTGAGCCGCTCCCGCTGAGCCGCTTGTGAGGAGGGCGGCCGGTCACGCCTTCAGCTTCAGCACCCGCCCGTCGCAGAAGAGGACCTCCAACGTCCGGCCCGGGCGCGCGGTGCCCGGGAAGGAGACCGTGAAGCGGCGGCCGTCGTCGGAGTGCCAGACGCCCCGGAACGTGTCCGGGGCGTCGCCCCGCCCGATCGGGTGGTCGACGAAAGTGCCGTCCGCGGCGAACTCCAGGCCGCGCCGGCCGCGCGCCGGCGGGAAGGCGAAGTCGGGCGGCCGGTGGACCGCCACGCCCGGTGTGTCCTCCTCGAAGGAGTGGATCCAGCGCCCGAAGAGCTCCTTGGGCGGTTCCGTCATGACGCACGCACCTCCGTCATCACACGAAGTGACCCTTATCTACCCAAATGCGGAATGTGCTCTTGCAGTTGTCGTGGATTCTGCGATGTCCATAGATGTCTGGGCTGTGCGGGTCTACGGTAATCCGTACCGGGCCCGTGTTCCCCATCACCGCCGCGCTTCGCGGCGTTTCGAGGAGGCGCACTGTGCCCGAGAACCAGGAGACGCGGGCGGCCCGGCCGTCCGAGGGCCTGCTGTGCGGGACCATGGAGGTCCACCGCAGGCTGCTGACGGAACACCCCGGCTACGCCGCGGCCCGCACGGCCATCGAGAACCGCGCCTTCGCCTACGAGCGCGGGCGCGAGCGCGCGGCCCGCACGGGGCTGACGTGCATCCCGGTCGTCGCCCATGTCGTCCACCACGCCGAGGGGCAGAACATCGGTGATGCCCAGGTCCGCAGCCAGATCGACGTCCTGAACAAGGACTTCCGCAAGCGCAATCCGGACGTCGCGCAGGTGCCGGCGGTG
>KL569490.1:42518-43540 GCA_000715685.1 Streptomyces lilacinus
AGAGATGTGTATAAGAGACAGGAGTTCCGGCTCGCCACCGTCGACCCGGCCGGACAGCCCACGAACGGCATCACCCGCACGTTCACCGAGGTGACGAGCTTCGGCACCGACGACGCGGTGAAGTTCACCGCCCGCGGCGGCCACGACGCCTGGCCCGCCAACCGCTACCTCAACCTGTGGGTCTGCCCGCTCGGCCAGTCCCTCCTGGGCTACGCCCAGTTCCCCGGCGGCCCCGCGGCCACCGACGGCGTGGTCGTCCTCCACTCGGCCTTCGGCACGACCGGCACGGCCGCACCGCCGTTCCATCTCGGGCGCACGACGACCCACGAGGTGGGGCACTGGCTGAATCTCTTCCACATCTGGGGCGACGACGGCACGGGCTGCAGCGGCAGCGACTTCGTGGCGGACACGCCGAATCAGGGTGGGCCGAATTTCGGCACGCCGGTGTTTCCGCACGTTTCGTGTGGCAACGGGCCGCATGGGGACATGTTCATGAACTACATGGACTATGTCGACGACGCGGCCATGTTCATGTTCACGCAGGGGCAGGCGACCCGCATCGACGCCACCCTGGACGGCCCCCGGGCCGGCTTCCCGAGCGGGCCGTGTTGACGAAGTCAGCCCGTCTCTTATACACACGTTGGTCTCAGAACGGATACCACCGCACCGTAGGGTCGCCGTCCCGCAGGGACGCGACCCGACGGGCGAACTCCGCGCGCGCCGCCGCGTTGCCCGGCGCGTGCTGCGCCACCCACGCGCAGCTCGCCGTCTCCCGCGCCCCCCGCAGCACCGCACAGCCGTCCCACTCGCGCACGTCCCACCCGTAGGCGTGCACGAAGTCGTGATAGGCCTCGGGCGCCAGCCCGTAGCGGTCGCGGCTGAGGGCCATCACCACCAGGTCGTGCTCCCGCAGGTCGGTGGCGAAGGTCTCCAGGTCCACCAGCACCGGCCCGTCCGGTCCGACGTGCACGTTGCGCGGGAGCGCGTCGCCGTGGATCGGCCCCGGCGCTGTCTCTTATACA
>KL569490.1:43814-44000 GCA_000715685.1 Streptomyces lilacinus
GATGTGTATAAGAGACAGCGCAGGTAGTCGGCGTCGGCCGGGTCGATCGCGGTGCCGGCCAGCCGCAGCCACCGCTCGACGCCGCCGAGCAGATCCCGGTGCGGCAGGGCGAAGTCCGGTGCGGGGAGCGCGTGGACCGGCCGCAGCAGTGCGGCGAGGTCCGCGGGGCCGGCGGGGCGCACGGCG
>KL569490.1:44261-44716 GCA_000715685.1 Streptomyces lilacinus
GGGCGGGCCCGGTCGACGAGCGAGGCGTCGCGGCCCACCTTGGCGACGAGGTCGCCGGCGGCGAAGACCGCGTTCTCGCCCAGCGAGAGCAGCGTCGCGTCCGCCGCCGGGAGGGGGGTTCCCGCTGCGGCGAGGAGTGCGCGGGCCGTGTCTTCCGTAAATGCCGTGTCCACGGCCCAAGTGTCTCCTGTGTGTCGGGAGGCGGAAGGGCCGGGTGGGGCAGGGGAGTGCGGGCCGAGCGTCGTGCCGACACGCGGGAACGGGGTGGATTCCGGCCAATTTCGAGATGGTCGCCGGGGGAGGCCACTCGCCCGCACGACCCCGCCGGTGCCCGGGGCCCGACGGCCCCCACGGACGTGCCCGTGCCGGAGGGATGTACTCCATATGCAGCCGATCTCGGCGAAGCCGAAGTTCGGTCCTGCCGGTAACCCCTGGTACCTGTCTCTTATACACAT
>KL569490.1:45026-45158 GCA_000715685.1 Streptomyces lilacinus
CGGCCGTTTCGTCGCCGCGTGCCCGCGGCTAGGCTCCGATCGCATGATCACAGCGATAGTCGGCTTCGCCGTTTTCTCCCTGCTCGTGACCGTGGCCCCGGGCCCCGACACCCTCCTCGTCCTCCGCAACTG
>KL569490.1:45460-45950 GCA_000715685.1 Streptomyces lilacinus
GTGTATAAGAGACAGGGCCTGGGGCGTGGCGGCGGCCTTCGGCCTGGCGGCCGCGCTGCAGCGGTGGGACGCGGCCTTCACCGTCGTACGGCTGGCGGGCGCGGCGTACCTGGTCCTCCTCGGCGCCCAGGTCCTGTGGGCCCAGCGCCGTGCCGGCGCGCCGACCGTGGCGATCGAGGCCGGAGAGGCCCCGGGCACGGGCGAGGCGTTCCGCCAGGGTCTGCTGAGCTGTCTCCTCAACCCCAAGGTGGGGGTGTTCTTCGTCGCCGTCGTCCCGCAGTTCCTGCCGGAGGGCGGTTCGGTGCTGGGGACGACGCTGCTCTTCGGCGCCGTGGACGCGCTCATCGCGGGCGCGTGGCTGCTGCTGGTCGCGGCGGGCGCCACCCGGATGCTGGGCTGGCTGCGCCGCCCCCGGGTCCACCGCAACCTCGAGCGCACCACGGGCGGGGTGCTGGTGGCCCTGGGCGTGGGCACGGCGGCCGAAGCCGTG
>KL569490.1:46190-48419 GCA_000715685.1 Streptomyces lilacinus
CCCTGGGCGTGGGCACGGCGGCCGAAGCCGTGTGACGTCGCCTCAGCCGGTGAAGTCGCCCGCGTGGTCCTCGGCCCACGTCGTGAAGGACCGGGCCGGGTGCCCCGTCAGTTCCTCGACGGCGGGCGAGATCGGCATCGGGCGGCCGTCCGTGGAGGCCCACGCGGCCAGGAGGACGTCCGCGAACTGCTCCGGCATGAAGGCGGACACCTCCCGCTTCCACTCCTCCGGCGTCACCTCGGTGGCCTCGATGGTCCGCCCCGTGGCCCGCGCCAGGCGGTCGATCTGGTCGCGGAAGGTGAGGGACTCCGGTCCCGAGAGCCAGTAGGTCCGGCCCGCGAGAGTCGTGTCGGTGAGGACCGCGAGGGCGGCCTCGGCGAGGTCGGCCTCGTGGATGACGTCGGTGTGGGCGCCGGGGTACGGGAGGCTCACCGGGGTGCCGGCCGCGATGGACCGGGCCCAGCCCAGCGCGTTGGTCGCGAAGGCGCCCGGCTGGAGGACGGTGGTGGTGATCGGTGCCGCGGCCAGGGCCTGCTCGGCCTCCCAGTGGGGGCGGGCGATCGCGTGGGTGGCGGCGTCCGGGTGGCGGACCGACGAGGAGGAGAGCAGCACGATGTGCTGGACGCCGGCGGCCACGGCCTCCTCGAGGAACGCGTCGATCTGCGAGGACTCCGCGTAGAGGAAGACGGACGAGACGCCCTTCAGCGCTTCGGCGAACGTGTCGGGCTCGTCGAGGGCGCAGCGCACCGCGGGGACACCGGCCGGGAGCTCGAGCTCGCCGGGGGCGCGGGAGGCGGCGCGGACCGCGAGGCCGCGGTCGTGCAACAGGCCGATGAGGGCGCGGCCGACGCGGCCGCGGGATCCGGTGACGAGAATGGTCATGACGGAGGGGTTTCCTTCCGGGTGCGTAAGATGCGCAGATGGCGCAAGAATTGCGTCACGCAGTGTTTGCGTCGCACAAGAATCAGTGTGACGTGAAGACATTGCGTCGCGCAAGTAAAAAAGCGCGCCGGAAGCCGGAAGGACCGACAAGGGGGCATGGCCGTGCCGAAGCGGGCGGAGCCGAAACGGGCCGAGCTGATGAGGCGGATCGCCGACGAGAGCCGTCGGCACTACGCCGCCTGGACCGTCTTCAACCAGGCCCTCGCCGACCGGCTGGGCCTGCACCCCACCGACCTGCAGTGCGTCAGCCTGCTCGACCTCGAGGCGGGGCCGCTGTGCACGGGCGCGATCGCCCGCCTGACCGGGCTGACGCCCGGCTCGGCCACCCGCCTCGTCGACCGCCTGGAGAAGGCCGGGCTCGTCGAGCGCCACGCCGACCCCGGCGACCGCCGCAAGGCCCTCGTGGCCCTCGCGCCCGACGCCCTGGCCAGGATCGGCGCCGCCTGGGACGTGCCGGGGCGGGCGTTCTCCGACGTCCTGGAGGGGTACACGGACGCCGAACTCGCCGTCGTCGCCGACTACCTGGCCAAGGGCACGGACGTGGGCCGCGCCCAGGCCGAGCGGCTGCGCGGCACCCGCGAGGGCTAGCCCCGGGGACGGGGCCGGCCGACCGGCCGTCAGCGCCTCGTCGTACCGCCGCAGCAGCAGCGAGACCACCTCCGGCGCCGGACCCAGCGCCTCCGCCAGCACGTCCGCGCCCGCCGCCCGGGCCCCCGCCGCGATCCGGTCCGGCAGCCGCCCGGGGGCGAGCACGTACGGCGCCACCGCCACGCGCCGCACCCCCTCCGCGCGCAGGGCCCGCACCGCGTCCTCCGTGCGCGGCGAGGAAGCGGAGGCGAACGCGGGTCGCACGGCACACCAACCACTCGCGTGCCGCCACTCCCGCGCGATTTCTGCGATCACCGCGATCGCCTCCGGGTCGGAAGAGCCCGCCGCGGCCAGGACGACCCCGGTCGAGCAGTGGTCGCCGGGGCGGACCCCGGCCTCGTACAGCCGACGCTCCAGCGCGGCCGTCAGCAGCGCGGACGGGCCGAGGACGCCGGCCCGGCGCACCGTCAGGCCCGGCAGCCGGGCCGTCGCCCGGCCCAGAGCGGCGGGTACGTCGGACGTGGCGTGGAAGGCCCGGGTGAGCAGCAGCGGCAGGGCGACCACGTCCCGTACCCCCTCCGCCGCCAGCCGTTCCAGCACCCGCCCCACGCCCGGGGCGCAGAAGTCGAGGAAGCCCACCTCGACCCGCAGTCCCGGCCGGCGCGCCGCGACGCGGTCGCGCCTGTCTCTTATACACAT
>KL569490.1:48679-51543 GCA_000715685.1 Streptomyces lilacinus
GGTCGCGGCTGCCGTGCGCGACCAGGACGAGCACCGTCATCGCAGCCCCCGCGTCCGCAGCACCCGCCGCTCCAGCGGGCTGAAGACCATCAGGTCGATGGCGATGCCGACGAAGAGGATCAGGAGGATGCCCAGCAGCACCCCCGGCATGTCGGAGTCCGTCCGGGCGTTCTCCAGGTACTGGCCCAGCCCGAGCCCCAGGTCGGGCGAGGACGCGATGAGTTCGGCCGCCATCAGCGACCGCCACGAGAACGCCCAGCCCTGCTTCAGCCCCGCGATGTACCCCGGCAGGGCCGCCGGCAGCAGCACGTGCCGGGCGCCGCGGGCGCCGGTGGCGCCCATCGTGCGCCCGGCCCGCAGGTACAGCGGGGGCACCTGGTCGATGCCCGAGACCAGGCCGTTGGCGATGGACGGCACCGCGCCCAGCAGGATCACCGCGTACATCGCCGCGTCCGTGATGCCCAGCCAGATGACCGCCGCCGGCACCCAGGCCACCGACGGCAGCGACTGCAGCCCGGAGAGGATCGGCCCCAGCGCCGCCCGTACCACCGGCACCCGCGCCACCAGCAGCCCCAGCGGGGTGCCGAGGGCGAGGGCGGCGAGGAAGCCGAGCAGACCGCGCGAGACGCTCGTCCAGACGATGTCCAGGAGCGTCCCGTTCAGCCACAGCTCGCGCAGGCTGTGCCAGACCGCCGACGGATCGGGCAGCTTGTAGTCGTCGGTGACGCCCGCCAGGACCAGCAGCTTCCACACGGCCAGGACCAGCGCCCCGGCCGCCACCGGCGGCAGCACCTTCCCCAGCAGCACCTGGCGTACGGGCGTGCGCCGCTCCGGGACGGAGTCCAGCGCGTCCAGCCCGGCCTCGAGTCCCGCGAGGTCGGGCTCGGCGGCGCGGGTCGTCTCAGTGCCGGCCATGGCGGCGGATCTCCCCACGCAGTTCCTCGGTGATCTCCACGGACAGCTCGGCCACCGCCGCGTCCTCGATGCGGCGCGGCTGCGGAATGTCGACCTCCCACTCGCGCACCACGCGCCCGGGCCGGGACGACAGCAGCACCACCCGCTGGCCCAGCCGCACGGCCTCGCGCACGTTGTGGGTGACGAAGAGCACCGACAGCGAGGTCTCCGACCAGATGCGGGTCAGCTCGTGGTGCAGCACGTCGCGGGTGATGGCGTCCAGCGCCGCGAACGGCTCGTCCATCAGCAGCACCCGGCTGTCCTGGGCCAGCGCCCGGGCCAGCGCGACGCGCTGCCGCATACCGCCCGACAGCTCGTGCACCCGCTTGCCGTACGAACCGCCCAGCCGCACCAGATCCAGCAGCCGCTCGGCCTCCGTCCGCCGCTCCGCCCGCGGCACCCCGCGCAGCCGCAGCGCCAGCTCGATGTTGCGGCCCGCGGTCAGCCACGGGAACAGCGCGTGCTCCTGGAACATCAACGCGGGCCGGCCGCCCGGCACCTCGATGCTCCCCGCGCCGGGCCGGTCCAGCCCGGCGATCAGGTTGAGCAGGGTGGACTTGCCGCAGCCGGAGGCGCCCAGCAGGCAGACGAACTCGCCCGGCCGGACGTCGAGCGTGATGTCCTCGAGGACCGGCCGGTCGGCACCGGCCCGGCCGAAGCTCTTGTGCACGTGGTCGATCCGGACGGCCACCGGCACGCCGTCGTCGACGACGGTCTCGCCCGGGGTCCGGGTGGTCAGCGCCGGGGTCATCGGGTCACCTCCTGCTGTGCGGACGGGAGTGCGGACGGGAGTACGGAGAGGTGTGCGGACGGGCATGCGCGCCCCTACTGCTGCGTACACGGTCACCGCCCGCCCAAGCGCGCCGCGTCGACCGCGGGCCTGCCCTCGGCCTTGAGGACCTTGTTGAGCAGCGTCAGGTCGTAGATGCCGGCAAGGTCCGGCTTCTCCAGCAGCCCGGCCTTCACGGCGTGGTCGGCCTGTGCCTGGAGGGTGGTGGCCAGCGGGTCGTCGGTGGTGGTGATGGACTGCCAGGCGGGGTCGAGCACGTCGGCCGGCAGCTCCTTGCCGGAGAGCTTCTTCAGCGCCGCGTTCGCCGAGGCCTTGGCCCGGTCGGGATGGGCGGCGATCCAGGCGTTGGTCTTCACCGAGCCGCGGAGCACGGCCTCGACCACGTCCGGGTGCGCGTCGAGGAACTTCTTCGACACGATCACGTTGGTGATCACGAACTTCTTGTCCGGCCACAGCGTGCTCTCGTCCAGCAGCACCTTCCCGCCCTCGGCCACCAGCTTGGAGGCGGTCGACTCGGGGACCCAGGCGCCGTCCACGGAGCCGGCCTTGAAGGCGTCGGGGGTGACCTTGTTGTCCGTACGGACGACGGAGACGTCCCCCTTGCCGCTCTGCGGGTCCACCTTCCAGCCCTGGCGCGCGATCCAGTCGAGGAACGCGACGTCCTGGGTGTTGCCCTTCTGCGGGGTGGCGATCCGCTTGCCCTTGACGTCCTCCACCGAGGTGATCTTCTTCGGGTCGACGACCAGCTTCACCCCGCCCGACGCCGAGCCGGAGACGATCCGCAGGCTCTTGCCGCCGGACTTCACGTAGCCGTTGATCGCGGGCGACGGGCCGATCCAGCCGATGTCGATGGAGTCGGCGTTGAGCGCCTCGATCTCCGACGGGCCGGCGTTGAAGGTGGTCGAGCGGAGTTTCGTGGCGCCCAGCTCCTTCTGGAGCAGGCCCTCCTGCTCGCCGACCAGCGGGGTGGCGTGGGTGATGTTGGGGAAGTAGCCGATGCGCACGGTGTCGGCGGACAGTTTCCTGCCCCCCGCCGCCGCGTCGGCGCCGGCGGAGTTCTGGGAGGTCTTCTCGGAGCCGTAGCCGCAGGCGCCGAGGGCGCCCATCAGCAGCGGCAGGG
>KL569490.1:51802-52190 GCA_000715685.1 Streptomyces lilacinus
GTGTATAAGAGACAGCGCCAGGAGCGGGCGGCGGGCGGCGGATGGCACGAGGGGGGTTCCTCTCGGTCAACGGTGCGTGGGGGACGGGTCGGCGACGGCACGGCGGCACACCTCAGTGCGCACATCGCCCGACCCCGCCCTGCCCGCTGCCCAGCGCGCCGCTGCCGACGCGGCCGCCCTCCTTGGCGAAGGTGGCGAAGACGTCCCTGGCCGGCCCCTCCATGTCGTACCCCTCCCTGTCCGGCGCCTCCATGTCAGAAGTCCCAGCCCTCGTCGTCGTCGGCGGCGGCCGCGGGCCGGACCTCGGCCGCGAAGGACGTGCCGGCCATGCCGGCCGTCAGCGTCGTCCCGTCGGCAGGGTCGATCAGCAGGAACGAGCCGGGGCGGC
>KL569490.1:52413-55403 GCA_000715685.1 Streptomyces lilacinus
CGTAGGCGTCCAGGGCCAGCGGCTCGGCGGTGCGCAGCACCACCCGCCCGATGTCGTTGGCGGCCAGCTCGCCGGGCGCGGCGTGCTGGGAGAGGTCGGCGAGGGTCAGCCGGGACGGCACCTCCTTCACCAGCGCCTTGACCGTGCGCGTGGTGTGCCGCAGCAGCACCCGGTCCCCGGGGCGCAGCGGCCGGTCGGCCAGGTGGCAGACGGTCGCCTCGACGTCCCGGGTCGTCGCGGGCGCCGCCGCGAGGGGCGCGATGAGGTCGCCGCGCGAGACGTCGACGTCGTCGGCGAGCCGGAGCGTGACGGACTGCGGCGCCCAGGCGATGTCCACGGGCTCGCCGAGGGCGTCGATGCCGGCGATCGTGGTGGTCCGCCCGGAGGGCAGGACGGTGACGGACTCGCCGACGCGCAGGGCGCCGGAGGCGATCTGGCCGGCGTAGCCCCGGTAGTCGGAGCGGCCGCCGGGCGGGCGGATCACGTACTGGACGGGGAAGCGCGCCGGGTCGGCCGTGGGGTCGGCGACGACGGGCACGGACTCCAGGTGCTCCAGCACGGTCGGGCCGCCGTACCAGTCCATGTGCGCGGACGGCGTCACCACGTTGTCGCCCGCGAGCGCCGAGATCGGGATCGCGGTCACCTCCGGCACGCCGAGGGAGGCGGCGTAGGCCGCGAACTCCTCGGCGATCGGGGCGAAGACGGACTCCGCGTAGTCGACGAGGTCCATCTTGTTGACGGCGAGCACGACGTGCGGGACGCGCAGCAGGGCGGCGACGGCGGCGTGCCGGCGGGTCTGCTCGACGACGCCGTTGCGGGCGTCGACCAGCACCACGGCCAGCTCGGCGGTGGAGGCGCCGGTGACCATGTTGCGGGTGTACTGCACGTGGCCCGGGGTGTCGGCGAGGACGAAGCGCCGGCGGGCCGTGGCGAAGTAGCGGTACGCCACGTCGATGGTGATGCCCTGCTCGCGCTCCGCGCGCAGCCCGTCGGTCAGCAGGGCGAGGTCGGGCGCGTCGTGGCCGCGGCTGCGCGAGGCGTGCTCGACGGCCTCCAACTGGTCGGCCAGCACGGACTTGGAGTCGTGCAGCAGCCGTCCGACGAGCGTGGACTTGCCGTCGTCGACGGAGCCGGCGGTGGCGAAGCGCAGCAGGGACGCCGGGGCGGCCGGGTCGGTCACGGTGGTCATGGCTAGAAGTACCCCTCGCGCTTGCGGTCCTCCATCGCGGCCTCCGACAGCTTGTCGTCGGCCCTGGTCGCGCCCCGCTCGGTCAGGCGGGACGCCGCGATCTCGGCGATGACGTCCTCGACGGTCGCCGCGTCCGAGTCGACGGCGCCGGTGCAGGACATGTCACCGACGGTGCGGTAGCGCACCGTCCGTCTCTCCACCCGCTCCCCGTCCCGCGGGCCGCCCCACTCCCCGGGGGCCAGCCACATGCCGTCGCGGGCGAAGACCTCGCGCTCGTGGGCGTAGTAGATGGAGGGAAGCTCGATCTTCTCGCGGGCGATGTACTGCCACACGTCCAGCTCGGTGAAGTTGGACAGCGGGAAGACGCGCACGTGCTCGCCGGGGGAGTGACGGCCGTTGTAGAGCTGCCACAGCTCCGGGCGCTGCCGGCGCGGGTCCCAGCCGCCGAACTCGTCCCGCAGCGAGAACACCCGCTCCTTCGCCCGGGCCTTCTCCTCGTCCCGCCGCCCGCCGCCGGCGACCGCGTCGAAGCGGTGCCGCGCGATGGCGTCCAGCAGCGGCACCGTCTGCAGCGGATTGCGCGTGCCGTCCGGGCGCTCGCGCAGCTCGCCCCGGTCGATGAACTCCTGCACGGACGCCACGTGCAGCCGCAGTCCGTGCTCGGCCACCGTACGGTCGCGGTGGGCGAGGACCTCGGGGAAGTTGTGCCCGGTGTCCACGTGCAGCAGCGCGAACGGCGGCGGCGCCGGCGCGAACGCCTTCAGCGCCAGGTGCAGCATGACGATCGAGTCCTTGCCGCCGGAGAAGAGGATCACCGGCCGCTCGAACTCCCCCGCCACCTCGCGGAAGACGTGCACCGCCTCGGACTCCAGCGCGTCCAGGTGCGTCAGGGTGTACGGGCTCTCGCTCACCGCAGCCCCCTCTCCGCCAGCAGCGCGTACAGCGCCGCGGCCGACTCCGTCACGCTCTGCTCGTGCGCGGCGATGCGCAGGTCCGGTTCGGCCGGCACCTCGTACGGGTCGTCGACGCCCGTCAGGCCGGATATCTCTCCCGCCGCCTGCCGTGCGTAGAGGCCCTTCACGTCGCGGGCGGAGCACACGTCCACCGGGGTGGCCACGTGCACCTCCACATATCCGGTGCCCAGGTCCTGATGG
Source organism: Streptomyces lilacinus (assembly GCA_000715685.1). Classification (GTDB taxonomy): domain Bacteria; phylum Actinomycetota; class Actinomycetes; order Streptomycetales; family Streptomycetaceae; genus Streptomyces; species Streptomyces lilacinus. The sequence continues at coordinate 54,757 of KL569490.1, forward strand.
CGCTTGCGGACCGCCTCGCGGGAGTCGGCGTAGGGCGCGATCACGGGGACGAGCACGGTCACGCCGTGCGCGGCGAGCAGCTGGGACACGAAGCCGATCCGCTGGACGTTGACATGCCGGTCCTCGCGGGAGAAGCCGAGCCCCGCCGAGAGGAACTCCCGGATCTCGTCGCCGTCCAGCACCTCCACCGGTCGTCCCTCGGCGCGCAGCCGGTCCGCGAGCGCACGGGCGATCGTCGTCTTGCCCGCGCTCGGCAGACCGGTGAGCCACACGGTCGCGCCCACGCTCATCTCCCTCTCCAGCTCCAGAAGTTCCGTCATTCGTGCAGCCCGCATTCCGTCTTGCCGCTGCCCGCCCAGCGGCCGGCGCGGGCGTCCTCGCCCTCCAGCGTGCGCCGGGTGCAGGGCGCGCAGCCGATGGACGTGTAGCCGTCCGACAACAGGGGGTTGACGAGTACGCCGTGCTCGGCGACGTAGGCGTTCACGTCGGCCTGCGTCCAGCGGGCGATCGGCGCGATCTTGACCTTGCGCCGCCCGGCGTCCCAGCCGACCACGGGGGTGTTCACCCGGGTCGGGGACTCGTCGCGGCGCAGGCCCGTCGCCCACGCGTCGTACCCCGCCAGCCCCTCCGCTGTCTCTTATACACAT
>KL569490.1:55625-56988 GCA_000715685.1 Streptomyces lilacinus
ACCTTGCGCATCCGGCAGCACAGGTCCGAGTCCCTCTCGTGCAGCGCCGGCCCGTACGCCGCGTCCTGCTCGGCGACGCTCAGGCGCGGCGTGAGGGTGACGACGCGGACGTCCATCACGGCTTCCACGGCGTCCCGGGTGCCGATGGTCTCGGGGAAGTGGTAGCCGGTGTCGAGGAAGACCACGTCGACGCCCGGGAAGACCCGCGACGCGAGGTGCGCGACGACGGCGTCCGCCATGGAGGAGGTCACGCAGAAGCGCTCGCCGAAGGTGTCGGCGGCCCAGCGCAGGATCTCCGTCGCCGGCGCGTCCTCCAGCTCGCGGCCCGCGCGCTCGGCCAGTCGCTCGAGTTCGGCCGTGGTCCGCTCACGGTCGGTCATGGTGTGCCTCCTTGGCCAGGCCGCGGGCGAGGAGCCCGCGGAAGGAGAGGGCGAAGGCGCGGTTGCAGGCGCCGCACTCCCAGGCGCCGTGGCCCTGCTCGCCGGGGCGCAGGTCCTCGTCGCCGCAGTAGGGGCAGTAGAAAGGGGCGGCCCGTTCACTCATGAGAGGTCCTCCTCCGATGCCCGCGCCACCCACTGCGCGAACCGTTCACCCTCCGCGCGCTCCTTCTGGTAGCGCCGCAGCACGCGTTCGACGTAGTCCGGCAGTTCCTCCGACGTCACCTTCAGCCCGCGCACCTTGCGACCGAACCCGGCCTCCAGGCCCAGCGCGCCGCCCAGGTGCACCTGGAAGCCCTCGACCTGCTCGCCCCGGTCGTCGAGGACCAGCTGGCCCTTGAGACCGATGTCCGCGACCTGGATGCGGGCGCAGGCGTTGGGGCAGCCGTTGACGTTGATGGTGAGGGGCTCGTCGAAGTCCGGCAGCCGGCGCTCGAGTTCGTCGGCGAGCGAGGCGCCGCGCGCCTTGGTCTCCACGATCGCGAGCTTGCAGAACTCGATGCCCGTGCACGCCATCGTGCCGCGCCGGAACGGCGAGGGGGCGACGCGCAGGTCCAGCGCCTCCAGCCCCGCCACGAGCGGGGCGACCCGCTCCTCGGCCACGTCGAGCACGATCATCTTCTGCTCGGCGGTGGTCCGCACCCGGCCCGAGCCGTGCTCCTCGGCCAGCGCGGCGATCTTCGTGAGCGTCGCGCCGTCGACGCGGCCGACGCGCGGGGCGAAGCCGACGTAGAAGCGCCCGTCCCGCTGCCGGTGGACGCCGACGTGGTCGCGCCAGCGGTGCGCGGGCTGCTCGGGGGCCGGTCCGTCGACGAGCCGGCGGCCCAGGTACTCGTCCTCGAGGATCCGCCGGAACTTCTCCGCGCCCCAGTCGGCGAGGAGGAACTTCAGCCGGGCGCGGTTGCGCAGTCTGTCTCTTATACACA
>KL569490.1:57229-59481 GCA_000715685.1 Streptomyces lilacinus
TCCAGGGGGACCCAGGCGCCGAGCCGGACGCCGATTCTGGGGTTGGTGGACAGCCCGCCGCCGACCCACAGGTCGAAGCCGGGGCCGTGCTCGGGGTGGCGGACGCCGACGAAGGCGACGTCGTTGATCTCGTGCGCCACGTCCAGCAGCGGCGACCCGGAGACGGCCGACTTGAACTTGCGGGGAAGGTTGGAGAAGTCGGGGTTGCCGATGAAGCGGCGGTGGATCTCCTCGATCGCCGGGGTGCCGTCGACGATCTCGTCCTCGGCTATGCCCGCCACCGGCGAGCCCAGGATCACCCGTGGGGTGTCGCCGCAGGCCTCGGTGGTGGACAGGCCCACGGCCTCCAGCCGCCGCCAGATCTCGGGCACGTCCTCGATGCGGATCCAGTGGTACTGGATGTTCTGCCGGTCGGTGATGTCGGCGGTGCCGCGGGCGAACTCCTGCGACACCTCGCCGATGACGCGCAGTTGAGCGGTCGTCAGCCGGCCGCCGTCGATGCGCACCCGCAGCATGAAGTACTCGTCGTCCAGCTCCTCCGGCGCGAGGACCGCGGTCTTGCCGCCGTCGATGCCCGGCTTGCGCTGGGTGTACAGCCCCCACCAGCGCATCCGGCCGCGCAGGTCGCTCGGGTCGATGGAGTCGAAGCCGGCCTTGGCGTAGATCGTCTCAATGCGTGTCCGCACATTGAGACCGTCGTCGTCCTTCTTGACCTGCTCGTTGGCGTTGAGCGGCGTGAAGTGGCCGACGGCCCACTGGCCTTCGCCGCGGTGGCGGCCGGTCCTGCGCCGGGGCGGCGCGGCAGGGGAGGGGGAGGTGGTGTCAGCCATGACGAAATGTCCTTAAAGTCCGCATGCGTCGCTCGGGAGGCGAGGGGGAGGCCTCAGGGCATGGGGAAAGCAGGAGAAAGAGGGAGGAAACGCCTCGTCGGCGTCAGCGGCGACGAGGGTGGAAGGACGGTGGTGCTGTGACTGTCAGCCCGCCGGACAGATGGCGCTGGACATGCGGCAGAAGTCGACGTGACGCCGACTCACCAAGGCGATTCCAGCTCGGGACATGACGGAAGCGTGGCACGGCGCCATTCGGCCAGTCCACTGTTGTCCGTACTATGAGACATGCCGTCCTGAAAAGTGGGACGGCATGTGAGGGTGCGGGCCGCGGCCCGCCGCGTCGGTTACGCGGTCGCGTCGGGGAACGCGCCAGGCCAGGGGCCCGGCGCCGGGGTCGCGGGCTCCTCCTCGGTGCGGGTGTCGAACACCCGGAAGCCGCGCCGCTCGTAGTTGGAGAGCGCGTGCGGACCGTCCTTGCTGCAGGTGTGCACCCACACCCGCTTCGTCGGCTCCCGCTCCGCCCACCGCTCGGCCAGGTCCCAGGCCCGCGCGGTCCCGTACGCCAGCAGGTGACCGCCGATGCGGCGATGTGTATAAGAGACAGCCCGGAAGGCGGGGAGCAGACCGAAGTAGGCGATCTCCACCGTCCCCTCCGGCTGCGCGTCCAGCTCGATGTACCCGGCCGGCGTCCCGTGCTCGTACGCCACCCACGTCTCGACGCCCGGCCTGGCCAGGAACTCCTGCCACCGCGCGTACGACCACGGCAGCCGGTCGGTCCACGTGATGTCCCCGCCGACGGCCGTGTAGAGGAAACGGCTGAACTCCGGCGAGGGCACGGAGGCCCGTTCGATCCGGATCCCGGACGCCTCGTCCGGGATCCGGGCCGGAACGAGATCGCCCGGCGAGGTCTGCTCCAGCGACCAGGTGGTCACGGGCGTCGTCGGGTGCGTCGTCGCGTTCGTGTCGTTCATGACCGAAAGCCAACCACGACGCTGTCACCCGCCCCCCGGCAGCCCCCGGCGCGCGGCCAGCACCACCGGTGCCGTCGAGGCGGGCAGCAGGTCCGCCGCGTCGCGCGGCTCCAGCAGGTGCACCTCCAGCCCGTCGGTGAAGCGGTACGGGCGGTGGCTGAGCACCCCCGCCAGCGTGCGCCGCAGCCGGGACAGCTCCGCCCGCACCGTCACCGTGCGCGTCGCGTCGCCGAACAGGTCCGCCGCCAGCTGGGCGGCCGTCCGCCCCGAGGGGTGCCGGGCCAGGACGTAGAGCAGCTCCGCGTGGCGCGGGCTCAGCTCGTGCGACCAGTGGCCGGCGGCCCCCGAGACCGTGATCGTCCAGCTGCGCGGGCCGCGCAGGTCCAGCACCACCCGGCCCGGCGGGGCGTCCTCGGCCCGGGCGTCGCCTGTCTCTTATACACATCTCTGA
>KL569490.1:59788-63354 GCA_000715685.1 Streptomyces lilacinus
TGTATAAGAGACAGGGCCAGGCCCGTCCCGGCCGCGCGGACCGCGGCAGCACCACCCGGCTCAGCGGGGCCATGCCGGTCACCGCCGCGGTCCAGCCGTCGCGGTCCACGGCCAGCGCCCGCCCGCCGATCCGCGCCAGCATCGGCGCCGCGACCGTCCGCAGCCGGTCCACGGACTCCCAGTGCCGGGTGCGCAGCTCGGCCTCCGACACCTTGGCGACGGCGGTCACCAGGGCGAGCGTGGCGGGGTTGAACGCGGGCGCGGGCCCGCTGACGTTGAGCACGCCCAGCAGCCGCCCGTCGCGCGGGTCGTGCAGCGGGGCCGCGGCACAGGTCCAGGAGTGGTGGCTGCGGACGTAGTGCTCGGCGGAGTGCACCTGCACCGGGCGGCGCTCCACCAGCGCCAGCCCGATGCCGTTGGTCCCCACCGCCTCCTCGGTCCACGCGGCCCCCACCTCGAAGCCCAGCCGGTCCGCGCTCCTGCGCACCCCCGAGCTGCCCTCCCGCCACAGCAGCCGCCCCTCGGCGTCGGTGACCACGATCAGATGGCGCACGGCGTCCACCGCCTCGCGCAGCCCCTCGCGCAACTGCGGCAGCAGCACCCCCAGCTGGGAGGCCTGCCGGCGGTGCTCGACCTCCTCGGCCGAGATCAGCGGCGCGGTCCGGCCGGACTCCGGGTCCACGCCGTGGCGGCGCACGCGGTGCCACGACTCCCCGATCAGCGGGCGCGGTCGCACGGGGGGTTCCGAGCCGGCGAGCGTCGCCTCCCGGATGGCGGGCAGCAGCCCCGCGTCGATTGGTATGCGCTTCACGCTGCAATGGTGCCCCTCAGGGGCGCCCGCGCGCCGGGTCATCCACGATATTGCAACGCCATGCAACCATTGCGAACGCATCGGCTCCGGGCGGAAAGTTGCGATGAGCGGCCGGAGGGTGGTGCCGAGTCGGCGCAGCATCACCCTCCGCGGCCTCCCGTCCGCAACGGGCGCGGGCCTCCCGTCCGCAACGGCCACGGCCCCGCCCGCGACGGGTCGACGGATGAACCGACCCGCCCGCGGCGGATACGGTTAGGGCGTGCAGGCAGCAAAAGAACATTCGGGCCGGAAGATCGGCCGGCTCCACAGGGCAAGGGCCCTGTACCGAAATGTCTCCAAACGCAGGATGGCGTGGCTGCTCCTGAAGGACACCGTCAATTCCTGCATGGAGTACCGGGTCACGGGACTGGCCGCGGAGGCCGCCTTCTTCACCCTGCTCTCGCTGCCGCCCCTCTTCCTCGGTCTGCTCGGCCTGCTGCGCTACCTGGACGACTGGACGGGCACGCACACCATCCTGAGCATCCAGAAGAACATCCTCACCGCCTCGGCCGCCGTCCTCTCCGAGAGGGGCACCAAGGAGATCGCCGAGCCGCTGGTCCGCGAGGTCATCAAGATCGGCCGCCCGGAGATCATGTCCGTCGGCTTCGCCATCGCCCTGTGGTCCGGCTCCCGGGCGGTGAACGTCTTCGTCGACACCATCACGATCATGTACGGGCTCGAGGGCAAGCGCGGCATCGTCCGCACGCGACTGCTGGCCTTCCTCCTCTACATCGTCGCCCTCGTCATCGGTGCGGTGGCGCTGCCCCTGATGGTGGTCGGCCCGGAGGCGGTGGTCGACGTCGTGCCCTGGAGCGCGGACGTCGTCCGCTTCCTCTACTGGCCGGTGGTCATCCTCCTGTCCATCGCCTTCCTCACCACGCTCTACCACGTGTCCGTGCCCGTGCGGTCACCATGGGCGGAGGACATTCCGGGCGCCTTCGTCGCCCTGACGATGTGGGTGCTGGGCAGCATCCTGCTGCGCATCTACCTCACCCACACCGTCGAGGGCGTCACGATCTACGGCTCCCTCGCCGCGCCCGTCGCCGTGCTCCTGTGGATCGGCGTCTCGGCCTTCGCGGTGCTCGTCGGCGCCGCGATGAACGCGGCCATCGACCGGGTCTGGCCCTCCGTCACCACCGCCGCCGCCCGCGCCGAGGTCGACCGCCAGCGCGAGGCCGCGGCCGCCCGCGCGGCCGCGGAGCGAGCGGCGGCGGCCCTGGTGCACGAGATCGAGGACGACCCGTACGAGGAGCCGGACGACGGCGTCATGGGCCAGGACCGCGAGCCCCCCTCGGAGTTCCCCGAGCGGTGGGCCCAGTTCCTGCCCCCCGAGGACGTCCGCTCCCGCCTGCACAAGCCGGAACACCAGCCGAAGCACGCGAAACCGCACCGCCGGGACTGACCGAACCCGTTCCCTCGGAAAATCGCTCGCGGTCGCGCCCGGGCGGCCCCTATGGTTCCCCCGTACCTGCACGAGCTCAACAGGAGGTGAGAACGCGATGACTGTCGTTGCGCTGGGCCCTGCCCTCTCTCAGAAGCAGACTCATCCCACTTCCCTCCTGAAGGACCACAATCTTGTCCGAGCTCACCGCTCCGCACCCCCTCGCCGCCTACGGTTGGGACACGGGGTTCGCTGACAGCTTCGCCCCGCACGCCGCCGAGGGGCTCGTCCCCGGGCGCATCGTCCGCGTGGACCGCGGCCGCTGCGACCTCGTCGTCGCCGACGGCGAGGGCGTACGAACGGTGCTGGGCGACACCTCGCTCGTCACCACCGGCGACCCGCTGAACATCATGTGCACCGGCGACTGGGCCGCCGTCGACCTCGTCGGCGGCTACGTCCGCGCCCTGCTCCCTCGCCGCACCGCCTTCGTGCGGTCCACCTCCTCCAAGCGGTCCGAGGGCCAGGTCCTCGCCGCCAACGTCGACCACGCCGTCGTCGCCGTCTCGCTCGCCGTCGAGCTCGACCTCGGACGAGTCGAGCGGTTCCTCACCCTCGCCTGGGAGAGCGGCGCCACGCCCCTCGTCGTGCTCACCAAGTCCGACCTCGTGCCCGACCCGGCCGCGCTCGACCACCTGATCGCCGACACCGAGGCCGCGGCCCCCGGCGTCCAGGTCCTGGCCGTCAGCGCGGAGACCGGCGAGGGCGTCGACGTCCTCGCCGCCGTGCTGGCCGACGGCACCTCCGTCCTGCTCGGCCAGTCCGGCGCCGGCAAGTCCACCCTCGCCAACGCCCTCGTCGGCGCCGAGGTCCAGACCGTCCAGGCCGCACGCGACCGGGACGGCAAGGGCCGCCACACCACGACCACCCGCAACCTGCTGCCCCTGCCGGGCGGCGGCGTCCTCATCGACACCCCCGGCCTGCGCGGCGTCGGCCTCTGGGACGCGGAGAGCGGCGTCGCCCGCGCCTTCTCCGAGATCGACTCCCTGGCCGCGGACTGCCGCTTCCACGACTGCGGCCACCAGTCCGAACCGGGCTGCGCCGTCCTCGCCGCCGTCGCCGCGGGCGAGCTCCCGCAGCGCCGCCTCGACAGCTACCGCAAGCTCGTCCGCGAGAACGAGTGGATCGCCTCCCGCACCGACGCCCGCATGCGCGCGGAGCAGCGCCGCGAATGGAGGCTGAGGCAGGCGGAGGGCCGGTTCGCCTTGGAACTGAAGCGCGGGCGATAAAGCGGGCGAGAAACCAGCCCGTCCGGCGATTGAGGACCGGGGTCCGGGG
>KL569490.1:63615-63881 GCA_000715685.1 Streptomyces lilacinus
ACCGGGGAAGCTCCCCCGGCCCCCGCCCCGGGCCTCCGAAGGCCATGTCCGATTCCCGCCAGCCCAGCCGCAGGCGCCCCCGCAGAATGGACACATGACGGCCCCCGCCCACCCCCTCGACGACTCCCGCTACCACGCGGTGACCAGCCGCGACGCCCGCTTCGACGGCGAGTTCTTCTTCGCCGTCGCCACCACCGGCATCTACTGCCGCCCGAGCTGCCCCGCCACCACCCCCAAGCGCGCCAACGCTGTCTCTTATACACATC
>JNXU01001851.1 GCA_000715685.1 Streptomyces lilacinus
GTATAAGAGACAGGGTGTCGTACGCCCCGTAGGGGGCGGGCTCGTACGGCTGGTACCGCTCGGGGTGGCCCTGCGGGTCGTACGGATGGTGGTGGTGCTGTTCGCTCATGCTGCCGGGGTCACCCTCCTGCGAAGGGCGGGAGCACCTCGACCGTGCCGCCCTCGGCCAGTTGGACCGTCGAGTGGTCGCGCGTGCCGACGGGGTCGCCGTCCACGAGGAACGAGCAGCGCGAGAGCACCCGCGCGAACTCCGGCTCCCCGGCGTGCCGCCGACGGGCCGCGGCCAGCGCGTCCGCGAGCGTCCGCGCCGCGTACGGCTCCTCGGCCGTGCCGGCGGCGGCCTTGGCCGCGGCCCAGTACCGGATCGTGCCGGCCGGTGGCACCGGCGGCCCCGGCTGTGCCGGCAGCGTGGCCGGCGGCGCCGGTCGTGCCGTGTGTGTCGTCGCCACGGCGACCCCTTTCTTTTCTGCCGCCTCCATGATGACGGGTGCCGGACCGGGCACGGCCCCCAGCCGGTAAAGGAGGGGCCCCATGGAGGGGTGCTCGCATAGGCTGCTTGTGTGTTGGTGCGACTTCTGCGGGCCTATTTGCGGCCCCATTCCGGAGCGATAGCGCTGATCGTGCTCCTGCAGCTCGTTCAGACCCTCGCCACGCTGTATCTGCCCTCCCTGAATGCGGACATCATCGACAAAGGCGTCGTCAAGGGCGACACCGGCTACATCCTCACCACCGGCGGGCTGATGCTCGCCGTGACCCTCGCGCAGATCGTCTGCGCGATCGGCGCGGTCTACTACAGCGCCCGTACGGCCATGGCGCTCGGCCGCGACCTGCGCGGCGCGGTCTTCGACCGGGTGCAGTCCTTCTCGGCCCGCGAGATGGGCCAGTTCGGCGCGCCGTCGCTGATCACCCGGACCACCAACGACGTCCAGCAGGTCCAGCTGCTGACGCTGATGGCGTTCACGCTGATGGTCTCCGCGCCCATCATGTGCGTCGGCGGCATCGTGCTGGCCGTCGAGCAGGACGTGCCCCTGTCCGCCCTGCTGCTGATCATCGTGCCCGTGCTGGGCGCGATCGTCGTCACGATCGTCTGGCGGATGCGGCCCATTTTCCGGGGTGTGCAGGAGCGCATCGACACCGTCAACCGGGTGCTGCGCGAGCAGATCACCGGCATCCGCGTCATCCGCGCCTTCGTCCGCGACAACCATGAGCGGAAACGATTCAGGAGCGCCAACACCGAGCTCATGGACGTGTCCCTGCGGGCGGGGCGGCTGATGTCGCTGATGTTCCCGTCCGTGATGCTGGTCGTGAACCTCTCCTCGATCGCCGTCGTGTGGTTCGGCGGCCACCGCATCGAGGACGGCGGCATGCAGATCGGCGCGATGACGGCCTTCCTCAGCTATCTCATGCAGATCCTGATGGCCATCATGATGGCCACCTTCATGTTCATGATGGTGCCGCGTGCCGAGGTCTGCGCCGAGCGCGTCCAGGAGGTGCTGAGCACCGACTCCAGCGTCGTGCCGCCCTCCGCGCCCGTCACCGAGCTGCGCCGGCGCGGCCACCTCGAGCTCGACGGCGTCGCCTTCGGCTACCCGGGCGCCGAGGAGCCGGTCCTCAAGGACGTCTCCCTCGTGGCCCGGCCGGGCGAGATCACGGCGGTCATCGGCTCCACGGGCAGCGGCAAGTCCACGCTCCTCGGGCTGATACCCCGCCTCTTCGACGCCACCGCCGGCACGGTCCGCGTCGACGGCGTGGACGTGCGCGAGCTCGACCCCGTCGTGATGGCCGAGGCCGTGGGCCTCGTCCCGCAGAAGCCGTATCTGTTCTCCGGAACCGTCGCCTCAAACCTGCGCTACGGCCGCCCCGACGCGACCGACGAGGAGCTGTGGCAGGCGCTGGAGACGGCGCAGGCCCGGGAGTTCGTCGAGGCGATGGAGGGCCGGCTCGAGGCGCCCATCGCCCAGGGCGGCTCCAACGTCTCGGGCGGCCAGCGCCAGCGTCTGGCCATCGCGCGGGCCCTGGTCCGCAAGCCGGAGATCTACCTCTTCGACGACTCCTTCTCCGCCCTCGACTACGCCACCGACGCCCGGCTGCGGGCCGCGCTGGCGCGGGAGACGGAGGACGCGACCGTGGTGATCGTCGCGCAGCGGGTGTCGACCATCCGCGACGCCGACCGGATCGTGGTCCTCGACGAGGGCACGGTCGTCGGCACGGGCACCCACACCGAACTGATGGGGACGAACGACACCTACCGGGAGATCGTGCTCTCCCAGCTCACCGAGGAGGAGGCGGCGTGACGTCCCTCGAGAAGTCCGGCGCCGGCATACCGGCCGGGAAGCCCGGGGGACCGGGCGAGGCCGCCGAGGACGGCGGTCAGGCCGATGGCGCCGCGGGGAAGGCCGCAGCGGGGAAGGCCGCAGCGCCGGCCCGCAGGGGTCCGGCACCGGCCACCGGCATGGCCCGCTTCATGGGCGGGCAGCCGACCGAGAAGTCCATGGACTTCGCCGGCTCCAGCCGCCGGCTGCTGGCGCAGCTGCGGCCCGAGCGGGCGATCATCACCGTCGCGCTGGCGCTCGGCGTGGCCAGCGTCGCGCTGGCCGTCATAGGCCCCAAGGTCCTCGGCCACGCCACGGACCTGATCTTCGGCGGCGTCGTGGGCCGCCAGATGCCCGACGGCGCCTCCAAGGCCGAGGCCCTGGAGCGGCTGCGGCAGCAGGGCAACGGCAAGGTCGCCGACGTGCTGTCCGCCGTCGACTTCACCCCCGGCCAGGGGATCGACTTCGACGCGGTCGGCATCGTCCTGCTGTGGGTGACGCTGATCTACGTCGCGTCCTCGCTCTTCGCCTTCGTCCAGGCCCGCATCGCCACGACCGTCGTCCAGCGGGCGGTCTTCCGGCTGCGCGAGGAGGTCGAGGCGAAGCTGGGCCGGCTGCCGCTGAGCTACTTCGACAAGCAGCAGCGCGGCGAGGTCCTCTCCCGCGCCACCAACGACATCGACAACATCGCCCAGACGCTGCAGCAGACCCTGAGCCAGATCGTGACCTCGCTGCTGACCATCGTCGGCGTGCTGGCGATGATGTTCTGGATCTCCTGGCTGCTGGCCCTGGTCGCGCTGATCACGGTGCCGGTGTCGGTCGTCGTCGCGACGAAGATCGGCAAGCGCGCGCAGCCGCAGTTCGTCGCGCAGTGGAAGTCCACGGGCAAGCTCAACGCCCACATCGAGGAGATGTACACCGGCCACTCCCTGGTGAAGGTCTTCGGCCGCCAGAAGGAGTCCGCGGAGGCCTTCCGCAGGGAGAACGAGGAGCTGTACGCGGCCGGCTTCAAGGCCCAGTTCATCTCCGGGATCATCCAGCCCGCGATGATGTTCATCGGCAACCTGAACTACGTGCTCGTCGCCGTCGTCGGCGGTCTGCGGGTGGCCAGTGGCGCGCTGTCCATCGGTGACGTGCAGGCGTTCGTGCAGTACTCGCGGCAGTTCAGCCAGCCGCTCACGCAGGTGGCGTCCATGGCCAACCTCGTGCAGTCGGGTGTCGCCTCGGCCGAGCGGGTCTTCGAGCTGCTCGACGCCGAGGAGCAGTCCCCGGACGCGGCGGCGGACGCCGAGACCCGTCATGTCCGCGGCGAGGTCGCCTTCGAGCAGGTCTCCTTCCGCTACGAGGCGGACAAGCCGCTCATCGAGGACCTGTCGCTGACCGTGCGGCCGGGCCAGACGGTGGCGATCGTCGGCCCGACGGGCGCGGGCAAGACCACGCTGGTCAACCTGCTCATGCGGTTCTACGAGGTGGGCGGGGGCCGCATCACCCTCGACGGCCGCGACATCGCGGAGATGCCGCGGGAGGAGCTGCGCTCCCACATCGGCATGGTGCTGCAGGACACCTGGCTCTTCGGCGGCACGATCGCGGACAACATCGCCTACGGCGCGGCCGGCGACGTCCCGATGGACAAGATCGTCGAGGCGGCGAAGGCCACGCACGTCGACCGCTTCGTCCGGACCCTGCCCGACGGCTACGACACGGTGATCGACGAGGAGGGCGCCAACGTCAGCGTCGGCGAGAAGCAGCTCATCACCATCGCGCGGGCCTTCCTCGCCGAGCCGGAGATCCTCGTCCTGGACGAGGCGACCAGCTCGGTCGACACCCGTACGGAGGTGCTGATCCAGCACGCGATGGGCCGCCTGCGCGCGGGCCGCACGAGCTTCGTGATCGCCCACCGGCTCTCCACCATCCGGGACGCGGACGTGATCCTCGTGATGGAGTCCGGCCGCATCGTCGAGCAGGGCACCCACGACGCGCTCCTCACGGCGGGCGGCGCGTACGCCCGTCTCTACGAGGCACAGTTCGCCCAGCCGGTCGCGGAGGCGTAGGCCTTTCCGGGTGCGGGGGTCTGCCCCCGCACCCGCCGCGGCGGCAGACTGGTCCCTGAGGGGTTTGCACGGTTCGTACTGTCAAGAGCGCGATGCGATGACCACTCGAAGTGATCGACGAAACACAAGGTCGTGCAAAGTCGTCCGCACCTCGGAAAGTCATCTGGGTTATTCTGCTGCGCAGAGAGGATCCGGGCAGAGTGGCCCCCGGGTCCTTTTGTGCATTCGGACGACGAGCAGTGCCCCCACCGTCCTCGCAGGGACCGAGGAGGAACCGACGTAATGGGCGAGCGAAGCGCACGAGAGAAGTACAGGCGCGAGAGCGACGAGAGCGATACGACGACGACCGAGGCAGGTGGCGGCCGATGAGTTCCCTGCTGCTCCTGACCAACGCGCTCCAGCCGTCGACCGAGGTGCTGCCCGCGCTCGGCCTGCTGCTGCACAGCGTGCGCGTGGCCCCCGCCGAGGGCCCGGCGCTGGTGGAGACCCCCGGCGCCGACGTCATACTGATCGACGGCCGGCGTGACCTGCCGCACGTCCGCAGCCTCTGCCAGCTGCTGCGCTCGACCGGCCCGGGCTGTCCGCTGATCCTCGTCGTCACCGAGGGCGGCCTCGCCGCCGTCACCGCCGACTGGGGCGTGGACGACGTCCTCCTCGACACCGCCGGCCCGGCCGAGGTCGAGGCCCGTCTGCGCCTGGCCATGGGCCGCCAGCAGATCTCCATGGACGACAGCCCGATGGAGATCCGCACCGGCGACCTCTCCGTCGACGAGGCGACCTACAGCGCCAAGCTCAAGGGACGGGTCCTGGACCTGACCTTCAAGGAATTCGAGCTGCTCAAATACCTCGCCCAGCACCCCGGCCGGGTCTTCACCCGCGCCCAGCTCCTCCAAGAGGTCTGGGGCTACGACTACTTCGGCGGTACGCGCACGGTGGACGTGCACGTCCGGCGGTTGCGCGCCAAGCTGGGGCCCGAGCACGAGTCCTTGATCGGCACCGTGCGCAACGTCGGCTACCGCTTCGTGGTGCCGGAGAAGCCCGAGAAGGCGGACAAGGCGGAGAAGTCGGCGGGCGCGGGGAAAGGCGTGGGGAAATCCGACAAGATCGACGGCTCCGGGGACGACCCGGCGCCGCGGGACGCCACCGAGCGGCGTGGGACGGAACACACCGGAGCGGTCGAATCCGAGTCCGTTCGCCCGGTGAAACGGTAGGTGGACCCGCGTAGACTGCCGCGCGTGGCCAAGGTGACGCGGGACGATGTGGCACGGCTTGCGGGGACGTCGACCGCGGTCGTCAGTTACGTCATCAACAATGGACCGCGCCCGGTGGCACCGGCGACGCGGGAGCGAGTGCTGGCCGCGATCAAGGAGCTGGGGTACCGGCCCGACCGGGTCGCCCAGGCGATGGCGTCACGACGGACGGACCTCATAGGCCTGATCGTCCCGGACGCGCGCCAGCCCTTCTTCGCGGAGATGGCGCACGCGGTCGAGCAGGCGGCGGCCGAGCGCGGGAAGATGGTCCTCGTCGGGAACTCCGACTACCTCGACGAGCGCGAAGTCCACTATCTGCGCGCCTTCTTGGGCATGCGCGTCTCCGGCCTGATCCTGATCAGCCAGGGCCCCAGCGAGACCGCGGCCATGGAGATCGACGCCTGGGACGCCCGTATCGTCCTGATGCACCGCAGGCCCGACGCCATCGACGACGTGGCCGTCGTCACCGACGACGTCGGCGGCGCCCAGCTCGCCACCCGGCACCTCCTGGAGCACGGCCACCCGTACGTGGCCTGCCTCGGCGGCACGGAGGAGACCCCGACCATAGGGGACCCGGTCACCGACCACGTCGAGGGCTGGCGGCGCGCCATGCGCGAGGCCGGCAAGTCCATCGAGGGCCGGCTCTTCCCGGCCCCGTACAACCGCTACGACGCCTACAAGGTCGCCCTCGAGCTCCTCTCCGGCCCCAACCGGCCGCCGGCCCTGATGTGCGCCACGGACGACCAGGCCATCGGCGTCCTGCGCGCCGCGCGCGAGCTGCGCATCGACGTGCCGGGGGAGCTGGCGGTGGCCGCCTTCGACGACGTGAAGGAGGCGGCCCTCACGGACCCGCCCCTCACCACGGTCGCCTCCGACCGCCAGGCGATGGCCCGCTCCGCGGTCGACCTCGTCCTCGACGACGGCCTCCGCGTGGCCGGCTCCCGCCGCGAACGCCTCAAGCAGTTCCCGTCCCGCCTGGTGATCCGCCACAG
>KL569491.1:0-6594 GCA_000715685.1 Streptomyces lilacinus
CTGGTGCGGATAGTCCCGCACCCGCTCCTTCGCGGCCGGGATGCGGACCCGCTCCATCAGCCCGACCGCCCGGGCCCGGGCGTCCTTGCGCGTCATGCCCTCGTGCACCTCGTACATCTCGGCGAGCTGCGCGCCCACGGTCATCACGGGGTTCAGCGAGGAGAGGGCGTCCTGGAAGATCATGGCGAGCTTGGCGCCGCGGATCCGGCGGCGGTGCTCCTCGCCCATGGTGAGCAGGTCCTTGCCGCGGAAGAGGACCTCACCGCCGGTGACGTGGCCGGGCGGGGAGTCGAGGATGCCCATGACGGCCTGCGCGGTGACGGACTTGCCCGAACCGGACTCGCCCAGCACGGCCAGGGTCTCACCGGCGTCGACGGTGTAGCTGACGCCGTTGACGGCCTTGGCCACCCCGTCCCGGGTGCGGAATTCCACGTGCAGGTCGCGCACGTCGAGCAGCGTGGTCACGGCGGCGGGCTCCTCAGCGCAGCTTGGGGTCGAGGGCGTCGCGCACCGCGTCGCCGAGCATGATGAACGCGAGCACGGTGACGCTCAGCGCCCCCGCCGGCCACAGCAGCATGTGCGGGGCGTTGCGGATCTGGTTCGAGGCGTTGGAGATGTCGATCCCCCAGGAGACGGTGGGCGGTTTGAGCCCGACGCCGACGAAGGAGAGCGTCGCCTCGAGCGCGATGTACGTACCGAGGGCGATCGTGGCGACGACGATGACCGGCGCGACGGCGTTGGGCGCGATGTGGCGCAGCAGCAGCCGGCGGTTGCCGGCGCCGAGGGCGCGGGCGGCCTGGACGTAGTCGTGCTGCTTGGCGCCGACCACCGCGCCGCGCGCGATGCGGGAGATCTGCGGCCAGCCCAGCAGCACGATGAAGCCGACGACGGGCCATACGGATCCGCTGGTGACGACGGACAGGAAGACGAGCCCGCCGAGGATGATCGGGATGCCGAAGAAGATGTCGGCGAGCCGCGAGAGCAGCGCGTCCCACCAGCCGCCGAAGAAGCCGGCCAGCCCGCCCAGCGCACTGCCGAGCAGCGCGGCCCCGGCCGTGGCGCAGACGCCGACGGTGATGGAGGCCCGCGCCCCGTAGACCGTGCGGGTGTAGACGTCGCAGCCCTGGGCGTCGTAGCCGAAGGGGTGGCCGGGCTGCGAGCCCTCCTGGGCCTTGGACAGGTCGCAGGACAGCGGGTTGCCGCTCGCGACGAGCCCGGGCCAGACGGCGATGAGGACGAGGAAGACGATGACGAGCGCGGAGACGACGAAGACGGGGTTGCGCCGCAGGTCGTGCCAGGCGTCCGACCACAGGCTGCGGGCCTTGCCGCTCTCGGTGCCGCCGGGGATGGGGCCGCCCTCGAGGGTCTCGGCGTCGCTGGTGGCCAGGGACATGGCCCCGCCCCCGCCGGGGGTGATGGTGGCGTTGGGGTCGGAGGGATCGGTGGGCGGCGGCTCAGGCATGGCGCATCCTCGGCTCGGGCACAGCAATCCTCGGCTCAGGCATAGCGGATCCTCGGGTCGAGCACGGCGTAGAGGAGGTCGACGAGCAGGTTGGCCACCAGGAAGACGATGACGAGGATGGTCACGAAGCCGACCACGGTGGGCGAGTTCTGGCGCAGGATGCCCTGGTAGAGCTGGTAGCCGACGCCGTGGATGTTGAAGATCCGCTCGGTGACGATGGCACCGCCCATCAGCGCCCCGATGTCGGTGCCGATGAAGGTGACGACGGGGATGAGGGAGTTCCGCAGCAGGTGTCGGCTGACGACCCGGTGCCGGGGCAGGCCCTTGGCGACGGCGGTGCGGAGGTAGTCGGCGCGGGCGTTCTCGGCGAGGGAGGTGCGGGTCAGCCGGGTCACGTAGGCGAGCGAGGTCAGCGCGAGGACCATGCCGGGCAGCAGCAGCTCGTCGAGGGGCGCCGCGGGCGAGACGGAGGGCGAGACGACGTCCCACTTCACGCCGAAGAGGTACTGCAGGACGTAACCGCTGACGAAGGTCGGGATGGAGACGACGACCAGGGTGAGCAGCAGGACGCTCGTGTCGACGGTCCGCCCGCGCCGCAGGCCGCTGAGGAGGCCGAGGGTGATGCCGATGACGATCTCGAAGACGATCGCGACGAGCGTGAGCCGCAGGGTCACCGGGAAGGCGTCGGCCATCAGCTCGATGACCTCCTGGCCGTTGAAGGCGGTGCCGAACTCGCCGGTGAGGATCTGGCCCATGTAGTGCAGGTACTGCTTCCAGAGCGGCTGGTCGAGGTAGAGCTCGGCGCGGATGCGGGCGGCGGTGGCGGGGTCGGGTGCCTTGTCGCCGAAGAGCGCGGCGACGGGGTCGCCGAGGGCGTAGACCATGAAGAAGATCAGGAACGTGCTGCCGACGAACACGGGGATCATCTGGAGCAGCCGCCGGATCACATACCGTCCCATGAGGTCTCCGGGCTTGAGGCTTGGGGGCTTCGCTGGAACGGGCTACTTGACGGTGATCCGCTGATAGACGGGCACGCTGAACTGATTGAGCTCCACGTCGCCGACGTTGGCGGAGTAGCCGGCGCTGCCGTTCTGGTACCAGAGCGGGATGGCCGGCATCTGCGTGGCGAGGATCTTCTCGGCGTCCTGGAACTTCCCGACGGCCGCCGCCGTGTCGGACTCGGCGTTCGCCTCGTCGATCAGCCGGTCGAACTGGGCGTCGTGGAACTTTCCGTAGTTTGAGGACGCGTTGCTGTAGTACAGCGGCTGCAGGAAGTTCTGGGCCAGCGGGTAGTCCATCTGCCAGCCGGAGCGGAACATGCCGGTGATGCGCTGCTCGGAGACCTGGTTGCGGAAGTCGGCGAAGGTGCCGACGGGGTTGACGGTGCAGGCCTGGTCGTTGCCGAGGGCGTTGTTGACGCTGTTGCAGACGGCGTCCATCCACACCCGGTGGGAGCCGGTGTCGACGTTGGACGTGATGGTGACCCTGCCGCCCGGCAGTCCGCCGCCCTCCTGGATCAGCCGCTTGGCCTCGTCGGGGTTGTACGTGCAGGCGTCCCCGCACAGGCCGGCCTTGTAGCCGCCCTTCTCGCCCAGCACGGGCGAGGTCCAGTCGCTCGCCGGGGTGCGGGTCTTCTGGTAGATCTGCTCGGTGATCTGGTCGCGGTCGATGGCCATCGCGATGCCCCGGCGGACCTTCTCCATCCCGGGTTTGGACCAGGTCGCGTCGTACATGGGGAAGGAGAGCGTCTGGATGATGCCGGCGGGCTGGTTGATGTAGCGGTCGCCGAGGTCGTTCCTGACGTTCTTCAGCTGGGTGCTGGGGATGTCGTCGACGATGTCGAGGTTGCCGGCCTGCAGGTCGGTGTAGGCGGTGTTGCTGTCGGTGTACACGCGCAGCTCGACGCCGGCGTTCCGCGCCTTGTCGTCACCGGGGTAGCCGTCCC
This sequence comes from Streptomyces lilacinus, assembly GCA_000715685.1. Classification (GTDB taxonomy): domain Bacteria; phylum Actinomycetota; class Actinomycetes; order Streptomycetales; family Streptomycetaceae; genus Streptomyces; species Streptomyces lilacinus. The sequence goes on from KL569491.1 coordinate 3,408, forward strand.
AGCGGCTGAGCCGCATCTGGGACCCCTTGGTGTACGAGTCGATCCGGTACGGCCCGTTGCCGACCGGCCTCTTCAGCCACCCGGCGTGGTCGTCGTAGAAGGCGCGCGGCAGCGGCGCGTACGCGGCGTACCCGAGGGTGTCGGGCCACGTGGAGAACTTGGCGCGGAGGGCGACGGTGAAGGTCCGCTCGTCCTTCACGACGAGCCCGGAGAGCGCCTTCGCGGTGGGCGTGCCCTGGGCGGGGTGGACCTTGTCGTAGCCCTCGATGTCCTGGAAGAAGGAGGCGTTCTTCTGCTTGTTGTCGACGAGGGCGGCGTAGTTCCAGGCGTCGACGAAGGACCGGGCGGTGACCTTCTCGCCGTTGCTGAACGTCCAGCCGTCCTTGACGGTGATGGTGAAGTGCTGCTGGTCGGAGCTGTCGATCTTCTCGGCGAGCATGTCCTCGGCAGCGCCGGTCTTCGGGTCGTACGCCTTGAGCCCCCGGAAGATCATGTCCAGCACCTTGCCGCCCTGCACCTCGTTGGTGTTCGCCGGCTCCAACGGACTCTGCGGATCCCCCCACGAGGCCCGCACGGCCCCGGTCCCACTGCCGCCCGCACCGCCCCCGCACCCAGAGGCGGCCAGCACGACCCCGATCGCGCAGACGGCCAGGGCGGCAGGGGTACGCATGCGTCCACGCACGGAGAGCCTCCTCGGGTCCTCAGGTCCTCGGGTCCCACATCCCGCTAGGCCCAAATAACACCTTATGAAGCGATCTGAGACGGGTTGGAAAATGCGCATGGGCACACAATCCGCCCGTATGAGTGAGCGGCCCCGGCCCGAGCACTAACGGCGGCGGAGCGGGGGAAGGGTTCGGGGCGACCCAACGAGCGACTACCGAGCGACGAAATGGGGGACGTCCATGCGACGCGTTGTCACCACCCTCGGCACCCTTGCCACGGCGGGCCTGCTGACCCTGACCCTGCCCGGCTCGACGTACGCCGCATCCGGACAGCTCGTCCTCAACGGCCGCGTCTTCACCAACCCCTCCGGCTGCTTCCGCGAACTGAACGCCCCCTTGAACGCGCAGAACCGCACCAACACGGTGGCGTACGTCTACACAAGCCGCGACTGCTCGGGCCCCGCCCAAACGCTCCGGGCCCGCGAGGCCATGTCCTTCACGGCAGGACACAGCGTGCGGATCAGCTGAGGGGGGTGGGGCGGGGGTTCGCCCGGACGGCCCATGCCTGAATGGCGGTGCGGGCGGGCGGGCCGCATTGTCCGGCGGGTCACTCCCATCCGGCCTGAACCGCATTACACGTCAAACATTCATTCGATAGACATGATCGCCATGAGGGGAAGGTGGTCACGGGGGAAGCCTTTCCGAGTGCATGGGGATGGGGATCAGGGGGGTTTGCGTGACCGCGTGGGACATCCGTCCGTCCGAGGTCGGGGGCGTGCTCAGGAAAGCGGCCACAGCGGCTGAGGGCCTGGCAAAAGCCGGTCAGGGCGTACAGAAGGACCTGCCGAGCGCCGCGACCGCGGCGGGCACGATCAGCGGCATGTACTGCGGAGCGACGGCACCGACCGGCCCCGTATCCGCGGCGCTGGGTGAATTCATGCAGACGTGGCTGAAGCAACTGGCGTACGTTGCCCAGCGCACGTCGAGCTCGCTGAACGGCGCCGCCGCGGCCACCAACGCCTACGTCGAGGGCGACCTGAAGATGGCGGCCGACGCACAGCACGACGCCCTTAAAGAGCCCAAGACAGACATGCCCGGGGTGGGGAAGAAGTGAGCGAAGGTCTCATCGTCCCGTCCGGCATACCGCAGTTCACCGGTGACCTCGCGACGTTGGAGGCCGACGTCAAGTCGCTCACCGCCGAGGCCAAGCTCTTCCGGGACTCGGGGGCTTCCGTCCATTCGACGTTCCAGGGCCTCTCCGCGTGCTACAAGGCCCCGGAAGCGGAGCAGTTGTTCGCCACGACGGCGCCAGTGGCCACGAAGTCGGACGCGTTCGCGGACGACCTGGAGAAGGTGTCCTCCGCACTGAGCGAGTACGCCCGTGAAGTGCGGCCGATCGTGGACAAGCTCAAGGCCCTCAAGGACGAAGCCCTTGCGTTCGTCCAAAGCATCGAGGGCAACGACCACTGGCAACGGGACCAGAAGAAGGTCAACCGCAACAACGAGCTGTGGCGCGGCGTCAACGCCGCCGAGTCGGCGTTCCGGGCGGCAGAGCGCACCTGCCACGCGAAGATCGTCGGCCTGGTGGGCGGCACCCCGCTCGTCGTCGACGACGGCTCGCACAAAAAGAACATGTACGGCTACAAGGCCGAGGACCTCAACCACGCGGAGGAGACACCCTGGGGTTCGACGGCGGAACGGGAGTACACCGGCATCGCCTGGCTCGGCCACCAGGCGAAGAGCTTCGTGTGGGACGGCTTCGTCGTCGACGGCGTCTGGGGAACCATCCAGGGCCTGGGCACGCTGGTCGGTACGGACGGCTGGGACAAGGCGGGCGAGGCGTGGACGGGTCTGGCCAAGCTGGCGACCGGCGTGGTCATCAGCTGCACGCCGCTGTCCGGCGCGTACTGGACCGCCCGTGACGATCAACTGCCCAGCTGGCTGCGCGACTCCCGCACGGCGGTGAAGGAGACCGCCAAGGCGATGGTCGCCTACGACCAGTGGGGCAAGAACCCGGCCCGCGCGGCCGGTGGCGTGACCTTCAACGTCCTCCGAGGGGTATCTCGCCCTCGGCCCCCTTGCCATCGCATGCTTGGCCTACGACGCGGGTCGCCCTGTCGAGATTGAGTCCGACTACACCCCCAGGTACCTGCTCAATCGCGGCTGGCTGGGCGAGTTCCCCACCTGACAGACGGTCACGTCTTGAGGCAATCCCATGCGTCGTCGGCCTCGATCATGCCCGGCACCCGCCGCTCGACCTGCGACCGGGCGCTCTCCGGAATATGGGGGCCGGAGCAGGGGCGTTGCCGCCTTCGCTGCTTGCCGGCCGCTGCGCGGTTGGGGGGCAGCGGGCTGTTCCGGCAGCGCATTTCCTTCGCTCCGGGTCCCTTTTGTCCGTGCCGGGGTGAGGGATTGTGCTGCGGGAGCCTCGCGAGGCCCGAGAGCCAGCCCCTATGAGGTGCCCGCCCACGACGGAGGGAAACCGCCGCCTCGCCGGGCTCGCCCTTCCGGCGCGGAGCGTCGGA
>KL569491.1:6871-11219 GCA_000715685.1 Streptomyces lilacinus
CCCCAAGCCGCGAAGCGGCGCAGCGCGCACTCCGCATCGCTTTTCCCGCGAAGCGAAGCGGAGCGGCCCCCGCTAGGCGCAGCGAAGCGGAGCCGCACACCATTCGCCCGGACGGCCCATGAGCGATGTCGCCGCCGTACGGACTGCGGGAGGCTGAGGCCGGAGGGGGGTTCCGCCGCGCGAGAGGTCACGTATGCCCGTCACCGGCCCGAGGTCCTGGTTCATCACCGGCACCTCCTCCGGCTTCGGCCGGCGCATGACCGAGCTGCTGCTCGCCCGCGGCGACCGGGTCGCCGCCACAGCGCGCAGGACCGCCGCCCTGGAGGACCTCGCGGCGGCGAACGGCGATCGGCTGCACGTGTACGAGCTCGACGTCACCGACACCCCCGCCGTACGGCGCGTCGTCGACGCCGCCTTCGCCGCCCTCGGCCGTATCGACGTCATCGTGAACAACGCCGGCTACGGTCTCTTCGGCGCCGCCGAAGAACTGACCGACGCGCAGATCGACCGGCAGCTCGCCACCAACCTCGTCGGCTCGATCCAGGTCACCCGCGCCGCCCTGCCGCACCTGCGGGAGCAGGGCGGCGGCCGGATCATCCAGATCTCCAGCATCGGCGGACAGGTGGCCTTCCCGCTCCTCAGCCTCTACCACGCCACCAAGTGGGGCATCGAAGGCTTCTTCGAGTCACTGAGCCAGGAACTCGCCCCCTTCGGCATCCAGACCACCCTCGTCGAGCCCGGCGCCGGCCGCACCGATTTCGCGAGCCGCAGCCTCGACCGCGCCGAACCCCTGCCGGCCTACGAGACCACGGCCCTCGGCGACTTTCGCCGCGCCCTGCTCTCCGGCACCGCGATGCCCCTCCTCGGCGACCCCGCCAAGGTCGTCCGCGCCATCGTCGACTCCGCCGACCAGGCCCCCGCCCCGCGCCGCCTCGTCCTGGGCAGCGACGCCTATGAGATCGGGCGCACCGCCCTCGCTCAGCGGCTGGCGGAACTGGAGGCGCAGCGCGAGGTCGCCCACTCGACGGACGCGGACGACGTCCGGCACTGAGCGGGTGCGGGCTCAGTGCGCGGCGCGCAGATGCACGCCCATGGCTTGCGTCATCCGCGCCGCCTCCCCCTTCTCCCCCGCCTCGAGGGCCCGGTACCGCCGGCGCTTGATGTCCCAGCACCCCTCGCACCGACCCGGCTCGGCCGCCTTGGCTTCGGGCTGCCCGCGCCCCTGCCGGCTGCGCTCATTGGCCTCGGCGACCTTCGAACGCAGCGCCTCACCGCTGGTCGCCGGCCGTACGTGCGACGGTGCCGCCTCCCACTCCCGCCCGCCGCCGGGCGGGCGCAGGAGCAGCCGGCCGCCGACGGTGGCCATGACCTCGCCGACGCGGTTCCGGACGGTGTCGAGGACGAGGTCTCCGATCTCGGGGGTTTCCGTCACCGCTCACCTGCCGGGAGGGAGATGAAGTCGATGCCGTGGGCGGTGAGGCGCACGTGCACTTGAGACCCGGCAACGGGCCCCACAGCTGGTTCAACGTGAGCAGCACCGCGCCTATCCGCGCTGCTGCCCGGGGCCGGGGACGGGAGTCGCCACCACGCCATCACCCGTTCGATGCACCGGACGATAAGGTTTGCCACTGTCAACCTGCTTCCTTCAGGTTGGCCACACCCCCGGGCCGTTCCAGCGGTCGCGGGGGCCTTTCACGCCAGGATTCTGTGGGGCGCTCAAGGACGTATCCCCGTCCTTGCAGGGACAGTTGGGCGCTCGAGCCGCTACCGTTTGAGAACGCCCAAACGTCCGTTGGGGGAACCTTGAACTCAGCACTACGATCGGCTATGGCATCCGCCGGCCTCTCCCCGAGACAGCTCGCGGTCCGCGTCGGGGTGTCCGGCAAAACCGTGGAACGGTGGATCGCAGACGAAGAGTTGATTCCGCACGCCAGGAACCGAGAAGACGCCTCCGCGGCGTTGGGAGTGGAAGCAGCGATGTTGTGGCCGAAAGCGGTGAGGGACCGGTTGAAGACCGGTGGCGACCAGGAGATCATCCGCAGCTACCCCTACCGCTCCGCGTGCCCGTCCACCGTGTGGGGCGACCTCATCGACGGCGCAACAGACGAGCTGTTCTTCGGCGGGTACACGTCGTACTTCCTGTGGACCCACGTCCCCGCCCTCCCCGACGTGCTCCGCAAGAAGGCGGCCAAAGGGTGCCGCGTCCGCTTCCTCCTCGGCGACCCCGATGCCCCCGTCACCCGGCAGCGCGAGGAGATCGAAGGCGTGGCGATGTCGGTGTCCACCCGCATCCGCACGACGCTGGAGCAGCTGGCCCGGATGGGCGACGTAGCGGGGGTCGAGACACGGTTCTCCGCTCCCACCGACGCCGCGAACCACATCTCGCTGTCCGTCTTCCGCTTCGACGACGAAGCGCTCGTCACTCCGCATCTGGCCACGCTCGTCGGCCATGACTCGCCGATGCTGCACCTGCGGCGGCACGGGGACGGAGGGTTGTTCTCCCGCTTCGCCGATCACGCCGAGGAGTTGTGGGAGCGCGGGGCAGGATCAGCCAACGAAGCCGGCAGGCGTGCACCAAGGCTCGTCTGAGTACGGCTACTCACGCCGTTTGAGCGCGTGAGCGCTCCCGGGGACCAGCCGTCGCGGGGTGTGATCACCTCATGAACACGAACCCTGTGCCCAAGCGATCCAACGGCGCCGGCACGGCCGCGCTGTCGCTGGCCGTGTCGGCCGTGGTGATCGCCGCCACCGTCTGGGGCATCCCCCTGGCCGTCCCGCTCGGCCTGGCCGCCGCCGTCTGCGGCGGGATCGGATGGCGGAAGGCGCGGCGGGGCGCGGAGGGGCGCGTCCGGGCGATCGTCGGCCTCGTGCTGGGTGGGACGACGGCGGCCGTCTGCCTCGGTGTGTCGGTGTGGTTCATCCACGGGCTGTCCCACGCCTACGACAGGCCGGGCGAGCTGGTCTCGCAGGGCGGCGTGTACGAGACTCCGCTGAGTCCGGGCGCGACGGCGCGCTACCGGGACGGTGTGAGGGTGACGGTGGGCAAGGCCCGCCGCGTCCCGAACCTCCCCGGCGACGTCGCCCTGGGGAAGGGCGAGGTGACCTACGAGTTCACGGTGACGTACGTCAACGATCGGAAGTCACCGTTGGCGCTGGCCGGGAACGGCATCCGGACCGAGGAGAAGATCATGCCGGGTGCCCTCCTGCCCAGCGGCCCCATGAGCCCGGAGTGGGACCGCGACCACCCGTGGTTCCCGAAAGAGCTCGGGCCCCACGAGAAGGTGGCGGTGAAGATGCACGTCAACGCCCCGCCGGGATCGACCGCCCTGGACTTCACCTGCTCCCCGACGGACTACCGGGACGACGCCCACTGGCTGCTGCCCCTCCGCTGAGGCGTGCGGAGCGGTTTCAGGCCGCTCGGACCCAAGAGCGATTCCCCGGTCCGATCACCCCGCTCATCGGTGCCGCCCAGCCGTTCGTCACGGGGTCACGGGATCACGGCACCACCAGGCGCAGTGAAGCGGAGTCGAGAACTAATGTCGTCCCCCATGACTGAACCCTCCACCCACCTCCGCACGACAGCGGATGCCTACGACGCCATCGCCGTCCGCTACGCCGAATTCGTCCGCAAGGGCCTCGACGAACTTCCCCTGGATCGCGCGATGCTCGCCGCGTTCGCCGAGTTCGCGCGCGCCGCCGGTACCGGGCCCGTCGCCGAGTTGGGATGCGGCCCTGGATACGTGGCCGCGCACCTCCGGGACCTCGGGCTGGACGTCTTCGGCGTCGACCTGTCGCCGGCAATGATCGGCCTGGCCCGCGAGGCCTACCCGGACCTGCGGTTCGAGGTCGGTTCGATGGACGCCCTGGACCTGGGCGACGGCGAGCTGGGCGGCATCGTGTCCTGGTACTCGGTCATCCACGCTCCGCCTCGGGAAATACCGTCGTACCTCGCCGAGTTCCGCCGCGTGCTGGCGTCGGGCGGCATGCTCCTGCTCGCCTTCTTCGAGTCCGGGGGCGGACCGGTGGCGGCGTTCGACCACAGGGTGACCACCGCCTATCGGTGGCCGATCGACGACCTCGCCCAACTGGCCGGCGATGCCGGGTTCGTCGAAGTCGGGCGGATGCTGCGCGAGCCCTGCGACGGGGAGCGGTTCCGCCAGGGCCGTCTGCTCATGCGCGCACGGTAGGGGGACGGACCGGCGAAGGCTCAGGCCGTACGGGCCCGCCCTGCGCCAGACCGTCGCCATGGTGGCTGCGTCACCCCTCACGGAGTCTTCGAGGACATGCAGAACACGTGGGTGCCGTCCGTGGCGTGCGGCCACGGACCTGTCTCTTATACACATCTCTG
>KL569491.1:11499-13745 GCA_000715685.1 Streptomyces lilacinus
CACTGCGCGGCGGGACCGCCGAGCCGCATCGACTCAGGGGATGTACATGAACGTCGCCCACACACCGTTCATGTTCTGGGTGATGACCTCCCCGGCCCCCGCTCCGAAGCTGTTCGCGGCAGTGGCCACGTCGTAGACCGATCCGTAGTTGCCCATCCAGTGCCACGTCTTGACCTGCTGCTTCGCAGGGCCGGTGGTCACGGCCTGTCTATGTGTATAAGAGACAGGTGTCCGAGGCCATTGCGGGGGTTGCCGCCAGGCCGATCAGCATCGCGGTGGGAACGGCTGCCAGAGCGAGGTTTCGAAGAGGGTTCATGGTTGACCTCCATGAAAGGCTCAGGTGTTCGAATTCCCGAACACCGGACCACAACCGTAGGCGACTCCCGCCACACCCGCCATCCGAGCCGCCCGAACCCGCATCGGACCGGCGTTGTCGGGCCCCCACGGGGCCCGCTGTCGGAGGGTGACGGCGGGGCGGCGCCGGAGGGCATCGTCGCGCGGCCCTGTCGTGCCGGCTTCACCGGCGACGACGGGCAGGTCGTCTCCCGGAGCGGGACCGACATACTCCGGTTCAGCAGCGGGCGCATCACCGAAGTGTGGTCGGTCTCCTCGGGGGCCGCGGGCGGACGTTCTACTGAGCCGGCATCTCCAGCGACTCGGTCAGGGCCCGCAGTGACGCCTTCAGGTTCGCCACGAACACCTCGCGCGAGTCCGCGTCCAGCAGGTCCAGGGACAGGTACGGGTTGAGGTCCTCCAGCTCCACGAGCAGCAGCTCGCCCTCCGGCGTACGGCAGGCGTCCACACGCTGGATGCCGTGCTCGATGGCGTTCCAGTCGATGAAGCGCCGCGCGAAGGCCAGGTCCTCGGGCGTCGGCTCGTAGCGCTCCAGCTTCCAGCGCCGCTCCGGGTCCGGGGCGTACAGCGCGTACTGAAAGGTGTCGTCGATGAAGTAGAACGAGACCTCGTAGCGGAAGTGGATGCGGGGCCGGACGAGGACGCCGTCGTGCCACGGCAGCCCGGCCAGCTCCGCCCGTTCCAGGAACCGCAGGCCGATCGAGTCCGCACCCGCCTTCGGCTTCGCCACGTACTCCGGCACTTCCGGCAGCCGCGCCACGTCCTGCGCGCGGTCCACCGTCGGGATCACCGGGTGTCCGGCCGCGCTCAGATCGAGGAGGTACTGCTTGCCGGCCATGTCGGCCCTGCCGGTCAGCTGGTTGTAGACCGGGACGCCCGCCCGCGTCGCCCGGGTGCGGAAGTCCTCGTACGCGGCCGCGTAGTGCAGCACAGGGCCGCTGTTGCGGACCACGAGGAACGGGGTCCCCCGGCCGGCCCGGGGCGGGCCGGCTCAGGCCGTACGGGTCGGGGCCGGCGTCAGGCCCAGGGCGCGGAAGGTGACGCGCTGGTCGAACCACAGCAGCGTCACCGTCGCCGCCCCCATGCCGACGCCGAGCGCCAAGTGCCCGGCGGCCGACGTGACCTGGGCGCCGGCCACGGCCAGGACGCCGTGCAGGGCGAGGCGCAGGGCGACCACGGCCAGCATGATCCACCTCGTCCGCGAGGTCTTCATCATCGCCTTCACCAGCTTCAGCCGGCCCCGCATCACCGTCAGCCCCACGACGATGTTCACCACGCCCAGCGCCGCCACCACGATCCAGGCGTTCTCCCACGCCTTGATCAGGTCGTACGCCGCCCCCATCGCGCCCTCGAACGCGAAGAACCACACCGGCAGGGGCTTCACGTCCCCCAGACCGCCCGCCGCCTGCTCGGCCTCGACCTCGACCTTGGTCTCGGCCTCGGTCCGCTGCTCCGCGATGGTCGTGTTCATGTCCCCGCCCCTGGTGATTCGGTGTCTCTCCCTGACACCCACCATCCTTCCGGCCGGCCCTCTCCCCCGGCAGAGCCGCCCGTCACCGTTCCCGTAGGACAAATGTCCTGCCCGCCACGACACGGCGAAGGGCTCCCCCGGCAACCCGGGAGAGCCCTCACCTACGCGCGTGGAAAGCGGAAGCGGCTACGCCGCCCCCACCACGTCCTTCTCCTCCGCGAAGTGGCACGCCGACTCGTGCGCGGCCGGCGTGTCCTGGCCCGCGAAGACCTCCGGCACCGCCAGCAGCGGCACCTCCTCGGCGCACTTGTCCTGCGCCTTCCAGCACCGCGTGCGGAAGCGGCAGCCGGACGGCGGGTTCGCCGGGGACGGGACGTCGCCGGTCAGGATGATGCGCTCGCGGCGCTCGCGCGCCTCCGGG
>KL569491.1:14038-14307 GCA_000715685.1 Streptomyces lilacinus
GTCAGGATGATGCGCTCGCGGCGCTCGCGCGCCTCCGGGTCCGGCACCGGGACGGCCGACAGCAGCGCCTGGGTGTAGGGGTGCGTCGGGTGGTCGTAGATCTGCGTGTCCGTGCCGATCTCGGCCATCTTGCCCAGGTACATCACGCCGACGCGGTCGGAGATGTGCCGCACGATGGACAGGTCGTGCGCGATGAAGACGTACGAGAGGTTGAACTCCTCCTGCAGCTTCTCCATCAGGTTGACGACCTGCGCCTGCACCGAGACGTC
>KL569491.1:14670-14805 GCA_000715685.1 Streptomyces lilacinus
GCGCTGGCGCTGACCACCCGAGAACTGGTGCGGGTAGCGGTTGATGTACTCGGGGTTCAGGCCCACCACGTCCAGGAGTTCCTGGACGCGCTTGCGCCGGTCGCCCTTCGGCGCGACCTCCGGGTGGATCTCGAA
>KL569491.1:15041-15240 GCA_000715685.1 Streptomyces lilacinus
GGCCGCGGGCGATGCCGATGCGCTGGCGCTGGCCGCCCGAGAACTGGTGCGGGTAGCGGTGGATGTGCTCGGGGTTCAGACCTACCACGTCGAGCAGCTCGCGCACCTTCTGTCGACGGCTGCCTTTAATCACCACCTCGGGGTGAATCTCGAAGGGCTCGCCGATGATGTCGCCGACCGTCATGCGCGGGTTCAGCGA
>KL569491.1:15604-16198 GCA_000715685.1 Streptomyces lilacinus
GACCATCTGGATGTTGCGGCGGACGGCCTTCAGCGCGCGCCCGGACAGCTTGGTGATGTCCTGGCCCTTGTAGAAGACCTCGCCGGAGGTGGCGGTCTCCAGGGTCATCAGCAGCTTGGCGACCGTGGACTTGCCGCAGCCGGACTCGCCGACGATGCCGAGGGTCTCGCCCTGGTAGAGGTCGAAGGAGACGCCGTCGACGGCCTTGACCGCGCCGACCTGCTTCTTGAAGAGGATGCCCTGGGTCAGCGGGAAGTGCTTGACCAGGTTGCGCACCTGCAGGATCGGCTCGCCGCGCTCGACCGGGGCGTCGAGGACGGCCTCGACCTCGGCGGTCGTCGACGCGTCGCTGACCTCCACCTCGGAGACGTTCGGTGTCGCGTCCACGGCCTCGTCCTTCTTGCTGTTCTCAGCCATGGATCGTCTCCTTCCAGAAGTGGCACGCGCTGCCGCGACCGGCCGTCGCCGTGCCGTCCCGCTCCTCGACCTGGTGCAGCGTCGGGACGTCCGTGGTGCAGATGTCCTGCGCCTTGGGGCAGCGGGGGTTGAACGCGCAGCCCGAGGGGATGCGCAGCAGGTTGGGCGGGAGGCCCT
>KL569492.1:0-2207 GCA_000715685.1 Streptomyces lilacinus
AATTGTTAGCGGCGCCGAAAACCCCTGGCAATCGTGTGACGTACTACGCCACGCCGTATCACCAGGGGTTCGCGGGATCCCAGCCGCTCCTCGCCGCTCTCGCCTTTTACGAGCCTCTTTCGTATGTGATCTGAACCCCATGGCCGGCCTCACAGCCACCGGCCCTTTTCGTCACCCCTCGAAGCGCCGCCGTCACACCGGCGGCACCAGCGCGAAGTACCGTTCGAGCGCGTCCTTGCCGCCCTTGACCTCGGCGAGCCGGTCCGCCGGGATCCGGCCCCAGAGGTGGAGCATCAGGTCGGACGCCGTACCCGTGAGCTCGGCGTCGCACGGGCCGGCGCCGCCGTCGAGCCGCACGTCGTCGCCCTCGAAGCACACCGTCCACTCGTCGGGGCCGTCGGACCGGCGGAAGCGGTACCGCTCGCCCGCGCCGGGCGGGGCCTGGGTCCAGGCGCGCCGGGCGGGCGCCATGACCCGGAAGTTCTGGCCGATCGCGGCGGCGGCGAATTCGGCCTCGATCGGCTGGGCGGCGCCGAGGGCGTTCTCGGCGTCCCAGCGGTGCACGGCCGCCTCGATGGCCTGCACGCGCAGCCAGAAGCCGACGGCCACACCGGCTCGTCCGTGCCGACGCTCCGGAACCGCGACTCCAGGGCCGCGGCCCCCTCCGCGAACCAGTCGACCAGGCTCGTCGGCAGCGGTCCGCGGTTCGGCGCGTGCTCCGGCCTCGGCCAGCCCTCCACGTCGGCCGGGAAGTGGAGGAAGCCGAGGTCCATCGAGGGCGACGGATCCTGAGCCATCAGGTTCTCGATGCTGTCCGGCGGCTCCTGCAGCCGTTCCTCGATGACGTACGTGACGAATCTGTGCACCGTTCCGAGGTGCATGACCAGGTCGGACACCGACCACCGGGGACAGGAGGGAACCGGCGGCGCCCCCTCGGCGCCGGCCGCCGCCCGGCGGGCGGCGGCCTCGAACGCCGAGACCTCACGACGAAAGTGCGCGATGTGATCCATGGCCTGACCCTGCCCCCGTGCCCGACCGCTCAGTCCAGGGCGACCAGCTCCAGATAGTCGTCGCTCCAGATGTCCTGGTCGGCGTCCGGCAGCAGCAGGACCCGGTCCGGGCGCAGCGCCTCGAGGGCGCCCTCGTCGTGCGTGACCATGACGATCGCGCCGGGGTAGGTGCCGACGGCGCCGAGGACCTCGTCGCGGGAGGCCGGGTCGAGGTTGTTGGTGGGCTCGTCGAGCAGCAGGACGTTGGCTCCGGAGTGGACCAGCCCCGCCAGGGCGAGGCGGGTCTTCTCGCCCCCGGAGAGCACTCCGGCCCGTTTGTCCGCGTCGTCCCCGGTGAAGAGGAACGAGCCGAGCACGTGGCGTACCTCTCCGTCGGTGAGGTGCGGCGCGGCGGAGGCGAGGTTCTCCCTGACCGTGCGGGTGTCGTCGAGGGTGTCGTGCTCCTGGGCGAAGTAGCCGAGCCGCAGCCCGTGGCCGTGCACCACGCGTCCGCTGTCGGGGGTGTCGCGGCCGGCCAGCAGGCGGAGCAGGGTCGTCTTGCCCGCGCCGTTGGGGCCGAGGATCACCAGCCGGGTGCCCCGGTCGACGGCGAGGTCGACGCCGGTCAGGACCGGGTGGTCGCCGTACGCCTTGGTCAGGCCGACGGTGCCGAGCGGTGTGCGGCCGCATGCGGCGGGTTCCGGCAGCCGGATCCTGGCGACCTTGTCCGTGTGGCGTACGGGTTCGAGGTCGGCCAGCATCCGGTCGGCGCGGCGGGCCATGTTCTTGGCGACGACGGCCGTGGCCACGCGGGCGCGCATGTTGTCGGCCTGCGCGTGGAGGGCCGCGGCCTTGCGTTCGGCGTTGGCCCGCTCGCGGGTGCGGCGGCGCTCGTCCGCCTCGCGCTGGGCGAGGTGGGCGGCCCAGCCGGTGTTGTGGACGTCGAGGGCGGCGCGCCGGGGATCGAGGTGGAAGACGCGGTTGACGGTGTCGGCCAGCAGGCCGATGTCGTGGCTGATCAGCACGAGTCCGCCCTGGTGGGCGGTGAGGAAGGCGCGCAGCCAGGCGACGGAGTCGGCGTCGAGGTGGTTGGTCGGCTCGTCCAGCAGCAGGGTGCCGTGTCCGGCGAAGAGGATGCGGGCGAGTTCGACGCGGCGGCGCTGGCCGCCGGACAGGGCGGCGAGCGGCTGTTCCATGGCCCGTTCGGGCAGGCCGAGG
>KL569492.1:2500-5316 GCA_000715685.1 Streptomyces lilacinus
GCGCGTAGCCGCCGCCGGCCTGGAACGCGGCTTCCGCCCGGGCGTAGGCGGACATCGCGCGCCGCTGGTCGGCGGCGGTGGTCGCGTCGGCCATCGCGGTCTCGGCGGCGCGCAGGGCGTGGACGGCCCGGTCGAGGTCGCGGGCGGACAGGATGCGCTCGCCGACCGTGACGGTCGGGTCGGCGGCGCGCGAGTCCTGCGGCAGGTAGCCGACGGATCCGGTGGCGGTGACGGTCCCGGCGGCGGGCCGGGTCTGCCCGGCGAGGGTGCGCAGGAGGGTGGTCTTGCCGGCGCCGTTGCGGCCGACCAGGCCGATCCGGTCGCCGGGGGCGATGTGGAAGGAGATGTTCGACAGCAGGAGACGCGCGCCGGCGCGCACGTCGACACCGCGTACGGTGATCATGTGATGACGCTCCGAAAAAGCAAAAGGACACACGGGTGGCGTGGAAGCGGGTCCTTGAGCTAGGAGATTCGGGGCGTAGACATGCGATCACGGTATCGCGGGCCCTCCGACGGACGCATCCGAATATTCGGCCCGGGACATCAGCCGGCGACCGAGGGGGCCGGCTCGCTCAGTCCTTGGCGATGACGACCGCCATGGCGATGAACAGCGCGGCGAAGAGCAGCGCCAGCAGCACCATCACGGCCATCGGAATCTTGGCCCAACCGGTCGGCGGGTTGTGCGTCTCCAGAGGACCGGCCTCCGACGTGCTCCCTTCGGCGGGCGGGGTCTCCCCCGGGGGTACGCCTCCCCCCGGCTCGAGGCCGGGGGTGTTGTCCGGATCGGGGTCCATGCTGGGAGGAGTGGTCATGGCGTACGAGTACCAGGACCCGCGTCCTCCGCCCCTCAGCAGAGGGATGTTTTGCGTGTTCTCCCTCGCGTTCTCACTGAAAAGGCCGACCCGTGACGCGCGCGCAGCCCGACGCGCCGTCAAAGAGGGGGCATGGGGCGCATGTGCCTGGGCAGGCGCGAGGAGAGGGTTGCGCGTTGCCCACAACCCGTAGCAGGTCAGTGCAGGTCATCGGAGGAGACGTACATGCTGCTCGCCCACCCCGCCGTGCTCGACGACCTCGTCCAGCGGTACACCGCGCTCGAGCGCGCGCTGCTGTCGGGGAACGCTGACCAGACGACCCGGCAACGGCTGGCCGACGTCGCGTACACGCTGTGCGTGTCGACCGGCACCCGGGACATCGACGCCGCCCTGATCGCCGCACGACATCGCCTGCCGGGCGCGCGCACCGGCGACGACAGCGCGCTCGGCGCGGGCGACGGGGCGGCGGGCTAGGCGGCCGTCAGGTCCGCGCGCCGCTGTCCAGGGCTCGGTGGGGCTCGGCGCCGATGCGGTGGAGGGTCACGTGGGTGAGGCGGCCGTCGGCGGCTTCGGCCGTCATGTAGGTGTGGTGCGGCTGACGGCGCCGGTCGGTCGGCGAGCCGGGGTTGAGCAGGCGCATGCCGTCGGGTGTCGTGGTGTCCCAGGGAATGTGGCTGTGTCCGAAGACCAGGACGTCCACGTCGGGGAAGCGTTCCGCGCACCGCCTCTCCCGGCCCCGCGCCGGGCCGGTCTCGTGGACGACCGCGAAGCGCAGCCCGCCGAACTCGGCGCGGGCGACCTCCGGGAGGCGGGCGCGGAGTTCGGGGCCGTCGTTGTTGCCGTACACGCCGACGAGCCGCTCGGCGCGGGCGGCGAAGAGCTCGAGCGCGGCGAGATCCACCCAGTCGCCGGCGTGGACGACCACGTCGGCGTCGTCGACGGCGGCCAGCAGCTCCTCCGGCAGCGACCGGGCCCGGCGGGGCAGATGGGTGTCGGAGGTCAGCAGCAGCCTCACGACGGTCCCGGTCACGACAGGGGTACGGTCGAGGCGCGTGCGGTCATGGCTCTCGGTGACGTCACGGCATCGCCCGCGAGCGGAAGCCGGCTCGCAGGTGGTCGTGGGTCATCGGGAACGACGCCCGCGCGGGGTCCGCGACTACGGCATCGGTGCGGTCGCGTCGGAAGCGCTGGGCGGTGGTGAAGTAGGGGACGTACGCGCCCAGCAGCTGGTGCAGGTCCCGGTCGCCGCCGGAGAGTTCCTCGGCGCGGGGGACGAAGGCGGCGTCCAGGCCGGCGTTGGCGGCGAACGCCCCGAGGACGGCACCGGTCGTCGGAGGCGTGGAGTTGGTGAGGTGGAAGACGCCCGCGGCCTCGGCCGAACGGCTGATCTCCACCGCTTCGCGGACCACGTGGTCGACGGGCACCAGGTTGAGGGGCGCCTCCGGCCGGGCCACCAGGCGCAGCGGGGCGGCGCCGGGGCCGGTGCGTACGGCGCGGGCGTGGTCCGCGATGATCCGTTGCACGGCGAAGGGGCCGCCGCCGCGGCCGGGGTGCTCCAGGGTGGCGCTGTGCCCGATCACCACGCCGGGTCGCAGGATCCGCACCCTGAAGTCGAGTTGTCGGCCGACGAGCCGCTCCGCCGCGATGGTGCTGGCCTCGTACGGGTTGCGGGGCCGGGCGACGGCGACGAGGCGCTCGGCCACCGGCCCCTGGGTGCCGCCCGCCGCGTAGACGGTGCTGACGTGGTTGAAGGCCACGGTGCCGGTGGTGCGGGCGAGGGACAGCAGGCGCCGGGTGGCGCCGACGTTGGCGGCGAAGGTCTCGCGGCGGGCGTGCCAGGGGAGGCCGAGCCGCGCGGCGAGGTGCCAGAACTCGGCGGTCGTGCCGCGCGGCAGGAGCGCCGGGCCGACGCCGCAGTCGTCCCGGGTGAAGTCGGCCGCGACCGCGCGGGGTCGGGAGACCGCCTCGCGTCGCACGGCCCGGGGCCTGTCTCTTATACACATC
>KL569492.1:5536-7792 GCA_000715685.1 Streptomyces lilacinus
GCCCGGGGCAGCCGGCAGGCGTCGGCCGCCGCGCCGAGGGCGGCGCGCAGTCTGTCCTGCGCGGTGCCCGGGCCGGGGCGCACCAGGCAGACGATGTCGCTGTCGGTCGTGGTGGCGAGCTCGAGGGCGAGCGCGGCGCCCAGGAAGCCCGTGGCCCCGGTGAGGACGTGGACGGCGGCCGGCGCGGTCATGAGCCGATGGCGCTGATGCAGAAGGGCTGGCCGGAGGGGTCCTGCAGCACCGTCCAGTGCTTGCCGCCGGGCTGGTGGTCGGACTTGGTGGCGCCGAGGGCGAGCAGGCGCTTCTCGGCGGCGGGGACGTCGTCGAAGGCGAGGTCGAGGTGGAAGACGAGCTCGTCCGCGGGCCAGTTGGGGGCCTTGAAGGACTCGGCCGTGTAGAAAACGTAGGTGGTGGCGCCGTCGCTGATCATCGCCGCGGCGTCGCCGAAGGTCTGGGTGACCCGCCAGCCGAGGGCGGCGGCGTAGAAGTCGGTGAGGGCCTTGCCGTCGTGGCCCCAGAAGGCGGCGCACTTCACTCGCGCGGACCGGGCGGTGGAGACGGCGCCGGAGGACGTGTCGGCCATGGTGGGTCGTGCTCCTTCTGGGGACTTCTGACGAGTTTCAGGATCTCTACGGACTTTATGTATGAACCGGAAGAGCTCAAATGAATCGGGATCTCTCGCCGGCGAGGCCGACGCTATAGGCGTTGTAGGTCACCTGACGTCCTAGACCGACGGACCGCGGGCCCGCGACGGATCGCCCGCCCAGTCGTTGAAGCCAGTCGTCGGGGCAACGGGACAGGAGGCGAGGGGCAGAGGTCATGGCGGCAGTACCGCGCGCCCTGTGCGTGCGCGACGTACGCAAGGCGTACGGCTCGCGCCAGGTGCTGCGAGGCGTCTCCCTCGAGCTCGCGCCGGGCACGGTCGCCGGGCTGGTGGGCGAGAACGGGGCGGGCAAGACCACCCTCCTGCGCATCCTGTGCGGGCAGGTGGCGGCCGACTCCGGGGAGGTGGAGCACCGGGGCTCGCTCGGCTACTGCCCCCAGGACACCGTGCTCAACGACTTCCTCACCGTCGACCAGCACGTGCGGTACTTCCGGGCCGCGTACGGTCTGGACGGGGTGGAGCGTGCCGAGGAGCTCATCGAGGAGCTCCACTTCGCCGAGTACCGCCGCACCCGGGCGGGCGACCTCAGCGGCGGGACGCGGCAGAAGCTGAACCTGACGCTGGCTCTGATGCACGACCCGCACGTGCTGCTGCTCGACGAGCCGTACCAGGGCTTCGACTGGGAGACCTACCTGCGGTTCTGGGATCTCGCCGCGCGGCTGCGCGACCGGGGGCGCTGCGTGCTCGTCGTCTCCCACCTCGCCTGGGACACCGAGCGGCTGGACGTGCTGCACCGGCTGCAGGACGGGGTCACGACCCGCTGGGAGCCCGAGCGGGGCGCGGCGCGGGCCCCGAGGAGGGCACGGTGACCGGGACGGTGGTGACGGGGGCGTGGGGGCGGCTGTCCGCGGCGGTGGGCTTCGCTCTGTTGGAGCACGCGCGGAATCGGTTCGCCCTGGTCCTGGTGGTGTTCTACATCCCGCTGTGGCTGACGCTGGAGCACTGGTTCGTCACGTCCGCGCCCGCCCGGTTCCTGCTGCGGGCCACCGGGCGGACGCTGACCGTCGACGGCAACCACCTGACGATGATCTCGGGCGCGGCCAACGCGGTCACCCTCATCCTCGGCTTCATGATGTTCATGACGACCTTCAAGTCCTTCGACTTCGACCGCCGTCTGGTCCTCGCCGGCTACCCCCGCACCCATCTGCTCGTCGCCAAGGTCGCGGCGATGACGGTGGCGGCCGTGCTGATCTCGGCGTACGCCACCGCCGTGGTGTGCTGGTACTGGGATCCGGTCCGCCCGGCCCTGCTGGCGGCGGGGCTGTTCAGCGCGGCGGTGGCGTACGGCGGCATCGGCATCGTGCTCGGCACGTTCCTGCGCAGCGAGCTGGCGGGCATGTTCGTGATCATCATGGTCAGCCTGCTGGACACCATGCTGCAGAACCCCATCAGCAATCCGGCGGCGAACAAGGACGGGGGCCGGCTGATGCCGGAGTACGGGCCGACGCAGGTGAGCGTGGCGGCCGGCTTCACCGACGCCGTGCCCTGGCGGCACCTGCTGCTGGGCCCCGCCTGGTTCGCGGCGATGTGGCTGCTGGGCACGGCCGCCTTCCGCGTCCGCACCCGCGACCACCGGCCGCACCGGGTCGGCC
>KL569492.1:8030-9741 GCA_000715685.1 Streptomyces lilacinus
CCCACCGGCCGCACCGGGTCGGCCCGCGGCGGACGGCGGGCGCGCCGGGTGTTCCGGCGGGGAGCTAGCAGGCCTCGTACCCCATGGGGCACCGTCGCATGGGCCCTGGGAACGGGGGCACGACCTTTCCGGTCACAGTGCCAGCTTGAACCCGTCGTGGCTGCGCGCGAAGCCGAGTGACGCGTAGAAGCGGTGGGCTTCCGCGCGCCGCTTGTTGCTGGTCAGCTGCACCAGGGTGCAACCACGGGCCTGCGCCCGGCCGATGGCCAGGGTGAGCAGCTCGCGGCCCAGCCCGGCGCCGCGCCGGTCGGCGCGCACGCGCACGGCCTCGACGAGGGCGCGCTCCCGGCCGTGGCGGCCGAGGCCGGGGATGTACGTCAGCTGGAGGCAGCCGAGGACCGTGCCGTCGCCCTCGTCGAGGACGAGCATCTCGTTGCGGGCGTCGGTGTCCACAGCCTCGAAGGCGCGGGCGTACTGCTCGTCGACCTCGACGCTCCGGGGGTCGGTCACGCCGTCCTCGTTCGTGAGGAGCGCGATGATCGCGGGCAGGTCCTGCAGTGTCGCGGTACGGAAGATCATGATGCGAGCATGCCAGACGGTGTCGGGAGCGGGTTGACCTCATGTGTGCTCCAACTCCTAGCGTCCTCGGCATGACCACCGAACGCATGAAACAGCAGTCCATCGGCAGCGGATTCGACGCCCACAGCACAGCGGACGACGTCCTCGCCGGCATCGACCTCTCCGGCGTCACCGCCCTCGCCACCGGTGGCTCGTCGGGGCTCGGCCTCGAGACGACGCGCGCCCTCGCCCGGGCAGGGGCGCACGTCGTCGTCCCCGCGCGTCGGCCGGACGCGGCGCGGGAGGCCCTGCGGGACGTGCCCGCTGCCGAGGTGCGCGAGCTGGACCTCGCGGACCTCGGCAGCGTCCGGGCGTTCTGCGACCGGTTTCTGGAGAGCGGGCGTCGCCTGGACGTCGTGATCAACTGCGCGGGCGTCATGGCCTGCCCCGAGACCCGCGTCGGGCCGGGGTGGGAGGCACAGTTCGCGACCAACCACCTCGGGCACTTCGCCCTCGTCAACCTCCTCCGCCCGGCCCTGACGCCCGGGGCGCGGGTGGTGGCGGTGTCCTCGGCCGCGCACTTCCTCTCGGACATCCGTTGGGACGACCCGCACTTCCGCCGCGGCTACGACCGGTGGCTGGCCTACGCGCAGTCGAAGACCGCCAACGCGCTCTTCGCCACGCACCTCGACGTGCTCGGCGGGGTGCGTGCTTTCTCCGTGCATCCCGGCAGCATCCTCACGCCGCTGCAGCGCCACATTCCCCGCGACGAGTGGCTCGCCAACGGCTGGATCACTCCGGACGGACAGCCGCCCGCCGGCTTCAAGACGCCCGCGCAGGGCGCGGCGACGGCCGTGTGGGCCGCGACGTCGCCGCTGCTCGAGGGGCACGGCGGGGCGTACTGCCAGGACTGTGACATCGCGGAGCCGACGGACTCCGACGACATGCTCGTCGGCGGGGTGAAGCCGTGGGCCACGGACCGGGGGGCGGCGGCTCGGCTTTGGGCGCTGTCCGCGGAGCTCACCGGGGTGGACGCGTTTTCCTAGCCGTCTGCCAGTGGGGGCTTGCCGGCGGGTGCGGCCCGGTGGGCTCGTTGTGCCCACCTGTTCCGCCTTGCGGAACGATTGCCCACAACCGCGAGCGTTGTGTAGTG
>KL569492.1:9985-16574 GCA_000715685.1 Streptomyces lilacinus
TTGCCCACAACCGCGAGCGTTGTGTAGTGCATCGTGAAGCTGCCTCCCGCCGCGTCGATGGCGGCGCCTATGCCTGTCAGGACCTCTTCCCGCTCGGCCGGCGGGAGCTGGGTGTGGCCGCCGGTGGTGGGCAGGAGGTCCAGCCATTCGTCCCGCGTGTAGGGCCGTTCCCAGTCGAAGCGCCACTGCTCCGGGTCGCCGAACCCGCCCGCTGCCCGTATCCCGTCGGCGGCCCGGGTGCACAACGCCGCGTACCCCTTCACGGCCGGCTTCGCCGCTTGGCCGGCGGCAAGCGAGTCGGGCATCACCCGGCGGTACACCTCGGCGAAGGATTCCGCCAGTTCGGGCGACGGTTGGCCCGCGTTCCAGAAGACGACCAGGCGGCCTCCGGGCCGCAGCGCCTGCGCCGCCTTGGCCGCTCCGGCGACCGGGTCCACCCAGTGCCAGGCCTGCCCGGAGACGACGGCGTCGAACTCCCGGCCCGCCGGTTCCCAGGCTTCGAACGCCGCCGCCTCGGCCTCGAGTCCGCGGCTGCGCGCGACCTCGACCATCCGCGCGTCGACGTCGACGCCCAGCACCTTGCAGCCGGCTGCCTGGAACTGTCGGGCCACGATGCCGGTGCCGCAGCCGACGTCGAGGACGTCGGAGACTGGGCCCGCGGCGACGATCCGGTCCACCAGGGCTTGTGGGTAGGAGGGCCGCGCCCGGTCGTAGCGTTCGGCGTCCGAGCCGAACGATTCCGCTACCTGTCGGAGTTCATGAGGCTCTAAAGTGGGCATGCGCCCACTTTGAATGGGCGCATGCCCACTCGTCAATGGGGAAATGAGGAGCGCACGATGCCGACAGGGGTAGCCATCCGTGACGTGCGCGAGCAATTGTTCGACGCTGCCGAGCGCGTCCTGCTCCGGGACGGGCCGAGCGGGCTGACCAGCCGGGCCGTCACCACGGAGGCGGGCTGCGCCAAGGGCGTCCTGCACCGGCACTTCGCCGACTTCGACGCCTTCCTCGCCGAGCTCGTGCTGGACCGCGTCGCCCGAATCGACCACCAGGCCGCCGCCCTGCGCGACTCCGCCGGGACCGGCACCGTCGCCGACCACCTCACCGGCGCCCTGACCGACCTGTTCGGATCGGTCGCGGTGGCGATCGTCGGCCTCGTCACCTCCCGGGACGAGCTGCGCGCCCGACTCCGCCGGACCACACCGACCGGCATTCCGGTCCTGACGGAAGCCGCGGCCATGATCGCCTCGTACCTCGCCGCCGAGCGCGAACTCGGCCGCGTCGCGGCCGATGCCGACATCGACGCGCTCGCTCCCACGCTGATCGGGACCGGCCACCTGCTCTTCGCCGACCGCAAAGGCGCATCGCCGGAGGCCGATGCCGTCCGCAAGGTCGTGACCGCCGTCATCTCCGGCGTCGTGCGAGAAACGCCGCGATGACCGCCACGGTGACCCACTCCCTCGACTCGCCGATCCACTGAAAGGGCGCTTACGCTCGCCCTATGGGCAGCCCCTGTACGGTGACGCGCAGACTCGTAGCCGGGGGAATACTCATTGCGGCGGTATTCACGGTTTTTCAGGTGCTCGGCTACCACAGCGATACGCTTCCCCCGGCGAACAACGACGTTTATCGCTATACGGTTCAGGCCCATGGCGCGACGGGCGCAGGTCCTGATGAAGCGGTTCGCAGGGCGGCCGCGGATTGGTGCCGTTCGCGGTACGGGAACGACACGGCCTCCCGCCGGGTGGAGGGTGTCGTCGACGCCGAGCCGAATCCCAAGGTGTACCGCGACTGCATGGACTGGTTGACCCGTCACGACGGCACGACCGAGCGGTACAAGGAGATTTTTTACGCCCGGCCGGGCTATCCCTTCCTCGCCTCATTGATCGCGCCTCTCACGGGAGTGTGGGCGGCGCTGTGGGTCGTTTCTCTTGCGTTCACCCTGGCGGGGGGTGCTCTGGCGATCGTCTTGATCCGGCTCGCGGGCGGCAGTGTTCGGGGCGCCTGGATCGGCGAGATCCTCTTCTTCGCCCTGCCCACGGGCAGCCTGGGCGTTCAGCGACTCACCGACGGCCCTGCCGTCACCCTCACTCTCGCCGCATTGGTCGGCGCGGTCCTGCTCGCTTGTCGTCGCTCTTTGCTGCCGGGGACGTTCGCCCTGTGCGGTGCTCTCGCGCTGGGCTATTTCGTCCGGTACTCGGCGTTCACGCTGCTCTGCGCGGCCCTGTTGGTGGCTTCGCTGATATGCCTGGGGCGGCGCGGCTCTCGTCATGCCGGAACCGTCGCACTCGCCGGAGTGTCCTCCGTCGGGCTCGTGGGAATCACCGTCGGCGCTCGCCTCATGGGGTGGCCCGGGGCCTCGAGCACCATGCAGGACACCTTTACCGACCATTTCAAGCAACCGGACGTCGCCGACCCCGTTCACCAATTGGTCAGGCTGAACACCGAATTCTGGTCGTACGTTCCCTGGCAGCACCAGACCGCGGCCTTCCTGCCCATCGCGCTGTGCGGCCTGGCACTGGCCGCGCTCTGGCGCACCGACGTCACGGTCGCCGTCCTCACCATCTGTCTCTTAGTGGTCGCGCATCCGGTCTACGGCCAGTACGCCCGCCTCGTCCTGCCGATCTGGCTGCTGCCCGTTCTCGGGCTTCCTTTCCTGACGCCCAAGCGATCAGCAGAAGACCGGGCGCCACATGACCGTTCCCCTGCGGCAGCGGTAAAGTCCACGGCATGAAGTGACGACAGGCCGCACCCCCGTGCATCGATCCGCATGACGCTGTCCGAGCCCTGCTCCGGCGTTCCTTCGGGGTGCCCGCAATCGCCCGTCATCCACTTCGCACACTTCGTACGATCGGATCCTCATGACCGACGACTTCTTCCTCGACCATGTCGCCGACCGGCTCGCCGCCCTGCCCGGCGTACGCGCCGTCGCCCTCGGCGGCTCGCGCACGCAAGGCACCCACACCCCCGACAGCGACTGGGACTTCGCCGTGTACTACCGGGGTGACTTCGACCCGTCCGACCTGCGTGCCGTCGGCTGGGACGGCGAGGTCTCCGAGATCGGGGACTGGGGCGGCGGCGTCTTCAACGGCGGAGCCTGGCTCACGATCGACGGCCGACCTGTCGATGTCCATTACCGCGACCTCGACGTCGTCGAACACGAACTCGCCGAGGCCCGTCGGGGCCGCTTCCGCTGGGAGCCCCTGATGTTCCACCTCGCGGGCATCCCCAGCTACCTGGTGGTCGCCGAACTCGCCGTCAACCAGGTGCTGCGCGGCACCCTGCCCCGCCCCGCGTACCCGCGAGAACTGCGCGAGGCGGCCCCGCCGGTGTGGCGTGACCGGGCGGCCATGACGCTCCGCTACGCCGAAGGCGCGTACGTCCGGCGCGGCCAGGCCGCCGAGCTCGCCGGGGCGTTGGCCGTCGCCGCTCTGCAGACGGCGCACGCGGTGCTGGCGGCGCGCGGTGAGTGGGTCACCAACGAAAAGCGGCTCCTCCAGCGGGCCGGCCTCCGCGGCGTCGACGCGATCGTGGCCGGTCTCCGGCCGGAGCCGGAGGCCCTGACGCGGGCGATCGCCGAGGCCGAGAGGTTGTTCGAAGCCGCTGTGTGAGCGATGCGCGAGGGACGAGCGGCCGGGGATTGTCAGACCCACCCAGCAGACTGAAGGGGTCCGATCCCCCGAGCACCAGTGAGACTCATGATCACCACCCTCGCCGTCGAGAACTACCGCTCCCTGCGCCGTCTGATCGTGCCGCTGGACAGACTCAACGTGGTCACCGGTCTACCGCGCGCTGCGGCTGCTCGCCGACGCCGCCCGGGGCGGCGCGGTCGCGGCGCTGGCGCGCGAGGGCGGCCTGCCCTCCACGCTGTGGGCGGGAGAGGAGAAGCCGGGGCGGGGCGCGGGCCGGGCCGAGCCGGTCGGACTGCGGCTCGGCTTCGCGGGGACCGACTTCGGCTACGCCGTCGACTTCGGGCACCCGATCCCGGACGGCTCGCTCTTCGACGCGGACCCGGAGATCAAGCGCGAGTGCACCTGGACGGGCCCCGTGCTGCGCCCGGCCGCGCTGCTCTGCGACCGTTCGGGCCCGGCGGTGCGCACCCGTACCGCCGACGGCGGCTGGCACCGCTGGGTCAGCGCGATCCGCCCCTACGACAGCATGCTGAGCGAGCTCGCCGACCCGTGTATAAGAGACAGGTTCTACGACCACGTGCGCACCGACGCGCACGCGCCCGCCCGCACCGCGCGGATCGGCACCCGCACTCCCGTGCTCGGCCACGACGGCTCCGACCTGGCGGCCGCGCTGGAGACGATCCGGGAGATCGGCGACCGCGAGGCCCTGGACGGCGCCGTCGACGCGGCGTTCCCCGGCAGCCGCGTGCAGATCGACAGCCAGGGCGGCCGACTCGAGCTGAAGCTGCGCCAGCACGGCCTGCTGCGCCCGCTGGGCGCCGGCGAGCTCTCCGACGGCACCCTGCGCTACCTCCTGTGGGCGGCGGCCCTGCTGACTCCCCGACCGCCCGCGCTCCTCGTCCTCAACGAGCCGGAGGCCAGCCTCCATCCGGACCTGCTGCCTCCGCTCGCCGATCTGATCCTCACCGCGACCCGGGACACCCAGATCGTGGTGGTCACCCACGCCCCGGCCCTGGCCGACGAGCTCGCCCGAGGCGCGGCGCGCCGCCGGCTCGACGTCAACTCCATCGCCCTGGTCAAGGACGCGCAGGGGCAGACAGGGGTCGCTGGCCGCGAAGGACTGCTGGACGAGCCCTTGTGGTACTGGCCCAAACGCTGACGAAGACGGTGTGAGGGGACCCCGGTGGGCACCCACCGGGGTCCCCTCACACCCGTCAGGACACAGAGTGTCCTATAGTGAACATCGTGTTTTCCCGTCTCAGGAGGACCGATACCCATGACTGACACCTTCAGCGCCACCAAACCCGACCTCGCCGCGCTCGCCCACCGCAGGATGCGGGAGGTGATTCCCGACAACGACTGGACTTCCCGTCAGAAGCTGGCCCTGACCTGCCGCATCCTCTTCGACGGCGGTCACGACTCCGGGCTCGCCGGGCAGATCACCACGCGGGCCGAGCGGCCCGGCACGTACTGGACCCAGCGCCTCGGGCTGGGCTTCGACGAGGTGACCGAGGACAATCTGCTCCTCGTCGACGAGGACCTCGAGGTCCTGGAGGGGGCGGGCATGGCCAACCCGGCCAACCGCTTCCACAGTTGGGTCTACCGCGCCCGGCCGGACGTCAACTGCGTCATTCACACCCACCCGCTGCACATCTCGGCCCTGTCGATGCTGGAGACGCCGCTCGTCGTCTCCCACATGGACACCTGTCCGCTCTACGACGACTGCGCGTTCCTGGAGAACTGGCCGGGCATCCCCGTGGGCAACGAGGAGGGCGAGATCATCTCCGCCGCCCTCGGGGACAAGCGCGCCCTGCTGCTGGCCCACCACGGCATGCTCGTCACCGGCCGCACCGTCGAGGAGGCCTGCACGCTGGCCCTGCTCTTCGAGCGCGCGGCGCGGCTGCAGTTGCTTGCCTCGGCGGCGGGCGCGGTGCGGCCGCTGCCGGCGGAGCTCGCGCGGGAGGCGCACGACTGGATCTCCACACCCAAGCGCGACCAGGCGTCCTTCGCCTACTACGCCCGCCGCGCCCTGCGCGCGCACCCCGACTGTGTCCGTCGTGCCGGCGACGCCGGCTCCGCCGAGAGAAGGACCGGTGTCTGAGATGTCCACCACCACCGCGCTGCGCGGCGTCATCGCCTATCCCGTCACCCCCTTCGACCGCGAGGACGGGAAGGTGGACACCACCGCGCTC
Organism: Streptomyces lilacinus; assembly: GCA_000715685.1. Taxonomy (GTDB): domain Bacteria; phylum Actinomycetota; class Actinomycetes; order Streptomycetales; family Streptomycetaceae; genus Streptomyces; species Streptomyces lilacinus. The sequence goes on from KL569492.1 coordinate 15,807, forward strand.
GCCGCGCTCGTCGACCGGCTCGTCGACGCCGGATGTCACGCGATAGCGCCGCTGGGCAGCACCGGCGAGAGCGCCTATCTCGACGACGGCGAGTGGTACGAGGTGGCCGAGGCCTCCGTGGCGGCGGTCGGCCGGCGCGTGCCGACGGTGGTCGGCATCTCGGACCTGACCACCCGGGGTGCCGTGCGGCGGGCCCGGTTCGCCGAACGGGCCGGCGCGGACGCGGTGATGGTCCTGCCGGTGTCCTACTGGAAGCTGGGCGAACGCGAGATCGTCGAGCACTACGGCCGGGTCGCCGACGCCGTCGACATCCCCGTCATGGTCTACAACAACCCCGCGACCAGCGGCGTCGACATGTCCCCGGAGCTCCTCGTGTCGCTGTGGGAGCGGTTCGAGAACGTCACCATGGTCAAGGAGAGCAGCGGGGACGTGCAGCGGATGCACCGCATCGCCCAGCTCTCGGAGGGCCGGCTGCCCTTCTACAACGGCTCGAACCCGCTCGCCCTGGAAGCCTTCGCGGCCGGGACGGCCGGCTGGTGCACGGCGGCGCCGTGCCTGGCGCCGGAGGCGGCGCTGGGGCTGTACCGGGCGGTGTCCGAGGGCGACCTCGGCCGGGCCCGCGAGCTGTTCTACCGACAGCTTCCGCTGCTGCAGTTCATCCTCGCGGGCGGGCTGCCCACCACGGTCAAGGCCGGTCTGGCCCTGCGGGGCCTGGACGCCGGGGAGCCCCGCCGGCCGCTGCTGCCGCTGCCCGCCGAGGGCGTCGGC
>KL569492.1:16827-17980 GCA_000715685.1 Streptomyces lilacinus
CTGCCGCTGCCCGCCGAGGGCGTCGGCAGGCTCCGGGAGATCCTGGCGGCGCTGGACGCCTGACGCCCCGCCGACCGGGGCGGGCGCCGATCACGAATGGTGCGGGGTGCCGGCCCCCGCGGCGGCGCACGGCTCGTCGTGGATGACGACCAGGACGGCCGCCCGCCGCTCGCCCAGGCTCCGGGAGCGGTGCGGCACCTCGGCCTTGAAGTAGACGCTGTCGCCCGGGCCCAGCACCACCGTGCGGTCGGGGAAGACCAGTTCCACCTCGCCCTCGTGGACGAAGAAGAACTCCTCCCCCGGGTGCGACTTGAACGACGTGTCCTCGGGCGCGGGCGGCGGGTACATCATGAAGGGGGCCATCGCCTTGCCGCCCACTCCCGTGGCGATGCCCTCGTACTCAGCGGCGCCGGGGCCCGCGGCCGGCGCCACCGGGGTGCGCTCGTCGGCCCGTACGACGCTGATGAGCTCGGGCTCGACGTCCTCGGCGAAGAGCTGCCCCACCTCCACGTTCAGCACGCGGGCGAGCTTCATGGCCGTCGAGATGGAGGGCACGCTCAGGCCCCGCTCCACCTTCGACAGGTAGCTCTTCGTCACGCCGGTCAGCCCGGCCAGCGCCTCCAGACTCATCCTGTTCTGCTTGCGCAGCAGTCTCAGACGGGTGCTCATCCGGTGTGCCTCGGCCAGGAACGCATGGCTCATTATCCCCAGCCGCCCGGCCGTTGTGGAGACCCTCCAGTTTCTGGATCTTGAATCGGTGGACTCGCTCGAGTGAAAGGAACCTTCGTGAGCTGAGAGTCTCGACTCACGGACGACACAGGACCGGTTCCCGTCAGGGGCTGGTCCTTGTTGACTTTCTACTTGTACGGAGGGACGGGGATGAGCCATCACGCTGACGTGCTCATAACGGGTGTGGGCGCGGTGACGCCGTTGGGCGCCGACGCGGCGTCGCTGTGGTCGGGGCTGCTGGCCGGTAAGTCCGGGGTGACGGGGCTGACGGAGGAGTGGGCGGCGGACCTGCCCGTGCACGTGGCCGGTGCGTTGCCCGTGGACCCCGCGTCGATGCTCGACCGCGTGCAGGCCCGCAAGCTGGACCGCTGCGAGCAACTGGCGCTCATCGGCTCCCGCGAGGCCCTGTCTCTTATACACATCT
>KL569492.1:18250-24321 GCA_000715685.1 Streptomyces lilacinus
CGCCGTGGAGCCCGAGCGGCTCGCCGTCGTCATCGGCACCGGCACCGGCGGCGTGCTGACCACCCTCGGGCAGGACGACCTGTACGAGCGGTCGGGTGCGCGGCGGCTGTCCCCCTTCGCCGTCCCCATGCTGATGCCCAACGGGCCCGCCGCCTGGGTCAGCATGGAGCTGGGCGCGCGGGGCGGGGCGCGGACACCGGTCAGCGCGTGCGCCTCCGGCGCGGAGGCCGTCGCCATGGGCCTGGACCTCATCCGGGCCGGCCGGGCGGACGTGGTGGTCGCGGGCGGCACCGAGGCCTGCCTGCACCCGTTCACCGTCGCCGCCTTCGCGCAGATGAAGGCGCTGTCGACGAGCGAGGCGGACCCGGCGTCGGTGTCCCGCCCCTTCGACGCGGACCGCAGCGGCTTCGTGATGGCCGAGGGCGCGGGCATCGTGGTCCTGGAGCGGGCGGACTTCGCGCGGGCCCGCGGCGCCCGGGCCTACGGCGCCCTCGCCGGGGCCGCCGTCACCTCCAGCGCCCACCACATCACCGCGTCCGACACGCAGGGCCAGGTCCTCGCCATCCGTACCGCGCTGGCCTCCGCGGACCTGGGTCCGGGGGACGTCGACCACGTCTTCGCCCACGCCACCTCCACCGAGTCCGGGGACCTGGCCGAGGCGGAGGCCGTCGCCGAGGCGATCGGCCGGCACGCCGCGGTCACCGCCACGAAGTCGATGACCGGTCACATGCTGGGCGCCTCGGGGGCGGTGGCCGCCGTCGCGGCCGTGCTCACCCTGAAGGGCGGCGTGCTGCCCGCCACCCGCAACCTCGACCGGCTCGACCCGGCCGCCGACCTCGACGTGGTCCACGGCGAGAGCCGCGCGGGCGTCTGGTCGGCGGGGCTCGTCAACTCCTTCGGATTCGGCGGGCACAACGTCAGCCTGCTCTTCACTCAAGCACAGTGACCACTGGGAAAGGGAGTTACGCCATGTCTCCGGAGGAGATCGTCGACGGTCAGCTCGCCGCCTACAACGCGGGCGACCTGGAGTGTTTTCTCGGCTTCTACGTCGAGGAGGTGCCGGTCCTCGGCTTCCCGTCGGGCGAGGTGATCGCCGACTGCTCGGGGCCGGCGTTCCGGGAGCGCTACCGCAGGCTCTTCGAGGCCAGCCCCGACCTGCACGCCGAGCTGGTGTCGCGGGTGCGGCACGGCCGCGTCGTGATCGACCAGGAGCGGGTCACGGGCTTCATGGGCGACCAGACGCGGACCGCCGTCGCGATGTACGAGGTGGGCGAGGAGCGCATCGAGCGGGTGTGGTTCGTGGAGCAGACGGACCTCTAGCCTTGGCGGACGGACCTGTAGCCCCGGCAGACGGACCTGTAGCCCTGCTGGGGTCACGTGAGGCGCTCGACCGCCCGCTCCGCCTCCTCGGCCGCGCGCCGGGCGGTCCGCAGCGCTCGCTCGGCCTCCCGCAGGCGGGTGCGGAGCGCGCGGGCCCGTTCCTGGGCGGCGCTCCGGTCGTCGCGGGCGGTGGCGAGGGCGGCGGTGAGGTCGTCCACGGCCCGTTGGGCGTCCCGCTGATCGCGTTCCGCCCGGTCGGCCTCGTCGCGGACGCCGGCCAGCTCCTCCTCGCGGGTCCGCGCCTCGGCGCGGACCCGTTCCGCGTGCCGGCGCGCCTCGGCGCGCTGTTCGCTGCGCCGGTCCTGCCGGCGGCGTTCACGGGCCTCGGCCAGGTCGGCGACGCGTGCGTCGGCGCTACGCCCGGCGGCGGGTTCGGATGGGGCGGGGGCGGGCGGGGCGGCGAGGCGTTCGGCCGCGTCGGGGGCGATGCCGGGGAAGCCGGCGACCGGGGCGAGGGGTCTGCTGAGCCGGCCCGTGGCCCACTCCCGCGCGGCGTCGGGGTCGGCGAGGACGGCGTGCAGGGTCTCCTCGAGCTCGCGCCCGGCGTCGTCGCCCACGGGACGTCCGGCCTCCTCCGCGAGGCGCCGGGCCGCTCGGGCCAGGGAGGCGACCAGGGTGTGCTGGCGGTGGCCGAGCTCGCGCAGCCGACCGCCGTCCAGGTCGCGGTGGGCGTCGCGCAGGGCCTGGCCGAGGGCGGTGAGCGCCCCGGCCTGGTCGGGGCGCTCCCGGACCAGCAGGTTGCTCGCCCACGCCGACAGCGTGGGCCGGCGCAGCGCCTTGACGCGCCGCGCCAGCTCACGCTCGCCGGCCGCCGCGGCTTCGGCGGCCCGTCGGTCGCGGGCGGCGGTGAACTCCTCGGGACGCAGCCGGAAGAGCTCGTCGGCCGCGCTCTCCAGGTCCAGCGCGGCTACTTCCGCTTTCTCTGGACGCTGTGCTTGGCCTTCTCGACGGCGTCGTGGAGGTCGCCCTTGGCCTTCTCGATGCGGCCCTCGGTCTCCATCTTGCGGTCGCCGGTGGCCTTGCCCGTGGTCTGCTTGAGCCGGCCCTTCGCCTGCTCGGCCTTCGCCTTGGCCTTGTCCTTGGCTCTCATGGCGCAGCACTGCCTTTCGGTGCGGGATCCCCCCCTCACGCAGTCGAGTCTCGTCGGGTACCGCCGGGTGCGCATGTGTCGTACGGCCGAACGGGCTGTCGCGGGCGCGCGGCGGGGTTTCGCGCGGCGGACCGGGGAAACTCGGCTTTTATGGCGCAATTCGGATACACGATGATGACCGAGCAGGCCGGCCCCCGAGAGCTGGTCGAGCACGTGGTGGGTGCCGAGAAGGCGGGCTTCGACTTCTCCGTGATCTCCGACCACTACTTCCCGTGGCTGGCCTCCCAGGGCCACTCCCCCAACGCGTGGGCGGTCCTGGGCGCCGCCGCGCAGGCCACCTCCCGCATTCCCCTCATGACGTACGTCACCTGCCCGACCGTCCGCTACCACCCGGCCCTGGTGGCGCAGCAGGCCGCCACCGTCCAACTGCTGTCCCAGGGCCGGTTCCGGCTGGGGCTGGGCTCCGGGGAGAACCTCAACGAGCACGTCGTCGGCGGCGGCTGGCCCGGGATCGACGTGCGGCACGAGATGCTCGAGGAGGCGGTCGGCATCATCCGGGCCCTGTTCGAGGGCCGCACCCTCACCCACCACGGCCCGCACTACGACGTCGAGCACGCCAAGCTCTGGGACCTGCCGGAACAGGCCCCGCCGATCGGGATCGCCGTCTCCGGCGAGCGCTCCTGCCGGCTCGCGGGACAGCTCGCGGACCTGGTCATCGCCACCGAGCCCGAGAAGGAGCTGCTGGAGTCCTTCGACCGGCACGGCGGTGCGGGAAAGCCGCGGATCGGCCAGCTGCCCGTGTGCTACGACACCGACCGCGACGCGGCCGTCGACCGGGCCCACGACCAGTTCCGCTGGTTCGGGCTGGGCTGGCCGGTCAACTCCGAGCTGCCCCACGACGTCTCCTTCGCCTCCGCCTCGCAGTTCGTGACCAAGGACGACGTCGCCCGGTCGATCCCCTGCGGGTCGAAGACGGACGACTTCGTCGAGAGCGTGCGGCCGTACGTGGACGCCGGCTTCACGGAGATCGCGCTGGTGCAGATCGGCGGGCGGCACCAGGAGGCCTACCTGGACTGGGCCGCCGCCGAACTGCTGCCCGCCCTGCGGGAGCTCTGACGCCGGAGCCCCCGGGCCGCCGCCCTCAGCCCCCGCGCACGTCCTCGGCCACGGTCTTGTCCAGGGCCGCCCGGACCAGGGCCGCGGCGAGCGCGGGCGCCTCCTTCCGGTCGACCAGGCCGGCCAGCGCCTCCGGGTCGCCCGGCAGCCCGAGGCGCCGCGCGCCCTGCAGCGCCTTCGCGTCGATGTACGGATACGCCTCCGGCCAGACGGCCTGTGCCTCGCGGAGGAAGATGTCGGCGCCGGCCGGGCCGAGGCCCGGCACCTCGCGCAGGACCTCGCGGAGCCGGCCGACGTCGCCGTCGGCCTTGCTCCGCATGCGCCGCACGTCGCCGCCGTAGTGCTCGAGCAGCAGGTCCGCGCCGTTGCCGAGCATGGTCGCGGTGCGCTCGTCGTAGCGGCGGTAGCCGCCCTCACCCAGGGCGTCGACGCGTTGCTGCCAGGTCGCGTCCGCCATCCGGCGCGGGCTCTTCATGCCCGCCTTGTTCAGACAGCGGGCCGCTTCGACCGCGACCGAGGCACGGATGCGGGCGCTGATCAGGACCGCGAGCACGAGCGGTTGGTAGAGCGGCTGCGGGGTGTCCCGCAGCCGGATGCCGGCCTCCTCGGCGTACGTCCGCCCGTACGCGCGCAGCAGTGTGCGGACGGTTTCGCGGTCCTCGCGCGCGGCACTCACCTCCGCTCGCCCCGCGTCAGTTGAGCAGGCCCGGGCGGCGGGGGAAGCGGTGCTGCTCGAGCGCGGTGGCGAGGGCGTCGGCGAGGTCCTGGGGCGAGGCGGTGCCGTTGCTGGTGAGGATGCCGTAGTCGGGGGCGGAGTCGCCGAGGACCACGGCCTCGGGCAGCTTCGCCTCGGTGAGCAGGCGGGTGCCCTCGCCGAAGGCGGCCACGGGCTTGCCGTGCCGGTAGGCCTCCTCGACGAACCGCACGGACGCCGGGTCGGCGGCCAGCGCGGCGACGGCCTCCTTGCCGTCGGCGACGAGGACGGCGTCGTAGAGGACGGAGGCCATGGTCGGCAGGGCCCGGTCCACGTCGAGGGTTCCGTTGTCGGCGCCGCGGACGGTGCCGTCCTTGGCCTGTCTCTTATACACATATAAGAGACAGACCTTGCGGGTGCGGATGCCGGCGCCGCGCAGGTTCTCCTGGCTCAGGGCGGGCGAGGAGGCGGTGGTGATGCCGGCGACGGGCGCCGGGGCGGGCAGGCCGAGCCCGTCGGCGACCTGTGCCGCGAGGTCCCCGTTGACGTGGGCGAGGTTGCCGACCATGCGCTCGCGCACGGGGACGGAGCCGACCTTGCCGAGTTCGAAGCGGAAGGCCTCGACGATGTGCCGCCGTTCCCAGTCGGACATGCTGTTCCAGAACAGCGCGGCCTGGCTGTAGTGGTCCTGGAAGCTGTCGCTGCGCACCTTGATCTTCTCGCCGTCGACGCGCTGCGCGTAGTGCCGGAAGACGCCGGGTCCGCCGCCGGAGCCGGCGTGGGCGGGGCAGCCGCCGCCGAGGGAGTTGGGGAAGTAGTTGGTGCCGGGGTGGATGACCTGCTGGCCGAAGCCGTCGCGGTGGTTGTGGTGGACGTCGGCGACGGGCCGGTTGACGGGGATCTGGCTAAAGTTGGGGCCGCCCAGGCGGATCAGCTGGGTGTCGAGGTAGGAGAAGTTGCGGCCCTGGAGCAGCGGGTCGTTGGTGAAGTCGATGCCCGGTACGACGTTGGCGGTGTGGAAGGCGACCTGCTCGGTCTCGGCGAAGAAGTTCTGCGGGTTGCGGTCGAGGACGAGCCGGCCGACCGGGCGCAGCGGCACCAGCTCCTCGGGGATGATCTTCGTGGCGTCGAGGAGGTCGAAGTCGAAGGCGAACTCGTCGCTCTCGGGGACCAGCTGCACGCCGAGCTCCCACTCGGGGTACTCGCCGGCCTCGATGGCCTCCCACAGGTCGCGGCGGTTGAAGTCGGGGTCGCGGCCGGCGGCGATCTGGGCCTCGTCCCAGACGAGGGAGTTGACGCCCAGCTTGGGCTTCCAGTGGAACTTCACGAAGGTGCCGCGCCCGTCGGCGGTGACGAAGCGGAAGGTGTGCACGCCGAAGCCCTGCATCATCCGGAAGCTGCGCGGGATGGCGCGGTCGGACATCAGCCACATGAGCATGTGGGTGGTCTCCGGCTGCAGGGAGGCGAAGTCCCAGAAGGTGTCGTGGGCGGAGCCGCCGGTGGGCATCTCGTGCTGCGGCTCCATCTTCACCGCGTGGACGAAGTCGGGGAACTTGACGGCGTCCTGGATGAAGAAGACCGGCATGTTGTTGCCGACCAGGTCGTAATTGCCCTCGCGGGTGTAGAACTTGGTGGCGAAGCCGCGCACGTCGCGCACGGTGTCGGCGGAGCCGCGCGGGCCCTGCACGGTGGAGAAGCGCACGAAGACGGGCGTGCGGCGGCCGGCCTCGCCGAGGAAGTCGGCGCAGGTGTACTCGGTCAGCGGCTCGTAGCACTCGAAGTAGCCGTAGG
>KL569492.1:24578-27180 GCA_000715685.1 Streptomyces lilacinus
ACGCCTCCCTCGCGCCATCAGAGATGTGTATAAGAGACAGGGCGTGGACGACGCGTTCGGGGATGCGCTCGTGGTCGAAGTGCGTGAGCTTCTCGCGGTTGTGGAAGTCCTCGAGCAGGGTCGGCCCGCGGGTGCCGGACCGCAGCGCGTTGTCGGTGTCGTCGACGCGCACGCCCTGGTCGGTGGTGAGCGCGTCGTGCTCGGGGGCGGCACGGAACCGTGCCAGCTGTTCGTCCTTGGCGTCGCTCGGTTCCGGCGCGGACCGGCCTGCTGACTGGTGGTGGGCGGACACGCGTGCACTTCCTTCCGCAGGGGACTCGGGGAGGAGGGCGTCGGCACGGCGCCGCTCGCCTCCTCAGGCTCACCCGCGTTCCCGGGGCGGGCAAGCCGAAACCGGCGTCCGCGCCGGGGGTGCCACGGCCGGGCCGCTTCCGGTGGAGGAAGCGGCGGCTGTGTGCGACGCTGCTGCTTGAGTCGTTTCGGCTACGGGTGGTCACGGGCACGGTCCCGGTCCCCGCGGGTCGCCGGCGCCCACGCGGCGTGCGGACGAGGACCCGGCCGCCCCGGCGCGGCGGACCGCCCGCCCGCCCCGACCGCCTCGCCGTCCCGAACGGCGGCGGCCCTTCCAATTCCACCCGGCTGACAGGTCCCGCACCGGACACCCCGGTGCGGCGGGCGCCTGCCCGGGGCCGTGCCCACGGCCCCGTCGGCCCGTACCGCGCCGCACGCGACGGCCCGTACGCGAAGGAGTGTGATCATGGACGAACGACGCTGGGACCGCGCGGTGGTCACCGGAGGGGCCGGCTTCATCGGGTCGCACCTGTGCGAACGGCTGCTGGCCGAGGGCTGCGCGGTGTGGTGTGTCGACAACCTGGTCACCGGCTCCCGCGCCAACGTCGCCCACCTGGCGGGCGATCCGCGCTTCCACTTCGTCGAGGCCGACGTGACGCGGCCCGACGGCCTGGACTGCGTACCCGGGCGGGTGGACCTGGTGCTGCACCTGGCCTGCCCCGCCTCCCCCGCCGACTACCTCCGGCTGCCGATCGAGACCCTGGACGCCGGCAGCGGCGGCACCCGCACCGCGCTGGAGCTGGCGCGCCTCGACGGTGCCCGGTTCCTGCTGGCCTCCACCTCCGAGGTGTACGGGGACCCGCTGGAGCACCCGCAGCACGAGCGGTACTGGGGCAACGTGAACCCCATCGGGCCGCGCAGCGTCTACGACGAGTCCAAGCGCTTCGCCGAGGCCCTGGTCTCCGCCTACCGGCGCACGTACGGCACCGACACGTCCATCGTGCGCATCTTCAACACCTACGGTCCGCGGATGCGGGCCGGCGACGGCCGCGCCGTGCCCACGTTCATCCGGCAGGCCCTCGACGGCGAGCCGCTGACCGTGGCCGGCGACGGCGGCCAGACGCGCTCCCTGACCTACGTCGACGACACCGTGGACGGCGTCGTGGCCCTCGCGGCCAGCGGACACCCCGGCCCGGTCAACATCGGCGGCACGGACGAGACGACGATGCTCGAGCTGGCCCGTCGCATCGTCGACCTGACCGGCTCGGCCTCCACCGTCGCGTTCGTGGACCGGCCGGCCGACGACCCGGCCAGGCGCCGTCCCGACACGGCCGCGGCACGCCGGCAGCTGGGCTGGTCGCCCCGCGTCGACTGCGCCGAAGGCCTCAAACGGACCGTGGAGTGGTTCATGCGGTCCGCCCTCCCCTGACGGCCCCCGGCACCGTGTCCGCGGCCCCGACGCACCAGGAGCACGGCATGCGCATCCTCGGTATCAACGCTCTCTTCCACGACCCGGCGGCGGCGCTGGTCGTCGACGGGCGGATCGTCGCCGCCGCGGAGGAGGAACGCTTCTCCCGACGGAAGCACGGCAAGCGGCCCGTGCCGTTCGCGGCCTGGGAACTCCCCCGCGAGTCCGCCCGGTGGTGCCTCGAGCACGCCGGCCTGGCCCCCGCCGACCTGGACGTCGTCGGCTACTCCTACGACCCGGCGCTCGCCCGGCCCACCCCGTCCATGGGCCTGGACGACCCCTGGGACGGCATCCGCCAGACGTACGCCCGCGAGGCGCCCCGCTTCCTCGCCGAGGCGCTGCCCGGACTGGACCCCGAGAAGGTGCGCTTCGTGCCCCACCACGTCGCCCACGCCGCCTCCGCGGGCCTGGCGGCACCGCACCCCGACAGCGCGGTGCTGGTGCTCGACGGGCGCGGCGAGTGCGCCTCGCACCTCGCGGGCCGCTACACCGGCGGCACCCTGGAGATCCTCTCCGCGCAGGAGCTGCCGCAGTCGCTGGGGCTGGTCTACGAGGAACTGACGGAGCACCTGGGCTTCCTGCGCAGCAGCGACGAGTACAAGGTCATGGCGCTCGCGGCGTACGGCAAGCCGCGGTTCCTGACCGAGCTGCGCAAGCACCTGCACGCCACCGGCGACGGCGGGTTCCGCGCGCACGGCGTGCCCTGGGCCGCGCTGACCGAGCCCCGCGCGCCGGGTCAGGAGTGGACCCAGGACCACGCCGACCTCGCCTCGAGCACCCAGGCGTGCCTGGAGGAGCTGCTGCTGGACCTGGCCCGCTGGCTGCACAGCCGGACCCGGGCCG
>KL569492.1:27474-28144 GCA_000715685.1 Streptomyces lilacinus
ATGTGTATAAGAGACAGAGGCCGAGTCGCTGGCCATGGCCGGCGGGGTGGCGCTCAACTGCGTGGCCAACTCCCGCATCGCGATCGAGGGGCCCTTCCACCGGGTGTGGGTGCAGCCGGCCGCCGGCGACGCGGGCACGGCGCTCGGCGCGGCGCTGCACCTGGCGGCGGAGTCGGGGCGGCCGCCCGCCCCCATGGCGGGCGCGGACCTGGGCCGCGGCTGGACCGACGAGGAGCTGCGGGGTTGGCTCGAGCGGGCGCGCGTGCCGTACGACCGGCCCGCCGACATCGCCGAGGCGGTGGCCGAGGAGCTGGCTCGCGACGGCATCGTCGCCTGGTTCCAGGGCCGCGCCGAGTACGGGCCCCGGGCGCTGGGCCACCGGTCGCTGCTGGCGCACCCGGGCCGCGCGGAGAACCTGGAGCGGCTCAACCACGTCAAGGGGCGGGAGGAGTTCCGCCCGGTCGCGCCGATGGTGCTCGCCGACCGCGCGATCGACGTCTTCGAGGGCCCGCTGCCGAGCCCGTACATGCTCTTCGTGCACGGCGTGGCGAAGCCCTGGCGGGACCGCATACCGGCCGTGGTGCACGTGGACGGCACGGCCCGGATCCAGACGGTCGACCCGGCGCGGGAGCCGCTGGTGGCCCGGATGCTGGCCTGTCTCTTATACACA
>KL569492.1:28414-29325 GCA_000715685.1 Streptomyces lilacinus
CTGGTGGCCCGGATGCTGGCCGCGTTCGAGCGGCGCACGGGCCTGCCGGTCGTCGTCAACACCAGCCTCAACACCGCCGGCCGGCCGATGGTCGACGACCCCCGGGACGCCCTGGAGTGCTTCGGCTCGGCGCCGGTGGACCTGCTGGCGCTCGGCCCGTACGCGGTCCGGCGCGGCCGGATGTACGCCGGCGGGGAGGGGACGGCATGAGCACCGGGCGCTCCTGCGACTACGCGGTGGTCGTCCCCACCGTCGGCCGCCCCTGCCTCGCCGACTGCCTCGGCGCGCTGGCCGCGTCGGAGGGCGCCGCGCCGCGCGAGGTCGTCGTCGTCGACGACCGCCGCGGCGCCCGGCACGCGCGTCCCCCGCTGCCGCTCGAGGCACTCGGCGAACTCGCCCCGCGCGCCCGCACGGTGGCCACCGGCGGGCGGGGCCCGGCGGCCGCCCGCAACGCGGGCTGGCGGACCGTGGACACCCCCTGGGTGGTCTTCCTCGACGACGACGTGCGGGTCGGGCCGGCCTGGCGGGCCGAGCTGGCCGGCGACCTGGGCTGCGCGGCGCCGGACGTGGGCGGGACGCAGGGCATCGTCGAGGTGCCGCTGCCCGTCGGCCGGCCGGCCACGGACTGGGAGCGCAACACCGCCGGGCTGGCCTCGGCCCGCTGGGCGACCGCCGACATGGCCTACCGCACCGCCGCGCTGGCCGCGGTGGGCGGCTTCGACGAGCGCTTCCCCCGGGCCTTCCGCGAGGACGCGGACCTCGCCCTGCGGGTGCGCGCCGCCGGCTGGCACCTGGAGCCGGGCACCCGCGTCACCCGGCACCCGGTGCGGGCGACGGACCGCTGGGTGTCGCTGCGCACCCAGGCCGGCAACGCCGACGACGCCCTCATGGTGCTGTCTCTTATACACATC
>KL569492.1:29589-31723 GCA_000715685.1 Streptomyces lilacinus
CGGCCCTCGCGCTGGCCCTGGCCGGGCGGCGGGGCGCCGCCGCGGCCACCGCGCTGGGCTGGGCGCTGGGGACAGCCGAGTTCGCCCGGGCCCGCATCGCGCCCGGCCCGCGCACGGCCGAGGAGGTGGCGACCATGCTCGTCACCAGCGTCGCCATCCCGCCGCTGGCGGTCGGTCACCGGCTGCACGGCACCTGGCGGCACCGGGGCGCCCGGCCGCTGCCCGGCGCGCCGGACGAGCCCGTCGTCGTACCGGTGGCGGTGCGGACGCCGCTGCGCGAGGGGCCGGTCCCGTGACCGCCGCCCGGGTGCCCGCGGCCGTGCTGTTCGACCGGGACGGCACGCTGGTCGAGGACGTGCCGTACAACGGCGACCCCGGGCGGGTGGTGCCCGTGCCGGGCGCCCGGTCCGCGCTCGCGCTGCTGCGGCGGCGGGGGGTGCGCACGGGCGTGGTCACCAACCAGTCGGGCGTGGCCCGGGGCCTGCTGACGGCGGCGCAGGTGCGCGCGGTGAACGCGCGCGTGGAGCGCCTGCTCGGACCGTTCGACGTGTGGGCGGTGTGCCCGCACGGGCCGGACGACGGCTGCGGCTGCCGCAAGCCGGCGCCGGGACTGATCCTCTCGGCCGCCCGGGAGCTGGGTGTCCGCCCGGCCGACTGCGTGGTCGTCGGCGACATCGGGAGCGACATGGAGGCCGCCGCGGCGGCGGGCGCCGCGGGGGTGCTCGTGCCGACGCCGATCACCCTCCCCGACGAGGTCCGGCGCGCCCGGCACCGGGCGCCCGACCTGCTCGCCGCGGTGCGCGACCTGCTCGGCCCGCGTCCGGCCGTGGGCGCCGGGGCGGAGAGGGGGCCGTGGTGAGGGCGCTCGTGGCACGCCTGGACAGCTTCGGCGACGTGCTGCTCGCCGGGCCCGCGGTGCGCGCGGTGGCCGCGCGGGCCGAGCACGTCACGCTGCTGTGCGGGCCGTTGGGCGCCCCGGCCGCGCGCATGCTGCCCGGGGTCGACGAGGTGGTGGTGTGGGACGCGCCGTGGGTGGGCTTCGATCCGTCGCCCGTCGACCGGGCCGACGTCCTCGACCTGGTCGGCCGCCTCGCGCGGGACCCGGCGGACGCGGGGCTCGTGCTGACGTCGTTCCACCAGAGCCCGCTGCCCACGGCGCTGCTCCTGCGGATGGCGGGGGTACGGCACCTGGCGGCGGACTGCGAGGACTATCCGGGCGCGCTGCTGGACGTACGACACCACCGCGCCCCGCACCGGCACGAGGCGCGGGCGGCCCTCGACCTCGCCGAGGCGGCCGGTTTCCGGTTGCCGGCGGGCGACGACGGGCGGCTCGCGGTGCGCGAACCCCCGGCGCCCGACAAGCTCGTGGCCGGCGACGAGCTGGCGCCGGGCTACGTCGTGGTGCACCCGGGCGCCGCGGCGCCCGCCCGGCGGTGGGGCCGGCAGCGGTGCGCGGCGGCGGTCCGGGTGCTGGTCCGGGCCGGGTACCGGGTCTGTCACGGGCGGCTCCGGCGAGCGGGAGCTGACGGCGGCCGTCGCCGGCGGGGTCGCCCTGGACCTGGGCGGGCGCACCACGCCCGCCGGGCTGGCCGGCGTGCTCGCGCGGGCGGCCGCGGTCGTGGTCGGCAACACCGGCCCGGCCCACCTGGCGGCGGCGGTGGGCACGCCCGTGGTGTCGCTGTTCGCCCCGGTGGTGCCGGCCGAGCGCTGGGCGCCCTACGGCGTCCCGTACGTCCTGCTCGGCGACGAGCGGGCGCCGTGCGCGGACAGCCGGGCCCGCGTCTGCCCGGTGCCGGGGCACCCCTGCCTGAACGGGGTGTCGGCGGAGGACGTGCTGGCCGCCGTGGAGAAGCTGACCGGGCGGACGCCCGGCCTCGACCCCTGTCTGGAGCGGACGTCATGAGGATCCTGCTGTGGCACGTGCACGGTTCGTGGACGACGGCGTTCGTCCGGGGCCCGCACACCTACGTCGTACCGGTCACCGAGGACCGGGGGCCCGACGGGCTCGGCCGGGCGCGCACCTTCGACTGGCCGGAGTCGGTCGTCGAGCTGCCCCCGGAGCGGCTGCGGGAGACCGACCTCGACCTGGTGGTCCTGCAGCGGCCGCACGAGGCGGAGCCTGTCTCTTATACAC
>KL569492.1:31982-33403 GCA_000715685.1 Streptomyces lilacinus
AGAGATGTGTATAAGAGACAGGGCCTGCCGGGGCTGACGATCGTGCACGTCACCCACTTCAACCGGCTGATGTGGGACTGCGGAGCGACCCCGGCCACCGTCATCGAGCACGGCGTCGTCGACCCGGGCCCGCTGTGGACCGGCCGGCTGGAGCGGGCCGCGGTCGTCGTCAACGAGCTGTCTCTTATACACAGGCACGGACCTGCTGCCCCACTTCGCCGAGGCCGCGCCGCTGGACGTCTTCGGCATGGGCACCGAGGGCATCGCCGGCCGGCTGGGGCTGCCGGAGGAGCGCTGCCACGGGCAGGAGCTCGTCCAGGCCACCCTGCACCGGGCCATGGCCGAACGCCGCCTGTACCTCCATCCGGTGCGGTGGACGTCGCTGGGGCTGTCACTGCTGGAGGCCATGCACCTGGGCATGCCCGTGGTGGCCCTGGCCACCACCGAGGTGGTCGAGGCCGTGCCGCCGGACGCCGGGGTGGTCTCCAACCGGCCGGACGTCCTGCGCGACGCCGTCCGCGGCTTCCTCGCCGAGCCCGAGCGCGCCCGCGCGACGGGACGGGCGGCGCGGGCGGCGGCGCTCGCGCGGTACGGACTGCCGCGGTTCCTCGACGACTGGGACCGTCTGATCAAGGAGATGACGCGATGAGGATCGCCATGGTGTCCGAGCACGCGAGCCCGCTCGCCGCCCTCGGCGGCCCCGACGCGGGCGGCCAGAACGTCTACGTCGCCCGCCTCGCCGACCTGCTCGCCGGTCGCGGCCACGACGTGACCGTCTACACCCGCAGGGACGACCCGCAGCTCCCGGATCGGGTGCCGCTGCCCTCCGGGGCGGTCGTCGAGCACGTACGGGCCGGTCCGCCCCGCGCGATACCCAAGGACGACATCCACGCCTACGTGCCGGACCTCGGCGCGCAGTTGGCCCGCGCCTGGCGCGGGACCCGCCCCCACGTCGTCCACGCCCACTTCTGGATGTCCGGCACCGCCGCGCTGCTCGCCGCCCGCGACCTGGGTGTGCCCGTCGTGCAGACGTACCACGCGCTCGGCACCGTCAAGCGGCGCCACCAGGGCACCGCCGACACCAGCCCGGCCGAACGGCCGGCCGCCGAGCGGGAGATCGGCGCGTCCTGCGCCCGGATCATCGCGACCTGCACCGACGAGGTCCACGAACTGGCGCTCATGGGCATCCCGCCGGACCGCTGCTCGGTGGTGCCCTGCGGGGTGGACACCGAGCACTTCGCCGCCCGCGGCCGCATCGCGCTCGCGCCGGCGCGCCGCGCCCGCCACCGACTGCTGTGCGTCGGCCGCCTCGTCCCCCGCAAGGGCGTCGACCTCGCGCTGCGGGCGCTGGCCCACCTGCCCGACGCCGAACTGCTGGTCGCCGGCGGCCCGCCGGCCGACGGGCTGCTCAAGGACCCGGA
>KL569492.1:33615-34229 GCA_000715685.1 Streptomyces lilacinus
CAGAGATGTGTATAAGAGACAGGGCCTGCTGGGCTGCGTGCCGCACGAGGAGATGCCCGCGCTGATCCGCGGCGCCGACGTCGTGCTGTGCACCCCGGTGTACGAGCCGTTCGGCATCGTCCCGCTGGAGGCCATGGCCTGCGGCGTGCCCGTGGTGGCCACGGACGTCGGCGGGCACCGCGACACGGTGGCCGACGGCGAGACCGGCCTGCTGGTCCCGCCGGGCCGGCCGGCGTCGCTCGCCGAGGCGGTGCGCGGCCTGCTCGACTCCCCGGAGCTGCTGCGGTCCTACGGCCGGGCCGGCCGCGCCCGCGCGGTCGCCCGCTTCACCTGGGACCGGGTGGCCGACGGCGTTGAACGCGTGTACGACCGGGTCGCCGTGCCGGCCCCCGTCCCGTCAGGAGCACCGCGATGACCGTCACCCGCACCGCACCGATCACGGACACCGACGGCGACCACTGCGGCCGGCTGCTGACGGCGCTGGCGGAGTTCCGCCGGGAGAACGCGGTGACCGCCCAGCGGTGGGGGGCCCGGCTCGCGGCCGCGCTCACGGCGGGCGGCCGGCTGCTGGCCGCCGGCAACGGCGGCAGCGCCGCCCAGGCCCAGCACCTGAC
>KL569492.1:34397-34653 GCA_000715685.1 Streptomyces lilacinus
ATGTGTATAAGAGACAGGGCCCAGCACCTGACCGCCGAACTCGTCGACCGCTACCGCGAGGACCGGCCCCCCTTCTCCGCGATCGCCCTGCACGCCGACACCTCCAGCTGCACGGCCATCGTCAACGACTACGGCGCCGACGAGCTGTTCGCCCGTCAGGTACGGGCCCACGCCCGGCCCGGCGACGTGCTCGTCCTGCTCTCGACGAGCGGCGCCAGCCGCAACCTCCTCACCGCCGCGGCGGCGGGCCGGGAGG
>KL569492.1:34946-35420 GCA_000715685.1 Streptomyces lilacinus
ACCGGCCCCGCGCCCAACCCGCTCGCCGAGGCGGGCGACGAGACGCTCTGCGTCGAGGCCGGCAGCACCGCGACCGTCCAGGAACTGCACCTGGTGGCCGTGCACCTGATGTGCGCCGCCTTCGACTCGGCCCTGGGCACCGGGCCCCGACCCGGAAGGGGAACGTGATGAGCACCGGGACACCGCTGCTGGTCGTCGGCGACGCGCTGCTCGACCGGGACCTGGTCGGCACCGCCGAACGGCTCGCCCCCGACGCGCCCGTGCCCGTCCTCGACGGCTGCGAGGAGCGGCTGCGCCCCGGCGGCGCCGGGCTCGCCGCCTACCTGGCCGCGCGGGCGGGTCGGGACGTCACCCTCGTCGCGCCCCTGGGCACCGACGAGGCGAGCCGCCGCGTGCGGGCCCTCCTCGAGCCCTGGGTGACGGTGGTGGCGCTGCCCGTCGACGGGCCGCTGGCGGAGAAGACGCGCGTCATGG
>KL569492.1:35688-36383 GCA_000715685.1 Streptomyces lilacinus
ACCGCGGCACCGGGCGCGCCGCCGGCGACACCGCCCGGGCCCGCCGTCTCCTCTACGAGGCGCCGGCGATCCTGGTCGCCGACTACGCGCGGGGCACCGCCGACGCCCTGCGCGAGGCGCTGGCCGCCCGGGCCGCCGGCACGGCGCTGGTATGGGACCCCCACCCGCGCGGCCGCCCGCCCGTGCCCGGCGCCCGCCTGGTCACCCCCACCGGCGAGGAGGCCCGCCGCTTCGCCGGCACCGGCACCGGCACGGCGGACGACGACGAGCTCGGCGCGGTCGCCCGTACGGCGGCCGAGCTCGTCCGGCGCTGGCGGGCGGGGTCCGTGGCGGTGACCCTGGGCGCGCGCGGCGCGCTGCTCTCCCAGGGCGAGGAACCCCTGCTCGTCCCCGCCGCCAACCGGCACGGCGGGGACACCTGCGGCGCCGGGGACTGCTTCGCCGCGACGGCGGCCGGCCTGCTCGGCGACGGGGCGCTGCCGGCGGAGGCCGTCCAGGGCGCGGTGGCCGCCGCGACCCGCTACGTCGCCGAGGGCGGCGCCCGCACCGCCGTCCCGGGCCCCTCCCCCACCACCGCGCCCGAGCCCGTACCGGAGGCCGGCTCCGAGGCGGACGCCTTCCGCCTGGCCCACCGGGTGCGGGCCGCGGGCGGCACGGTGGTCGCCGCGGGCGGCTGTCTCTTATACACATCTCTG